>NZ_LATL02000178.1 GCF_000972705.2 Limnoraphis robusta CS-951 | reverse complement strand
CACGCCCCTACCAATAGGTATGGGGATACAAGGCACAAGGCAAGGAAATGCTATAATAACTCTACTGGCAGGGTATTCAACCAGTCTAAAAACCCAGCATCTAATGGATGCAATTAACCTTGAAAACTTAAGGTATGGGGTTCTTGCAAGAAATGCTTTGGCCATATAAAACCTTAAAGCACCAAGTACAGAGAATCAAGCATTTTTTCTCAAGTACGGTAGGGCATACCGAAACTATCTCTGAAATGGGATGAACGACTGGGGAGACTCACCCCTCTGGAGTAGGTTAGGAAACCAGCTTGCTGTAAGGGTTGTCAATGAATCAGTAATCCAAAGCCGCTAGTGTTTGGAGAATCCCCTTTCTTTAGAAATGGGGAGTATGTCAATTAAGGGTTGTATAATTTAAGGGTGATCGTGCGATTCGTTCCTGTCAAAATGACAGCATAATAGCTGAAGTGTAAACAGGGCAAGGATTTCAGATGATCTGAGCCTTGACAACTTAATCTCCGTGATGGTGAAAGTCCATCCCCGTAGATGTTGCGGCGACAGCATAACCCCTAGTCACTAAGGACTGGTAATCCTTTAGGCTAAAGCGGGGTTAAACGGCGGTAACTCAGAATCCAACAGAGAATCCCGTCTAGCATCTAATCATGGGTAGGAATACGAACTCTCGACCGAACCATCGTTATTAAAAACCAGCCTACTTGGATTATTGGCTGGAGACAAAAAAAGTCAATGGTCTAATATGCCAGAAGATTTGGTCATACTTAACTGGGAACATTCATAAAGACCCGGTGGATAGAGAGACCCTAAAGTTAGAAATAACGGAAATTAGGAACGAAGTAACCCCTATAAACCTCTTAAGAAGGTCGATACTTAAGAAGTAACCAGCGCAAGGTTTACAGGGAAAGGATGATTCAAGAAGCCAATGCCTGTTTGTAATGAACAAGGATAAGCTGACGTGAATCCGGTTGTAAGGATTGAATAGTTGTTATTAGCATTTCAAAAGTTATGAACACGATTGAGAAATCGATGTATGAATGGAAGGACATCAATTGGCATAAAGTTGAAAGATGTGTCTTTAAGATGCAAAAACGAATATTCAGAGCTAGCCAGCAGGATAATGTCAAGTTAGTCCACAAATTACAAAGGCTACTCACAGAGTCTTGGTACAGCAAATTATTAGCTGTACGGCGGGTTAGTCAAGATAATCAGGGCAAGAAAACGGCGGGAACTGACGGAGTAAAATCTCTAAGACCTACTGAAAGAATTACCTTAGTGAACCAATTAAAATTGGGTAACAAATCAAAGCCAACCCGTCGAGTCTGGATACCCAAACCGGGAACAGATGAAAGGCGACCTTTAGGAATCCCAACAATGAATGAACGAGCTTTACAAGCTTTAGTAAAACTGGCATTGGCAGACACAATAGCAAAACATAAATCCTCACCCCAAGTTGCATTAATAAAGGAGGCTAACCCAATCATTAGAGGATGGTCTAATTACTACTCACCTGTAGTTAGTAAAGAAACCTATAGTTATTGTGACAATATACTATATTACCAACTCAGAAGATGGGGAAAAAGACGACACCCAAACAAATCTCTAAAATGGGTTCACAAGAAATATTGGAACTCAATAGGGACTAGGAACTGGGTATTCTCGACTAGGGGGGATGAAAAAGCCTATAAACTTAGTAGACACTCTGACGTAAAAATAGTCAGACATACCAAAGTTAAAGGTGAAAAGAGTCCTTTTGATGGGGATTTAACATACTGGAGTAGTCGGATGGGTTCACACCCAGAAATGCCATCAGACAAAGCTACATTGCTGAAAAAGCAAAAAGGCAGATGTGCATATTGTGGATTAACATTTCGTGATGGCGACTTGATGGAAATCGACCATATTACTCCCAAGTCTCTTGGAGGTAATAATCACAGAAGTAACAAGCAATTACTTCATCACCACTGTCACGATAAAAAGACAGCCAAAGATGGCTCTAGTACGCATGACAAGCGCCTTATAATTGAGGAGCCGTGTGAAGCGAAAGTTTCACGCACGGTTTTGAAGACGAGTCAGAGGGGTGACTCTCTGGCTTAGTTTAACAGCTTAAATCAACTTCGGGTTTATTGAGATTCCAGTAAAAATGGACACTTATGGAACCACCCGTTGACCGAATTCGGATTTCCTTGGTGGCGAAGGAACAGCTAACGGAGCTAAAACAGACAACTGAAATTGAGCAGTGGAATATTCTCTGTCGCTGGGCTTTTTGTCTATCACTTGCAGAACCCACTGAACCGTCTCTTGTTCCATTGCCTGCTTATAGTAACGTTGAAATGAGCTGGCGAGTCTTTGGGGGTGAAATGTCAGCCTTGCTTCTCGTCGCCCTCAAGCAGCGATGTTGGCAGGATGGGTTGGGAACAGATCGCCAAACTCTCGCAGAACAATTTCGCCTTCACCTGCATCGCGGTATTGGTTATTTAGGGGGTGAGCAGCAGGTCGATGCAATTGAGGATTTGATCGAAATAGCCCACTCATCAAGTCGGTAAAGTCTTTTTTCCTTAACATCGTGATCACCTACTTCGGTGCTGGTGGATCATTTCAAACTATCAGCTCGAATTCAGTATAAACACTAGATACATCAAGGTTTTCGGTGGCAACTATGTCAGTGAAGCAACGCAGAAAATACCACAATATCATGGAAGACTTGGTGGCAGAGGAAGTGAGAAGCCAAATGGCACTCCTTTCTCCTCGGTTAACCCAGTATATTCAGCGAACCGAGGTTGAAACCTACGCCCTTAACCGTCTGCCCACCCTGTATGCCTCTAGCCAAGAAGGTTGGTTGCATCAGCAGAAACGGGCAAGAGAAGAACACCAAGCCACGATCAGAACGGCAGTTCGTCAAGCCTTAGCGGCTGTACAACGAGATCCCCTCCGCAGTTCGACTCCTCTATTTCAAGACAAAGAGGAAGTGATGGCGGAAGCTGGAAGCCGCACTAATACCTCTGAACTGGAAAACACAAAGGATATACCCGCTCATCCCTATTACTGGCAGCAGAAACGTTCTCCTCGCTATAGCCAGAAAGCCCAATAAAATTAGATCAACTCAACGCGAAAAAGAAGGGTTTTGCAGTAGAAGGGGAAAGAAATGTCCGACAGGCCCTTGACCCTGACCGATAGTCAGGGAAAACTGTAAAGCTTGAGTGACATAGGCCTTAGCCTTTTCGATAGCGGAAAATAACTCTTCTCCTTTAGCCAGATTAGCAGCGATCGCCGCCGAAAGGGTGCAACCAGTGCCATGAGTGTGGGGTGTTTCTATGATTTGAGTTTGCAAGGTCTGTAGCTGTTTGCCATCAAACCAAACATCTATTCCCCGTAAACAGCCTTGTAAGCTACCCCCTTTGACTAAGACGGCTCTGACTCCGAGTTGATCATAAATCTGTTGAGCGGCAGTGTACATCTGCTCAAGCGTCTGAATTTTCAGTCCCGTGAGAATCTCAGCCTCGTAGCGGTTCGGTGTAATCACAGTAGCATGGGGAAATAAACTCTCCCGCAGGGCAGTAATCGCCTGATCATCAATCAATTGCGCTCCTGTGCGAGAAACCATGACTGGATCAACCACTAAAGGCTGTAAGTGTAACGCTTCAACCTGAGTGGCAACCTGCCTAATAATGTCTGAGTTGAGCAACATTCCCGTTTTTGTTGCTTGTACCCCAATATCTTCAACAACTGCTGTCATTTGCGCTGCAACGGCTTGGGGCGAGAGTGCATCGACTCGGGTAACTCCCAAAGTATTTTGTGCAGTTACACAAGTTAAAGCACTGGTACCGTGAACGCAATGAAAGGCAAAGGTTCGCAAATCGGCTTGAATGCCAGCACCCCCGCCACTATCAGATCCAGCAATAGTCAGAGCCACCGGAATCAACTGTTGTGAATTTGCCATACTGATGACTTAAAGTATAATCCCACACCAGAATTAACCCCCCAATGAGAACAATCTCGTCTTCTGTGAGAGTTAAAAGTTCCCCGAGCCTCTCTAACGTGTAGGCCGCCGCCGCCTGAGAAAATCAGGAATATCCAGTCCAGGCTGTTGAGGCTGTTGTTCGGAAGGGTCTTTCGGAGGTTGTTGGCCGAGAGGGGGCGGTGGGGGTGGATTAAACGGTTTGGGAGTTGTTTCTCGATTGCTGGGAAGCGTTTGTTGTTTTTCGCTAGAAAATCCCGTCGCAATCACCGTAATTTTGACTTCTCCCTGTAACCGCTCATCAATCACAGCCCCAAAGATAATATTGGCATTGGGATCAACAACTTCATAAATCGTCTCTGCGGCGGCATTCACTTCATGGAGAGTTAAGTCCGTTCCGCCTGTAATATTAAAGACAACGCCTTTAGCGCCCTCAATCGAAGATTCGAGTAATGGGGAAGAAATCGCTCCCGTTGCCGCTTCTCTGGCTCTTGATTTTCCAGAACCCAAACCAATTCCGAGCAAAGCTGAACCCGCATCCGCCATCACAGCCCGGACATCGGCAAAATCCACATTCACCAAGCCAGGAATCGTAATAATATCAGAAATCCCTTGAACACCCTGGCGCAGCACATCATCTGCATAGCGAAACGCTTCTTGTACAGGGGTTTGTTCGTTAATCACCGATAATAACTTGTTATTGGGGATAATAATCAGCGTATCGACCCGACTTTGTAAAGCCGCTACCCCGTCATCAGCTTGAGAAATGCGTCGTCTGCCTTCAAATGTAAACGGTCTCGTCACTACACCCACCGTTAACGCACCCACTTCTTTAGCGATCTCTGCCACCACTGGAGCTCCACCCGTTCCCGTTCCCCCCCCTAAGCCTGCGGTAATAAAGACTAAATCAGCCCCTTCTAGAGCATGAGCGATTTCGTCACGGGACTCTTCTGCTGCTTTTTGTCCAATCGCCGGATTGCCACCTGCTCCCAGTCCTCGGGTTAACTTCTGTCCAACTTGTAAACGTTTGAGTGCTCTTGACTGAGCCAAGGCTTGAGCATCTGTATTGACGGCCCAAAATTCCACACCCGATACCTCGCTCTCAATCATGCGATTGACGGCATTTCCCCCACTGCCGCCCACACCAATGACTTTAATCTTCGCTGCATTACTGGGTATAATATCGCTACTCCAAGACTCTTCGTGAGGCATAGAATTACTGTCGCTATTGGGGTTTACCATACGCTCATTTTTGCGGAATGGATTTGTTGACTCTGCTGCGAACCTCTGGTTCGTTTGGTAATCAGGTTGTTCATTATTATTATTCTTTTGGGTAGACCCCAGGTTAGTCTTAGAATTCATTTTAATCGATAGGGGTAGTGAATAACGTTTCAAATTAAGGACGCAACCCACTTTCAACTATAGGGTAAGTTGCGATCTAAACCAAGAGCAACGAACAAAGCAATCCGTTTATCCAAGGGACTTTCACCCCAACCTGTGAGAAAGCCATAGTTCTACGCCTTCAACAAGTTATTACCGCTCAACTCAAGTTAGTCATTACCCTTGAGCCGAGAAAGCTTCTGAGACCGACTTGTGAAAGCAGATGGTGACGCTCTTAACTATACATCAGTGATCGCTTTTGCGAATGACAAACCTTCCCCAGGGTGAACAAAAGGATGGCTCGGCAATTATGTTGTGGGATAGACCCCAGGGCAGCCAGAACAGATTAAGCGAGGGGTTTGGGTCTGTTGGTCAGAAGGGTCGAAATATCAGCAACGTTTTAGGGTTCTGGCAACATTTGAATCAGTGGAGAAGAGGGATTTTGTAAATCAATATAGTCAACTAAAGCCAAATCCACTTGTTCCGGTAAATTTCTCATCTGATCTAAGACTCGAAGCTGTTGAGTAAATTGTGGACTATAGGCACCGAGATGCACTACTCCAATTTCAGTTGTGATCATCAAATTTGCCGGATTTTGCCAGTTGATTTCATAAACGACCACTGGAGATCGACTTAACGTTTCATACATTTGGGTCCAATGAGGACGATATTGGTCGGGGTTGCCAATCACTTTCAAGCTGGGCAACTGTCGCGATCGCTCTAACTTAGCATAACTCTCTAACGGAATCCAGCCTCCATTGGCATCTAACCAGCCGACCCCAGAGGCATCTGAGCGTCGTGTTAAAGTGGGACTCGGTTGAGCGATCGCCACTGGACGACGTTCTTGAATTTTAATGGTTAAGCGAGGGGGAAACAACTCTCGGGTGACGGTCGCGGAGGCAATTTGGCCTTGAGATTCTAAAATCTTTGCCAGATCTTGCGGTTGAATTTGCCAGAGGGATTGAGGATAGGATAATGGCAGTAGGTCGCGAATTCGTGCATCTGAGAGTAACTGATTTCCCTCAATGGTGACTTGTTCGGGCTGACGAATCAACCAAATCGGCTGATTGAGCGCCCAAAAGACTCCCCCGGTCAGACTACTCACCGCTAGGCCTTGCCAAAGGATTTGGACTAAGCGCTGACGACGCTGACGCCGTAATTGCTGACGCCGATTTCCTAATTCATTAGAAGAAACAGATACAATATTGGCCATAAGTTCCTCTTGCAGCTACTGTTGTGATAGCTCAAAATCATGGAGTTCGTCTCAATAAAAGATTGGGGATCAACAGGGGTCAGTGAAGCCCGACATACAGATTTCAACTTTAGCAACTCTCTACAGGCTCCTGTGTAAGAATTAATGCCCCAGGGTTGAACCCCTCCCTCAGTGTGGTCATCCCGTCTGTCCGCCTCTCCTGCCTCGTGTGAGTCTACACCTCAGTAGGGAAGTGTCAATCTATACTTTGAGTACAGAATTGTCACGAAAGAGAGTCTGCTGTGGTGAGCTTAGATTTGATCCAATTTTACAAAGCCTGCAATCCTAGTAAAACCATTGACATGGCAAATCCAGAGGATCGGCAGTATTATATCGATTTTTCCTCGGTTCGGGGTAGCGATCTAGTGCGAGAACTCTCGGGGGATGAACCCACCTGTCAACTCTTCTCTGGACACATCGGTTGTGGCAAATCGACGGAGCTATTTCGGCTCAAAGACACCTTAGAACAATTTGGATACCATGTCGTTTATTTTGAGTCTTCCCAAGATTTAGACATGGCAGATGTAGATGTCAGTGATATTTTACTCGCAATCGCTCATCGCCGTCAGTGAAAATCTTGAAGCGGCTCAAATTCGGATCAAAGCGGGATACTTCGCAAACCTGTTTACTGAAAATTGCCTTATATCCCCATATCTAAAGATAGGGGGGTGTGCGGCAATTTTTGGTAAATAGGCAACAGGCAAGAGGTGATGACTGGTCACTGATCACTGTTTTCTGATAAAATTCTATGCTAAAGTTAACAATTGTAAAGAAATATAAGATTTCGATTATCTCCTGGTTAACAAAATCCTTTATCGTTGACGATTTAGACCTTTACAGAAAATCCCATGAAACCGACTTGGCTTCCTAGACTGCTTGTATCTTTAGTCGCCTGCTGTCTGAGCTTATCGACTTGGATAATTGCTCCGGTTGCTCTGGCTTACGATAATCCCGAGTTACTCCCCAAGATTCAAACGCCGATTATTGACTTAGCAGAAGTTCTCTCCGATACTCAAGAAGAACTGCTCGCTTCAGATATTCAACAGTTTGAGTCAGAGACAGGCTGGAAATTAAGAGTTCTGACTCAATTTGATCGAAGTCCAGGTCGTGCCGTTAAAGGCTATTGGGGACTGGATGACAAAAGTGTTCTGCTCGTCGCAGACCAACGGGGTGGAAATATTCTTAACTTTAATGTCGGTCGTGACCTCTATGCTTTACTTTCTCGGACTTTTTGGGTAGAACTACAAACCCGTTACGGAAATCAATACTTTGTGCGAGACAATGGTGAGGATCAATCGATTATCCAATCTCTGGGTGCGATTAAATCTTGTTTAAGCCAAGGCGGTTGTCGAGTCGTACCCGGACTTCCCCGTGAACAGTGGATTTTAACGCTGATTACCTCGGCTTTGGGAGGTGTGATTTGTGGAATTGCTGCTATTCCTCGCAAACCCGGACAAATTTTCGCTTGGCAATGGGCTTTAATTTTCTCTCCTTTGTGGGGGATTTTGTTTATTGCTTTCGGTATCGGCCCGGTTGTCTCTCGGACTTCTGACTGGGTGCCGTTAGTTCGTAATATTGCGGCGTTTCTCATTGGTGTGTTGGCGGCTTATCTGACTCCGGCTTTTAACCAAGCTTCTGCTTCGGAGAGTGAACTTTAAATTAATCAACTGACCCATTTAACAGCAGGATTGAGGGTTAACGCTCTCGATCCTGTTTGTTTTGAGAAAACTTATAAAATTAATGGCTGGAAAGTTATCGACTCTCCATTTTGCCGGATCAACTTGTCTAATATAATGATACTGTGCCACCTGAATTCCCATCCTAAACTCCTGTAAACAGAAACAACCTGGCTCAGATTTTTGGGTTCGGTGGTGCTGCACAGATTCACAGAGCGATAACAACAAAAAATCACGATGGAATGGCACATTACCGATGCCCAAAGTTTAGGGATTATTGATCACGAAATTGGCGATCATGTTTTTTCCCCAGCCGAGTACGAAATTGTCCGTCGGGTGATTTACGCGACTGCTGATTTCGAGTACAAGTACCTCGTTCGCTTTTCTGATCAAGCTTTACAAGCGGGCGCTGCTGCTTTAGCCGCCCGAACAACAATTGTAGTCGATGTACCGATGGTGCAGGTGGGGATTAGTCCCCAGATTCTCGCTACTTTTGCTAATCCCGTCTACTGTTCGATGGAAGCGGTAACTCGACCCCAGAGGGAAAAAACCCGCACGGCTTGGGGAATTCAAACTTTAGCTCGACGGTATCCTGAAGCTATTTTTGTCGTGGGTCAAGAACAGACTGCTCTTTCGGCTTTGGTTGATTTAATTGAAGCTGAAGAAATTAAACCCGCTTTAGTGATTGCAACGCCTTCTGGGTTTGTGGGGGCTGATGTGGCAAAGTCTCGTCTACATGATTCGATGGTACCTCATATTCGCATTGATGGCCGCAAAGGAAGCGCTGTTGTCTCGGTTGCCATTGTTAATGGTTTGGTAGACTTGGCTTGGCAAGCTTACGGTCGTGAGGCGAATGTGAATTAATTTTTTTCAAATGTAGGGGCGCTCTTCAAGAGCGCCCCATCTATCACAAATCAACACCTTATTCCCCTGATCTCGGAAGATCCATTAAGGATTTTTAATCCAATGTTTGAGTAAATTATCCTTGACCATATTCTGACGCATAAGTTCAATGAGATAGGCTTGAGCTTGTTCTTGGGTTAGACGTTTAACTTCTTTTTGCAGAACTTCTAACTTGAATTGCTGTTCTAAACTGAGATTTCCCGGTGTTTCCATTGTGTGTTCCTCCGATTGATAGGGAGTTGACAACCCTAGATATGTCTAATCTATACGAGCTTCTGCTCCGGCTATCAGTCGTTTTTTCGGATGAAACCTAGATGAAGGACACAGGGATTTTATTGCTCAATTATTGGTCAACGGTTGTTCGCGATCGCCTGCGGGTTTCTCGTTGAGAACGAACCCAGCGACTTAAATCTACAAAGGCGTCACGACGCAAATAAGGATAATCACTAACCCACAAGTTTTGACTGGGAATATAGAGATCAGAAACTTGGTTAATGCCGCTTAAATCTTCCAGGAAAGACATGACAATCAGTTGAGCAACTTGACCCCGATGAATCTTTTTATGGGAGCGGTTTAGGGGGGCTTGAATGCAGGTTGTAAACCCTTGAGCATCTCCCACTTCCACGTTAATTCGCCGCTCTAAATTTTCAATGATAATTAACTCTCCTCGTTGATTGACGGATTCTTGTTCGCTGGTGACTTCTTCTGTAATATAAAAATCCAGGACTTTTCCCTGCAAAAATCCGCAGTAGGGATATTTTCGACATTGAATATTCCGCAAACTGGCTTCTACAACTGGCCCCCAAAACCAGTAGAGAATGGTAATTAATCCTAATATTAATAACACGGGTTTGATGCTATCAGATGCGGAAATCTCAAGAAGAATCCAAACTGAGGCACAAACCGCAGAAATTAACAGTCGCTTGATAAAATCAGAAAGCTTTCCCCAACAATAACGATATTGATCGCTAGTTGCGACTGCCGGAATCAATTCCTCAAAGGTTTTACGAGTTAAGGGAATCAACATAGAGCTTCATTGGTATTTTATCCGTTCTTTTGTGATAGAGTGATGTTAGGTTGAGACAAGACCCGTTGATCAAATTGTCACAACCTTTCATCCCTCACCCTGAACTTCTATAGTATCTTTTCTAACCCATAAACGAGGGTTTTGAGTTGAAGAACTTTCCGAATGGCGAGTAAAACTCCAGGCATATAACACACTCGATCTGTGGTATCATGGCGCAGGGTATAAATTTCACCGGATGCGCCAAAAATCACTTCTTGATGGGCGATCAACCCCGGTAAGCGAATGCTATGAATGCGGATATTTTCCGCCGCTTTACCGCCTCTGGAACCCGGTAATTTTTCCGTTTCTGTGACAGTGGGGGGGTTGTAGGTTTTCCCCAATTCTCCTAACATTTGGGCAGTTTTAATGGCGGTTCCACTGGGAGCATCCGCTTTTTGATTATGGTGAAGTTCGATGATTTCTACATGATCAAAATACTGAGAAGCGGTGACTGCGGCTTGTTGAAGCAACACCATGCCAATACAAAAATTAGGAATAATCAAACAGCCAATACTCGCTTTATCTGCAAACTCCGCCAAGTCTTGAATTTGCTCGGGACTCAACCCGGTTGTTCCGACCACTGGACTCACCCCATAAGCGATCGCTGCCCTTACGTTATCATAAACGGAATCAGGATGGGTAAAATCGACCATGACACCCGGTTGTTTTTCCTGAGCTGCCATTGCTAAAGTCCCTTCACGATCATTCGTTACAGGGATTTCTAGAGGCTCTATTCCGGCTAAACTCCCCGCATCCTGATGTAATGTTTCCGGGTTGCGATCAATTGCCCCCAATAAGGTCATGTCGGAGGCTGTCGCGACGGCTTTAATTACCTCTCGACCCATTTTACCACCCGCACCATTCACAATCACGGGGATGGGAAGTTGATTTGTCATCGGCTTTAATTGATTCCTGAAATTCGATAACGATATTTTAAGACTTAGACTTACATTTGTATGTAAGATCAAAAATATTTGTTGTCAGCCGAATCATTTCTGGATCAGGCGAAGTTACAGGCTCTCGATTAAATGATTTGACTTGGATTCGGATCTAACTCTACATAGACTCCATGTTTTCTCCTAAACTTCCTTCGATTTTATCTCGAATACCTATCCTCAATAGCAATCATAACAGCCTACCCCCTGGGGCTAAAATTTTCTTCGCTCCGGGGTTCGTTGCTAGTTTAGCGATCGCTTTGGTTGTTGTCATTTTACAACAATGGGGGAGTTTACAGCCTTTAGAGTTGAGAATCTTTGATTTGTTGGTGCGACTACAACCTTCCCAAAAGCTCGATCCTCGACTGTTAATTGTTACCATTACGGAAGCGGACTTAAAAACCCAAGGTTGGCCGCTCTCCGATGAGATTTTAGCAGAAACATTAACTCAACTGCAACAGCATCAACCCCATGTGATTGGCATTGATCTTTATCGAGATTTAGCCCATCCACCAGGAACCGAAAAACTAATCAGACAATTGCAAGCGGAGAATATTGTTGCAATTACTAATTTAGGTGTTCCTCGTATTCCGTCTCCACCCAATATTCCCCCTGAACGGATTGGGTTTAATGATGTTCCAGTTGATCCTGATGGTGTGATTCGCCGCCAACTTTTATTTGCGAGTACGGATGAGGAAACTTTATTTTCTTTGTCGCTACAACTTGCCTTATTTTACCTCAAAACTCAAGGAATTGAAGCGCAAAATTATTCTGGAAACTCAAATTATATGCAGTTGGGGAATGGAGTTTTTATTCCGTTAAAAGCTGGGAATGGTGGATATACTGCGATTGATGATCAAGGTTATCAAATTCTGCTCAACTATCGCCAGCCTCAGATAGCTGAAACCCTGTCTATTGGAGAGGTATTAGCTGGACAATTTAATCCCAGTTTAGTGCGAGATCGGGTTGTATTAATTGGTGCAACAGCCCCAAGTTTAAAAGACTCTTTTTTAACTCCCTATAGTGCGGCAGCCTCCCATGATGTGATGATGCCAGGAGTATTTGTTCATGCTCAAATGGTTAGCAATATTATGAGTGTAGCATTGAATGATTTTGGCTTCAATCAACGCCAAAATTTTTGGCAATCACCGCGATTATTTTGGTTTTTACCATTAGGTTTAGAACCTCTTTGGATTTGGGGTTGGGCGATCATCGGTGGGATAATCACCTGGCAAATTCGACATCCGGTAAAACAAGCGATTACCCTGAGTATTGTACTGATGGGTTTATTCGCAATTGGCTATGGATTATTTATTTTTAAAGGATGGCTTCCTCTGATTGCGCCAGGGCTAGCTTTTATCCTCACCAGTATTAGTGTGATTGCTTATAAACAGGTTTATTATCTTTCCCATGATTCCTTAACTCGTTTACCAAACCGTTCGACTTTTTTGCATCGAATAGAAGGAGAAATTTATCGAAGTCGATGGCAGAATAGACTCTGTGGAGTTTTATTTTTAAATGTTGATCGATTTAAGGTGATCAATGATAGTTTAGGTCATCAAGCCGGAGATCAACTGTTAGTTGATCTGGTTCACCGCTTGAAAACTTGTGTGCGAACCAGTGATGTGATTGCTCGATTAAGTGCCGATGAATTTGCAATTTTGATTGAAAATCTCAGACAACCTCAAAATGCAATTTGGGTAGCGGAACGAATTCAACAAGCTTTAATTTTGCCATTTTTTTTACAAGGACAAGAGGTTTTTAGAACGATGAGTATTGGGATTGCCTTAAATGACTCGACTGATATGAGTGCTGAGGATTTATTAAGAAATGCCAATACTGCGATGTATCAAGCGAGAAGTCAAGGTACAGGTTCCTATCAAGTTTTTGAGCAAAAAATGAATGTTGACGGGAAACAGCATCTTCAGCTAGAAACCGATTTAAGACTCGCCTTACAACGTCAAGAATTTGTCCTTTATTATCAGCCTTTAATCTCCTTAAAAACAGGTAAAGTAATCGGGTTAGAAGCATTAATTCGTTGGGAACATCCCCAACGAGATTTACTTTTCCCGAATGAGTTTATGTCTGTCGCTAAGGAAACAGGGTTAATTATTCCGATGGGTCAATGGGTGATCCGAGAAGCTTGTCATCAGTTAAAAGAAATCCAAGATCGGTTTGGAGACTTAGAATTAATTATGGGTGTTAATTTATCAGGTCGCCAATTTTCGCAACCCGATTTAGTTGAGCAAATTCACGATATTATTCTAGAATCGGGTATTGATCCTCGGTATTTACGGCTAGAAATTTGCGAAAGTGTTGTTATGAAAGATGTAGACGAAACCATTGCTTTATTACAACAGTTAAAAGCATTAAATGTGCGGCTGAGTATTGATGATTTTGGCACCGGATTTTCTTCCCTCAGTTCTCTAAATCGTTTCCCCATTGATACTCTCAAAATTGACCGTAGCTTTATCTCTCAAATGGAAGCGGAAGGAGAAGGAGAAAATTTCGGGATTGTGCAGACGATTATTACCCTGGCTCATGTGTTAAAATTGGCGGTGATCGCCGAAGGAGTCGAAACCGCAAAACAAGTCGAACAATTGCGAACACTTGGTAGCGAATTTGCTCAAGGGTATTATTTTCTCAGACCTGTTCCGGCTGATATTGTCATCGCATTTATTGAGTCTGAACCTTGTTGGTAGATCGGTCAGGAAATGTATTAAACGAGTATGGAGGGACTCGAACCCCCGACCCTCAGAACCGGAATCTGATGCTCTATCCACTGAGCTACATACCCATATCTTGATTAACTATACCATAATTTCAAACGATTTGGGAAATTATTTAACAGGGATGCAATTCAAACAAAAAGATGCTCCCATTGGGCAGAGTTGTGACCAACACTGCCAAACTGATTAAACTGCCTATCGTTCGGGTGAGTCAATATTATGGTTTAGAAGATTCCATCAGTCGTAAGATTTCGGCTTGAATTTTTTGCCTAAATTGAGGATCATTTTGTTGGCGAAGGGTGATTTCATTAAACCGAGTCACAGTCAAGCCTCTAGCTTCAATCACTTGCTTGGCTTGATCACAGTAACTCACCGCCAGTTGGGGCGCATTTCCGGGAAGGGCGTTAATACTACCGGGTTCATCACAAACAATGCGAGGAACTTCGCCAACTATTTTTTTAATCTCGTTGAATACTTGATATCTTCTCGACTCCAGAGCGAGAACCACACGAGCATAGTTGGTGATTTCTTCGTTGCTAAAGTTTTGATTGACTTGAGCGTGAACAGCGCTCACACCAAAGCTCAGATCTTGTCCTGAGAGGCTGGGAGTCAACCCACTCAACAGACTGACGATAGAAATAACGCTGACGCCGAGAGTTTTGGAGATGGCGTGATACCAGTTTAGAGAGGACAGTTGAGTGTGAGTTTTCATACCAAGTGTATTATAGATAGGGAGAATAGAGTCGAGAAAACAAAGCCCTTTAGTTTCTAGGGGGTTGTTGCAGTTGGACCAACGCGGCTTGAATTCGTTGTTGCAGTTGAGCATCGCTTTGTTGTTTGCGAGTAATTTCGTTGAATCTCGCAACGGTGAGGTTATTGTCTTCAATCATTTTTTTGGCGTGAGAACAGTAATTTGTCGCCAACACCCGCACGTCTTGCTTTAAGCGGTTAAGGCTACCCGTTTCATTACAAACCACCACCGGAACAGATTCACCGATGATTTGTCGAATTTCGTCATAAGTTTGTTGACGCTTGGGTTCAATGGCTAAAACAGCACGAGCATAGTTGAGAATTTCCCCCTCGCTGAACTCCTGACTCGACTGAGCCGATGCAACGGGAGTCTGAGTGAATGTAGACGGTAGCGTTGCTAGATTGGGTACAACTCCTGCGATCGCGGCTATCATAGAAAAAACGCTGACCAGTAAAAACTGGCTCAGTCTTGAGTTGATGTGCAGATCTACACGGTCCCGTGAAAAATTGGTCATCTCATTAAAAGTCTCCAAGCTGAGAAACTTATGGCTACCCACTCTAGATGGCAGGCTCAGTATTTTTGAGTCTTTCTCCGGGTAAGAAGTTCCTCACGGCACAAACCTAGCCAATCCAAAGGGGTTATTTGTCTCATAGTGCCTTCTGGAAATTATATCTTTGTCTTCTTCATCTTTTCTCTCGGCGGTCGACCCTCGCTAAAAGCGACGGGAGGAAAGCCGTGCCTCCCATAGTTGTATAATTGAAAAATACCGAAATACAAAAATCAAGTAATCGGTTTAGCACCTTGAAAACTCGAGTTTGGGGGTTCCAATCAGGAAAGCTTGATTGGGTAAAAACTCTAAGCAACAAGTACAAAGTCTGACAAGACACCGTACCGCCGGGCTGGCGGAATCGGGACTCTGCAATGGGTCGAAAGTCTGTGGACATGACGTAAGACGGGAACATAATCAACCAAGGTTGGTAGTGTACGCAGATGTGGGTGAAGCAGAAACCTAGATTGTGAAGTCTAGGAATCCCTCGCTTTTAGCGACGGGAGGATGTCAACTGCGATCAATAAATTGTTAACAGAAGTTCCGGTCGAGACGCACCCTAGTCAGTTTTGATTGATCTTTAAGCTTGGGTTGGTGTGGTGCGGGAATCACCGACAGGTTTTGATCTCTGCACTTTACCGTAAAGACATTATAATGCTAATCGCAGATGAAAGAACAATCCGATCTCAGTGAAATAGCTTGGCGACGTTAGGCTTGGTTACTTTTCCCATCGCGTTGCGCGGTAATTCTTCCACCGCTATAATTTTGCTCGGAACTTTGTAGGTAGCCAATTGTTCTTTCGCCCAACTTCTGAGGGTTTCTAAGGTTAAATCAGTTCCTGATTTTAAGACTAAAGCGGCACAAACTCTTTCACCCCATTCGGCATCTTCCACTCCCACAACTGCACAATCTTGAATATCACAATGAGTTCGTAAGACTTCCTCAATTTCCAAAGCTGAAACTTTATAACCGCCAGTTTTGATAATATCTACACTGATTCGACCTAAAATGCGATAGTTCTCATTTTCTAATACGGCTAAATCACCTGTACAAAACCAACCGTCGCGAAATGCTTTTATAGTCGCTTCGGGTTTTTGCCAATATTCAAGAAACACAGTTGATCCTTTAACTTGAATTTCTCCCGGTGTTCCTGGAGTGACTAATTCTCCGCTTTCATCGACTAATCTAACTTCGACTTGTGGCAAAGGTTTCCCGACAAATCCTGCTAATCTTTCACCCTGCAAAGGATTAGATAAAGCCATGCCGATTTCAGTCATTCCGTACCGTTCTAACAGAAAATGACCGCTAATGGTTTGCCATTTTTTTAAGACTTGAACGGGTAAAGCGGCTGATCCTGAAACCATCAAGCGCATTTTAGCACAACCCGAGGAGATTTTTTGTTGGCGATCGCGATCGGAATTTTCCCAAGCGGCTATTAACTTGACATAAATTGTGGGTACTGCCATAAATAAAGTTAAGTCACCTTGGCTAATGCGATCGCCAACGATTTCTGCATCAAATTTCGGTAAAATATGACACTCAGCACCACTCCACAACGCGCAAGTTAACACGTTAATAATGCCATGAATGTGATGTAAAGGTAAGACGTGTAGAATGCGATCGTCTGCCGTCCATCCCCAAGCCGAAACTAAGCTAGTTACTTGTGCTTGAATATTTTGATGTGTGCTAACAACTCCCTTGGGTTTACCTGTTGTACCGCTTGTATAAAGGATTAATGCGCGTCTAGTGATCTCAATTTCTGGAAGTAAACTGACATTTTCAGGAAGCGTTTCTGATGTTAAAATAAATCGTATATTTCGATCTTCAGCGATCGCTCGCAATAGTGCTTCAAAACTCGGATGTGCAATAATAATTGATGCGCCTGAATCTGCAATTACATAGTCTAACTCTGGTTTGGGATGGGAAACACACAAAGGTACAGCTATCCCACCCGCACGCCAAATTCCCCATTGTGTCGCCACATACTGAAATCCCGAAGGAATCAGAAAAGCAACTCGCTGTTCTTGTAAATCGTCTTGATTTTCGAGAAGTTTGGTAGCAATTTGAGCTGAAGTTTGGAGCAAATTATGATAGGTAAAAGTTCCTTCAGTGGCGACAATGGCGATTTTGTTTGGGTTTTGTTGGGCGCGATCAATGAGTGGGAGGTTCATGTTAGTTCATCAGTTTATTTCGTTAAAATCAAGGATATCATTGCCCGAGACTTTCTGAGTGATCAAAGTTCCTGCGTTATCCAGCACTAAACAAACTTCTAATGTTACCGCTAGGTGGCAGCACTTCTATACCTTGTTATTCAAAATCACTACTTGTTTTATTTATGGCGATCGCAATAATCAATAGGTGTTAAAATTGTCAGCGATCGCGACTTCACTATTATCTATAAATAGCAAAGTGCGATCGCCACAATTAGCTTCTTAAACAGTCGGATGCCAGGATTTTTTAACTCGTCGCTTTGGAGGTAACGATACTACTTGTCTTCCGCTTTCAGCTTGCTTCTTCCGCCAATCTGCAAACATTGCATCTAAGTCATAGTTAAAAGACTTAGCGTGTTCTTCGCGGATACGATGAATTTCTTCTAAAATCTCATCTTGCCACATGATTTAGTTCTCCACTAGCTCATAAGGTGTACAAATTGTCGGCAACTCATATTCAAAATCACTACTTATTTTATAGCGGTGTGCGCTCCTATGAGGTACAAACCAGAAACCCGGTTTCTAGCAGAAACCGGGTTTCTACCAATCGGTGTACCTCACAGAACTGAAAACTGCTATATTTATTGCGATCGCAACAATCAATAGGTGTTAAAATTCTCAGCGATCGCGACTTCACTATTATCTATAAATAGCAAAGTGCGATCGCTTCCCCAACTTAACCCATCCTACTGATTTTATCTTTATTTCGGTTGCTCTTTAGGAGCATTTGGCGGACACCAATATAAATTTTTACTCGATACTCCCAAGGATTCAAGAATTCCTCGCATTATATTTGTGCAGTGCATCCAATATTCCAAATCTTCATACATTGTATCTGGATTGAACTCCAAATTATAATGCAGCACATGAGGAAGTTCTGAAAATTCGTCAGAAGATTGGGGAGAAATCAGCAAGACGCGGAAGGGTTTTCCTTGACATTTTGCTGTCAATTTATCGACCAAATCGATCACATAACCGCGATTAGTAATACCGGCGCGAATAAACAGGGCTTCGTCACATTGTTGTAGCGTATACCAAAAGCGTTTCGCTCGCGCTGAGTAACGCACGCGCATTCGTTCATAGATAGGTAACATATCATTTAAGGGGTCGTCTGTTTCTTCCACTTCATGAGCGAAAGATAGCCCTGTCCATTTGCTATGATAGATTCTCCTTTCGTCGTGATTGTAATGTAAAAGGTTCGGGTTCCACATATCAGAAAAACCCGTTTCAATCATATCGGCTACATCTCCAAGATTGGTTGTTCGGGTTAGATCAAAGGGAAAAGCTGGCCCATCATATTCCATTTTGTATAACAACATTCTCGCCGCACAACGAGCGCCCAACGGAATAATTCCCACTCGGCTAATGTCTGATAATTTACATTTGTATTGAAAAATTACCGATGATTTAGCGGGTACTTTGACTCGGCTTTCTAGTCCGTCTTTGCCAATGATCATCGTGCGAAAAGGCATATCGGGTTCTATTAAATCTTCATAAACACCCGATGGCATTTGTTTAAGGGCGCTGCGGACTTCTTTCCACATGGGGTGGATGTTATATTCGTGTTCTGATTCATTGATCACGCGCAGAGTTGAATCGCTTTCTTTCAACAGTCCTAAAAGTCCGTCGTAGTGTAAAACTTGTGAGACTTTGGGTGTCAAGAAATTGAAAGCTGCACTATATTCAATGTCAGCACCTGGGGGAATATTAACTAACGTTTCAATCGTCCCATCTTCTCGCACCCAAAAGAAGGGGATCATATTTTTTTCAATGGTTTTCGTGATATAAATACCAGGGATTAATCCGGCTTGACGTTGAATCGCTGTTTGGAGTTTTTTCCAGTCGCTCGTGATGCTGTAAGGATGTTTTGAAGTATTAATCACTCGCAAACTCTTTTCTTCCTGACAAGCAAATACATGGAAACCCCAATTATCGCGATAAATCGGGACTTCCTGCTTCTGATTCGAGAGTTGTTTTGCTTGAATTAATTTGTCTTTATCTATCTCGAATAAGCGAAGATCGATCTGATCGTACATCAGGCGGTGTCCTAAGCTGTTGGGATGAGCCGTGTCAAAGGAGATCCCCGGTTTCCAACGCCCCTCCCCATCATCTACAGCATCCAGCCAATTCAGTACGGTCACACCCCAACTGAGCATCCGATTGTGGGTATCTCGCAACAGTAAATTATGTTCTAAGGTATAATCCCCGTTTGGGTATAGTCCTGCTAAAATGGGCATTGCTCCCAATTCTTTGGTCATTTTGACGAGTTGCTGCAATCCTCTTTCATAACGGCGTTGCACGGCTCGTTGTTGGTGAGGTGGACAATAAGCCAAGCCCTCGTTACCCAGAGATAGGGCAATAATGACGATATCGGGTTGTTCGGGTGCGACAATCAAGGGAAACCTGTCAATTGTTGTGCTAACATTGGCACCCAGTTCAGATAGATTGACCAGGATGTGACCATATTTTTCATGCAATGCTTTTTCCAGATGCCAAGCCCAGCCCCGCAATAACCATGAACTGCATCCTATCGCGACAGAACTCCCCACAACGGCGATTTTTAGACCTTGTTCTGCTTTGATGAGTGGCTTTTGGGCGAATGGTTCTTTAAAATATCCGTAAGGACAAGGCTGGACGTAACCGAACCAGCCATCTTCTACAATAATGGTGGACGGTGGTAGATTGGGTTCGAGCGGTATCCAACGGTCTGCTCCCCAAGCTTCCCATTCCACGCTATTGTCTGCACTGAGTCGAACGTATTTATAATTAATGCTTTGGTTATTGGGCGACTCTAACAATTCAATGTCTGCCCACCATAAAGGATAACTTTCACCACTGGTGCGTAGAGGTATGCAATTGTTTGCGTCCCACATTCCTAAGTCCTGAGTCGAACCGACGAGTCCGATGAATTCTCCGGTTTCTGTGTGCGCCCTTACCTGGAACCGATACATATATGTATGTCTCTTAATAATGTTTTAAAATACTATCTAGACAGAAAGGTTCAAAGTCAAAGGGAAAATGCAAACTGCGTATATCCCTTGTAATATTTAAAAATACTAGGCCAGACCGAACGGTTAAAGCGATTGAAAAATGCAAACTGCTTATCAAACAGAATTCAGGAGTCAGGAGCCAGAATTCAGAATTGAATTCTGTGCGAGTGGCAGATGAATAATTGGGTTGAAGACCCCCGATAAATAGAAGATTTAGCGGTCTACAATCAGTGGCGGGTCCCAATCCCCCACTGATTGATTCTGACGGATGTATTCTGACTTCTGAATTCTTCTTCATCTAAAGAAATAATAGCTTGCGAAAGCATTTTTAGAATAGCACAGTTAAGTCTGAATGTTTGTCTATCAGTATACCAAAGCCGTCGAGTGGATTTGTCCCGCACATAGAAATTTAGAGATGTTATTCCAAGTAGGATGTCATCCGTTCACCGCAAGCGAAAAGGCGGTGCGTGGCGTAGACTCGCGAACCGAGTCAAGATTCTGTAAAGCCCCATTTTAAATTCTTGGGTTTCCATAGAAAACTCGACAAATCTCCGAAATGTCAATGGGTTTGATAATGCAACAAACTTGTTCTCAAACTCTGTTTAGGGTTTTTGATCAATAGGCGGCTTTCCCAATACTCTTGTAACCCATTATCATGTGAGAGTAACACTGTTTACAAAAGTTTATCACATGACGCTTTCAACTGAAAAACCTCTTTCCAACTTTCCCCTAAACCTGCAAACCTGGCAATGGCGGGGACATTCCATCGAATACACGGTTCAAGGGAACGGACATCCTCTTGTTTTAGTGCATGGGTTTGGTGCTTCTATTGGACATTGGCGCCAGAATATTTCGGTATTGGCTGAAGGCGGTTATCGAGTTTTTGCGTTAGACTTACTTGGGTTTGGAGGTTCGGCTAAACCTGCGATTAATTATTCTTTGGAATTGTGGACTGAACTGTTGCATGATTTCTGGGCGGAACAGATTCAAGAACCGACTGTTTTTATCGGAAATTCTATCGGGGCGTTACTCAGTTTGATGATGGTGGCGGAATATCCCGAACTTTCCGCCGGGGCTGTTTTACTCAACTGTGCAGGCGGTTTAAATCATCGCCCAGAGGAGTTAAATTTGCCGTTACGATTGATTATGGGAACGTTTAGTAAGATGGTGAGTTCTCCGGTTATTGGTTCGTTTCTGTTCAACCAAGTGCGTCAAAAACATCGCATTCGTAATACTTTGCGTCAGGTTTATGGGAATAAAGAAGCGATTACTGATGAATTAGTTGAATTACTTTATACCCCTTCAAATGATCAAGGCGCTCAGAAAGTTTTTGCGGCGATTTTAACGGCTCCGGCTGGCCCCCATCCGACGCAATTATTACCAAAAGTCAAAAAGCCTTTATTAGTAATATGGGGCGAAGATGACCCTTGGACTCCGATAAAAGGGGCGAAAATTTATCAAGATTTAGTGGATGCGGGACAACCTGTTGAGTTTGTTTCTGTACCAAAAACGGGTCATTGTCCCCACGATGAACGCCCGGAAATTGTTAATCCCAAAATCTTGGATTGGTTGAAAACCGTAGAATTTAGTCTCTAATTATTTGAGGATGTTCGTCAGAAACCCGGTTAATTTCAAAAACTGGGTTTCTCCAAAATGTTCTCAATTGTCAGGGTTAAACTTGCGAGTACAGACAATAATATAGGGACTGGTTTCGGGAACAAAAAATAATTAAAATGGGACTAATGGGTAAGGGCAATTCATGAATTGCCCCTACATCTCTATTCTTCTTTTAAAATCCGGGGAACTTTAAAATAATCCCCATCAGCTTCCGGCGCACTTCCTAATAGAGAATCTCGGTTTTCATAGGGCTGTAATTGATCAACTCGGGTAATATTACTGACATCAATTGCTCGGGTTGTTGGCGGAACGTTTTCGGTGTCGAGTTCTTTAAGCTGTTCAAAATATTCTAAAATGCTGCCGAGTTCAGTTGTAAACTTTTCTTCTTCAGCAGCCGTGACTTCTAGCCGAGCTAAATGAGCAACTTTGCGGACTTGTTCGCGATCAATCATCATTAAATCAAGAGAAAAGAGTCAATCAGAAAACCAGAATTTTTCAGGGCTAATTGATGACATTAGACAAGCCACTGAAATCAACAAAATCAAACTTAGAAATAGACATCAATATTGGAGCGTCCGGTGGTTTTGAGCCAGTTTTGTGCTTCAATATAGTTATTGGGAGCGAGACGAATCGCTTGTACCCAATATTCAGCCGCTTGACGATAATATTCTTCAGCTTTGTCCCCATTTCCTTCCTCTTTTTCTTTTTCGGCTTGATAGTGAAAAATCACCGCAACATTATTCAAAGCTTGAGGCATCCGGGGATTAAGATCAATGGCTTGACGATAATATTCTAATGCCTTTTCATGTTCGCCATTACTGGTATGAATTAAGGCAATATTATAAAGAATGTAGCTGCGATCATAGGGATCATCTTCGAGCTTGAGGGCTTCATAGTAGTTGTCTAAAGCCTCTGCATATTCACCATCACCTTGAGCGGACATTCCATCCCGATAATAGGCGAAAGCTTCTTTAGCTTTTTGATTCGTGGGCATAATTTTGAGGATAATATCTGCCATCACCGTAAAGGTTTTATCGATAAAATTGTCGTTGCGTTGCGATCTTGGCATTGGCTCTAATCTCCAGTTTTAAGTGTTTTGTTATTCCCAGGATGAAACCGACTGGTCAACTTGAAGTCCCAAGGTTTTGAGACGAAAACCTCACGGTCTGATTCAGGTTAAAAACTACAACAAATCGAACTCTAAATGTTACAAATTAAAACAAACACTTAGATTTTTGATTGAGAGCTTTTCGGAGTTTAAGTGTATGACTTACATCTCCGAGAGATCCCATCTAGCCTCAATTGGGTACTTTGTATGTTACCACAAAAAAAGCGCTCGGTTGAATAGCCTCCGGGCTGGCTTTGAAGGCGGCTCTAGAAAAGAGTCAGTCCCAATTCCCGCTCCCGTTTAACCTCAACCTGCGTTCACGCTCTGAAAATGGCCTATTGTCTACTGTAGCTCTTTCTGAGTATTGCTGAAAAATCTATACTGTAAATAGATAGTGAATAGCTTGAGAGCGAAACAACGCCGATGATACCAAACCCTTCAATTATGAAAGCGGTTGAGCAGTTGGGCTATCGCGTCACCACCGGGGACGTCGCCGCCCAAGCCGGAATTGATGTTAATGTCGCTCAACAACAACTTCTAGCACTTGCTTCTGATGCAGGTGGACACCTGCAAGTTGCCGAGTCTGGGGAAATTGCCTTTCTATTTCCCCAGGACTTTCGTAGCATTCTCCGCAATAAGTTTTGGCGGTTAAAATTGCAGGAATGGTGGGAAAAAGTTTGGCGGGTATTATTTTATCTCATCCGCATTTCCTTCGGGATTTTGCTGATAGTTTCGATTGTGCTAATTTTTGTTAGCATTGCCCTGATTTTGATGGCGGTTAATTCCAGTCGAGACGGTGATGATTCGGGCGGAAGTAGTGAGGGCGGAGGGGGAATATTCTTTGTTCCTCGCGTTTGGTTCGGCCCTAATTGGTATTGGTTTTTGTATTGGGATTATGATGATTATTCCTCCCATCGACGCCCGCGTGTGGGAACTTCCCAAACTGATCAATACAACTTTTTAGAATCGGTCTTTTCTTTCTTGTTTGGAGAGGGGAATCCGAATGCCAATTTAGAGGAATGGCGATGGAAAACGATTGCTACGTTAATTCGCAACAATCAAGGGGCAATTATTGCCGAACAAGTTGCACCCTATCTTGATGACATTAGCCGTCAACAGGAAGAATACGAGGACTATATGTTGCCTGTTTTGACTCGGTTTAACGGCTATCCAAAAGTCAGTCCCGAAGGTGAATTTGTCTATCATTTTCCAGAGTTGCAAATGACAGCAACTCAATATCGTCCTCAACCGATTTCTAGTTATCTCAAAGAACAGTTGTGGAAATTTAGTCAAGCGAGTTCGGGTCAACTCATGTTAGCGGCAGGTTTAGGAGTTGTTAACATTGTCGGTGCGATCATTTTGGGTAGTTTATTACGAGAGGGTACGATTGCTCAAACCCTGGGAGGATTAGTCGCATTTGTCGAGGGAATTTTTCCTCTTTTATTGGTTTATGGCATTGGATTTTTAACCGTTCCTTTGGTGCGTTATCTATTGATGAAATGGCGCAACGCTAGAATAGAAGTCCGCAATCATCACCGACAAGAACGAGTCGCTTTGTTAAATCAAGCTGATAATTCTGTACAGCAAAAACTGAGCTATGCTCGTCAGTTTGCTGCCGAAACAGTGATCACTCAGAAAGATTTAGCCTACACGACAGAATCGGATTTGATTGAACAAGAACTTGAACAAACGGATAAAATTGATGCTGAATGGCAAAAACGATTGAATGAATCTAATTCTTGAATTTTCAGGGTTTGAGTTTGAATCAGTGACATGAATTAATCCTAGAACGTTAGGAGGGCGAAGGCGAAAATAAAGTTTTAAACACTCTCCGACGTTCTCTGGGTGCATCTGGAGTCAAATAACTCCACAACGTTTCCCAGTAAAAAAATGAAATTCCTTTAAATTTGCGATCGCGAACGTCTTGAACTTGTTGCTGAATTTGTTTGATCTCAACAGCGTGTGATAATGTTCCGCTTAAAATGCCAATCCCTACAGGAATTTTACGCCGAACTTCCTTGACTGCCGGATCTTCTAACTCCTTTAAAAAGGCTTTGGGACTGTCTCGATAGACTTGCAAGATTAACTCTTCTATTAAACCCTGTTTAACCCAGGCTGGCCAGTCTTGTAGCGATTCATTATAAGCAAATTCGCTCGGGTTTGGCGCCAGAGAAATCATACAGTCAGGTTTCACTGATTTTATCCGATCATGTAAGGTTTTCATAAAGGCTGTGATTTTATCCGCCCGCCAACGCATCCACTCGGGATCGGCGGGATTTTTCGGAGGAAGTTTACCCTCATGTTCTTGTTTATAAAGTTTGCGGGTAAACCAATCATAACCAAGTTCAATGGGCATTCCAAAGTTATCATCAAATTGTATCCCATCGATATCATATTTGATCACCACTTCAATAATTAAATCTTCTATAAATCTCTGAACTTCAGGATGAAAGGGATTTAACCACAAATTTTTAATGCCAAACCAGCCAGCAGTTCGATTACTGGGGGGATAATTTGGAAGTAAAGCATCTTCTAATTCCTTGAGAGAGGGAATAGCTGAAAATTGATAACTTTGCGGTAAAGTAATCCATTCGGGATGGCGTTGAACCAGTTGAGAATTTATCGGTGCCATCAACCCATATTCAAACCAAGGAATGACTCTTAAATCTCGTTGTTTTCCTTTGCTAACAATCTCTGATAAAGTATCTTTTCCTAAGTGCATTAAATTCAGGAGTCTATCTTGAAAACGTCCTGTGACTCGACGAGCGCTTGCACTGGGATAGAAAGTGGTTCCTCGGTTCCAGATGACTGGATAAATGGTATTAAAATTTAATTGTGAAAGTTGATCTAATGCTCGTTGAATTCCACCCGGTAAAAATAAAACTCCACTGTTGACATTGGTAATCCAAACGCCTCGAATTTCATCACGAGCGGCAACAGAACTTTGAGAGATTTCTGCTGGATAAAAGCTTGTCCAAGTCAGGGAAAAGATCAAGCATAAACTAAAAAAAATAAAAGTTAATAGATCAATGGGCTTTCGTCTTTTTCTGATCATTCTTTAGTCTTGTGTTGATGAATATATTTTACTCTATAATAGAGCAAAGATTAGCTTGTTTTGTTCAACTCACGACTGATGACTAATATGACAGCCATCTCACACACACAGAAAAGAAATGTTTCCATTCCTCCTTTAGAAAATGGAGACTCCCTAACGCGCCCCGAATTTGAGCGACGCTATAGCACTATGCCTCACATTAAAAAAGCTGAACTGATTGAAGGAATTGTTTATATGGCTTCACCTTTACGATTTGAACCTCATGCTGAACCTCATGCTGATTTAATGATTTGGTTAGGGACTTACAAAATATCAACTCCTGGTGTTCGTTTGGGCGATAATCCTACAGTGCGATTAGATCTTGATAACGAACCCCAGCCTGATATTGTTTTGCTGATTGATAGCCAATATGGGGGACAATCTCGCCTGAGTGATGATGGTTATATTGAGGGCGCACCGGAACTCATTGCTGAGATTTCTGCGAGTACGGCAACGATTGATTTAAGAGATAAAAAACGGGCTTATCGTCGCAATGGCGTAAAGGAATATATTGTTTGGCAAGTCAGCGATCATAAATTGGATTGGTTTGTTTTAGAAGACGGAGATTATATTTCCCTCATGCCCGAAAATGAAATCATTCGCAGTCGGATATTTCCGGGATTGTGGTTAGCTGTTTCAGCACTTTTAGCCGGAGAAATGTCTCAAGTTATCAACACCTTGCAAACGGGGTTAGCCTCAGCCGAACATCAAGCTTTTCAACGGCAATTAATCACCGCTCATAATCCAGAATAATCTAACATTAAAGAATCAATTCTTGTGCAGTTATCCCGGAATTTTTTGACATCGGAATTGTAAAATAAAACGTTGAACCTTGATCAACTTCTGACTCAACCCAAATTCGCCCGCCATGACGTTCAACAATTTTTTGACAAATCGCCAAACCCATACCCGTTCCTCGATATTCCTGAGTATGATGTAAGCGTTGAAAAATCTTAAAAATTCGCTCAAAATGTTCGGATTTAATCCCAATTCCATTATCTCGCACGCTAAAACACCATTCTCCGGGTAAGGATTGAACGGCAATTTCAACTTGAGGTAAAATCTGAGGATGACAATATTTGATGGCATTACAAATCAGATTTTGTAGCAAGAGCACTAACTGTTGTTCATCGGCAATCACTGTCGGTAATGGAGCCAAATGAATAGTAGCATTATATTCGGCGATCGCTATTTTGAGATTCTGCAAAACTTGCTGTAAAACTTGATTACAATCTATCAGTTTAAAATTTCCTTTGCTCTTACTGGTTCCCACTTGCGAGTAAGCCAATAAATCGGTGATCAGTTGTTGCATTCTGGTGGCAGAATCCACGATATAATGAATATAAGTCTGAGTATCTTCATCGAGATTATCCTGATATTTATGAGCCAATAACTGGGAGAATAAACTCACCATTCTCAAGGGTTCTTGTAAGTCGTGAGACGCCACATAAGCAAACTGTTCAAGTTCACGGTTCGACAGAAGTAACTCTCGGTTGAGAGTAAACAATTGTTCTTCAGCTTGTTTGCGTTCAGTAATATCAATACAGGAACCAATATATCCAGAAAAATGCTCATCTTGAGTCACTCGAGGAACAGCTTGGTTTAAAATCCAGCGATATTCTCCATCCCAACGTTTCAGACGAAACTCCATGATAAAATGCTCTCGGTGTTGAAGTCTTGAAGAACAACTCTCCAGCAAATATCGAGCATCATCGGGATGTACACCAGCAAGCCAGCCTTTTCCTAATTCTTGATCTAAAGTTCGTCCAGTAAAATCTAGCCAAACTTGATTAAAAAAAGTACATTCACCCTCAGCATTAGCCATCCAAATTAACACAGGCGCACTATTTGCCATTAACCGAAAACGTTCTTCACTTTCCCGCAAAGCTTCTTCTATTTGTTTGCGTTCGGTAATATCAATCATATAGCCAATAACCTCAGTCGATTGATGGGTTTGATCTCGAATTAACTTCACTTCATCCCGTATCCAGCGATAAGTACCATTTTTGTGCAGAAATCGGTATTCTAGAATATCCGTTTCTGTTTTTGAAATCTTTAATAACTGATTAAACGTTTTTTCAAAATCTTCTCGATGAAGGTGATTCGCCCAAAATTGAGAATTTTCCACAAACTCCCAAGCCTGATAACCTGTAATCGAATAAATTGTTTGACTCATGTAAGTCGCGCCATAATCTCCGCTTGGTTTGCAGGTATAAATCGCGCCGGGACTCGAACTCAGCAAAAATTGAAGTCGTTCTTGAGTCACATTTAATTGATTTTCAATCAGGCTACATTTGCTAATTTCAGACTCTAAATTTCGATTAATCTGTTGGAGTTGAGCGGTTCGCTCTTGAACTCGTTGTTCGAGTTCGTGATTGAGTTTTTGTATTTCTGCTTCGGTTTGTTTGCGAGTTGTAATGTCTTCCAGTATCGCAATAAAATAAGCAGGTTTGTTACTGACATCTCGAACTAATGAGACAGACAGATGAACCCACACTTGAGTCCCTTCTTTGTGAAGCAAACATCTTTCTAAGCAACAACTAGAAATTTCTCCGCTTAAAAGACGATCAACAGAATTAGAAGCATGAATGAGACGATCAGAATCAGTGAGATCTTGACATCTCAGTTGCAGCAATTCCTCACGACTGTAGCCCACCAGATCACATAACGTCTGATTAACTCGCAACCATTCACCTTGAAGTCCGACGTGAGCAATACCGATAGCGGCTCGTTCAAAAGTCGCTCGAAATAGTTCTTCAGAGTTCCTCAGAGCGGCTTCTGCTTGTTGGCGTTCTAAAATTTCTCGTTGTAGAGCAAGATTGGCTTCTTCTAACTGATAAGAACTCGGCACTGCTAAAATTTTAGGGATGTAAAACATCATCTGGAAAACTATCCAGCAAGAGATCAGGGCTGCCATTGCGTTGATCAGATTCAACCCTTGATTAAGCGCACACCACCCGATTAAAATCGCGACAACATGAGGGGTTCCCATCGAAATGCTCAGGAGGCTTAATAAGCCCAGAATTTGTTTAAAGGGTGAATCTTTTCCCTGGCTTATCCAATACCCTAATGTGAGGAATAATGAGCCTAAAGCTAGGGTGAACAAAGCATCTGAAACTACAGATATTTTTGAGTCAAGGCTGAATAGAATTAAGATATTATTTGCAATTAAATAGAAATTAAAATCTGTTAATAAATTCATTGAAAACTTCATCATCAATTAGAATAGAGTTAAATCGGGTTTAAGGTTTTATCCTCTCAAGCTTTCAATCGCCTGGACAATCTGAGAAAATTGACTCAAATCGTAGGGTTTGGGAATGTAGTAGTTAGCCGGGAGATGATGACTTTTGAGGATCTCCTCATCGGCGACTGAAGTCGTTAGAACAATAACAGGAATTTGATTCAGACTGAGATTGGTTTTAATGGCTTCTAAAACTTCTCGACCATTTTTTTTAGGAAGATTCAAGTCAAGTAAAATAATATGGGGACGAGGAGCAGTTTTATAGGGATCTTGCTGATAGAGAAATGCCAGGGCTTCTTCTCCATCTCGAACAATGTGTATATGGTTCGGTATTGTTAAATTTTTCAGGGTTTCCTGAGTCAGAAAGATATCACCGGGATTGTCCTCAACCAAAAGAATTTCAAGACTGACCGGACAAGAGTTATAATTCATGTTAGACTTCCTTCCGTTTATTTTGAGAATCAGTTATGTACATCTAATATAGATTGAAGTGACCCCTGTGACCATCAATATTTGCCTCAACTGTCAAAAAAATAACTTTGCTCAGAGGTGAACCTCAAAAAACAGACAAAATCCTGATACCACCAATCCAGTCAATGTTTAAACATCTGTTCAATTCCAATGGATAATGAAATAGAAACAGTTACCATACAGTATAATATTCTAGATTTTGTTGCGGTTGGTTTATGTTTGCTGCGATCAGACTGGATCGTATTGTTTTGGAACCGCTACTTAGAACAATACACACAAATTCCCAAACAGCAGATTGTTGGAACTCCATTATTTGCTCATTTTCACCAACTGAACCCACAGAAATTTCACTCCTACGGCTATCAAGTCTTTCAGCAGGGAGGCTCAGTTCACTTTTCGGTACCCTTGAACGAGTGGAAGAGTTCCGCCTGTCACAGCACAGAAGCGTCTTCTCTCGGACAAGTCTCGCTCACTCCCATCTCGGCGATCGCAGGAGAAGGTTTTTATGGGTTGTTGACGCTGCAAAATTGTATTCCAACAGTTTCGAGGCGCTCTTACTCCTCAGCAAAATCTGACGATCAACAACTTGAACTTGAACAGTTAATGGATCGGATCGCTCACGACTTACGAGAACCGTTGCGAATGGTTGTTAACTTTAGCCAGTTATTGAGACAACGCTATGGGGGAAAACTCGACTCTAGCGCCGATCAAATGATTCATTTTATGGTTGATGCGGCTGGACGAATGCAACAGATGATAGATGGGTTGTTAGTCTATTTTCGTCTAAAAATACGACATCAACCTCCCCAATTGATTGATGCTCATATCGCTCTACAAGAAGCAATCAATCATCTACAATTAGAGATTGTTCAAACTCAAACACAAATCAAGACCAGCGCTTTACCCAAGGTAATCGCAGATAGCCCCCAACTCACTCAGTTATTCACAATTTTAATTGAAAATGCGATTAAATATTGCCGCGCTTGCCCGCCAAAAATAGAAATAGCCGTTCAACTTCAAGCTGAAGTCTGGGTGTTTTCAGTTCAAGATAATGGCATTGGGATTGATGCCAAGGATTATGCTTGTATTTTTGATATTTTTCAGCGTCTTCACTCTCAACGAGATTACCCTGGGATTGGCATGGGATTAGCGATCGCCAAAAGAATTGTTGAGTTACATCAGGGTTGTATTTGGGTTGATTCCCAAACTCAACAAGGCTCAATTTTTTATTTTACGATTCCTTGCTCTGTTCAAATAAACCCTCTATTGAGTTCATCGGAGAACCCTTGATGTATCAAGAATTAATTAAAATTTTATTAGTTGAAGATAATCCAGGAGATGCTTTTCTGATTCAAGAAAGTTTGAAAAAGCGGCATACAACCATGCACTTTAAAGTCACTCAGGTTGAAGGATTGCAAGAGGCTTTTTTGAGTTTAGATCAGCAAAATTTTGATATTATTTTGCTTGATTTATTTCTTCCCGATAGTCAAGGACTCGATACCTTTACCGGAATTTTGCCCAAAGCCAATCATTTACCTATCGTTGTTTTAACCGGACTCAATGATGAAGAAATGGCGATTCAAGCCGTGCGACTCGGCGCCCAAGATTATCTAAAAAAAGAGCTAGTGATTGGAGATTTGCTCGTTTATTCTCTCTGCTACGCGATTGAACGAAAACGCACTCAAGAACAACTCAAACAACAAAAAATTCAGCTAGAAGCGGCGAATACTGAACTCGAAAGACGCACGCAACAATTAGAGTTTTTAAATGCCGAGTTAGAAGCTTTTAGTTATACGGTGTCTCACGATTTGAGATCGCCTTTATTAAGTATTGATGGGTTTAGCTGCTTTCTCGAAAAAGAGTATAGTGAGCAACTCAATTCCAAGGGAATATCTTATATTAAACGCATTCGAGAAGCGGTTCAACGGATGGATAGATTGATTGATAATTTATTGGGATTATCACAAGTTCAAAAAAATCAGATGTGTATTCAACAAGTTAACTTAAGTGAGATTGTTCACGCAACTTATCAAGAGTTTAAACAGCAATATCCCGAACGTCCTGTTAATTTTGTGATTACACCGAATCTTACAGTTAAAGGGGATAAGCAGCTTTTAAAGGTGGCTTTAGAAAATTTAATTGCGAATGCTTGGAAGTACACAGCTCAAGAAAAAATAGCTTCCATTCAATTTGGAGTTTTATCAGATCCTCAAACGATTTTAGACTCTGAACGAAAAATCCGATCCCCAATTTGCACCTCTCCAGTCAATTCTTCTCAACAGACTCTTCCTACCATTTACTTTGTGCAGGATAATGGCGTAGGTTTTGAGATGAGTCAAGTCGATCAACTCTTTAAACCCTTTCAACGCTTACATTCATCCCAAGAGTTTCCGGGGACAGGAATTGGTTTAGCAACCGTTCAACGAATTATTCACCGTCATCAGGGAAAAATTTGGGCGCAATCAGTTCTAGGACAAGGAGCTACATTTTACTTTACATTAAATTTAGATGTAGAGTGATATTATGATTCTCAATCATTCGATGAATCTAAGACCAATCAGAGAGATGAACAAGACTAAGATTAGAAGTATAAAAAACTTATAACTTTTCCGAATTTCTACGGATTTAGAAAAGCCGCTTTTAAAGCTATGATTAGAGCAGGGTGATCGATAATGACCGGACAAGTGAACAAAAAAACCCATTTGTCATATTTTTTCCCATTTTCAGAGTAATGTAAACAAAACCCTCATTAAAATCTGGAGAACCCTCATGACCCTGATAAAAATAGCCCATTCAAAGCCATCGAAACCTAACGCTGAGTTAGAGGCGACCTCTACAGCATCATTAGAAGATATTAACCAATTGATTAGTCACGAACTTCGCACACCGATCACCTCAATTCAAGCAGCATTGCGACTCTTACAAACCGGACAGCTTGGCAACTTATCTACCAAAGGCCAGCGTTTGTTAGACATTGCCCTCAATAACACAAACCGCTTGCTTCGTTTAACACAAATCCTTGAAAATCAACCTCTATCCGCTTCTCTTTCATCACTCGAAGTCATCGAACGTTTTCGTCTAGAAAAAGACCTATACAAAGCCTTAAAGCAAGATGAATTTCTCCTGTTTTATCAACCCATTGTTTCTACCGAAAACGCTCTAATTACAGGATTTGAAGCCTTAATTCGCTGGCGACATCCTCGACGAGGTTGGGTGACACCCGCAGAATTTATTCCCCTAGCCGAAGAAATTGGACTCATTCAACTCATCGGAGACTGGGTACTGCATCAAGCTTGTCAGCAACTCGAAATTTGGCGACAGGAATTTCCCTTACATCCCTCTTTCAACATCAGTGTTAACCTCTCAACTCTCCAACTATCCGATCCGCTTTTGAGTGAACGAGTGCAGGAGATTTTACAACAGACTCACTTAGATGGCAAAAGCTTACAATTAGAGATTACAGAAAGTGCTTTTTTGGAAAATTCTACCATCGCGATCGCCAACTTGCAGAATTTAAAACAGCAAGGCGTTCGTTTACATATTGATGATTTTGGTACAGGTTACTCCAGCCTTTCTCGCTTACAAGACTGGCCGATTGATGTTTTAAAAATTGATAACTCTTTCGTCAGATCGGGCAAATGGAATATGATCCAAGCGATTATGATGCTTGCCAATAGCTTAAACGTAGAAGTCATAGCAGAAGGCGTCGAAACCGAACAAGATTGGGTTAAACTCCAGCAGTTGGGATGTCCCTATCTTCAAGGCTTTTTATTTTCACGTCCTGTAGATAGTCAAGCCGCGAGTCTCTTGCTATCCCAGCACTTTTCGAGTCATTGATACACCCATTAAAGAAAGCTCAATTCATGAGAAAATCTTTAAAAAAATGAGCTGATTATCAACCATTTTTTAGAATCAGTGCTATTCTTTTTGTTTCTCATAAAATTTCGCCTAAACTTCCTGATTTTTGCCTGACTTGAAGATCAGACGGACCAACCTAAAACCCTTGCTAATTGCTCGGCAAAACTGAGAGGATCAATCAATTTAGAGAGAACCGCCTTCACTCCCAGTTGAGTGTAACGGGGTTGCTCAGTCGCTTGCACTTTGGCAGTTAGCAGGACAACGGGGATATGCCGAGTTGCGGGATTTTGTTGCAATTGTTTGAAGGTTGCTGGCCCGTCCATCTCGGGCATCACGACATCTAAGATAATCGCATCAGGCTGATAAGTCAGGGCTATCTCTAAGCCTTCTTGACCCGATCCTGCCGTGAACACTTCCCAACTACTACTCATTTCTAAACTCAATTGTAGCAGTTCCCGAATATCCTCCTCATCATCAATCACTAAGATTCGTCGTTTCATTTCTCTTAATTCATCTGTCATAATCTGTTGTATTTTCCTATAAAATGTGTGATTTTCTGCTCTATTATTAACTTAAATCAAGAATTGAAAAACCCAAAATTGGTCTCAAGTTTTTCACATTCTTAGATCGAAGTCCATTTGAGGCTTGAGATCAAAAAGTTCAATGTACTGAGGACTTACGCACATCGGGGACGATCAACCCGGTTGAGGCCTAAATCCTGGTACTGTTAAAAATAAATGATCAATTTTTGTCTTTCTGGGTTTCAGCCTGACTAGATATAGAGAATCAGACAGAGGACTTATGCACATCATGGCTGAAAAACCCAGTTTCTCCTTGGTGTACTAGAGCTGAAATGTTAAAGTTTCGCTCTACAAACCCCGTTGAGGCGTAAATGTTCAGACTGTTGAGCGAGAGTAGCTTGATGGTGTGAAAAAGCAATTTCCCCCAGCAGCTTTTGCTTGATAAAGTGCCGCATTAGAAGCCGCATACAAACTCGATAAATCCATTCCATCTTCTGGATAGGCGGCAATTCCAGCGCTCATTGTCATCTGAATCTGCACATGATTAGCAACTGGAAAAACAGTCATTTGTACTAACTCTAGCAGTTGAGTAATTCGTTTAGCAACGTCAGATTGATAACTCCCATACAATCCCACGATAAACTCCTCACCGCCCCAATGCGCCACAATATCCTCATCGCGGAACTGACGCTGTAAAATTTGCCCGAACTGTCTCATCAGATTATCTCCAACCGTATAGCCATACTGATTATTAATGCTTTGAAAACAATCCAGAGCAATCAAAACTAAGCAAAACGGCTGACAGTGACGGCGTGAAAGATGCAAATATCGATGCAAATCATGGGTAGAGCGACGACGGTTTACCAAACCAGTGATCGGATCAGTTTCGGCTAAACTTCGCAACAGATGAATCCGATCTAAACGGTTAAAAATACGAGTAATTAATTCAGCTTCAGCAAAGGGTTTTGAAATATAGTCATCCGCTCCAAATTGATAAATTTGTTGAATGGTTTGCGGATCTTTGCGAGCCGAGAGAAACAAAATCGGTAAAGCATTCCAACTGCGATCAGAGCGAACCGTTTTACACAATTCCACTCCATTAAAATGAGGCATTTCTAAATCCAGAATCAGCAGATCTGGCCCGGTTTTTTCCAGAGTTTCCCAAAATAAACGCGGATCATCTAAGAGGGTTAATTCTAAACCATAAGAAGGAAGTAGTTCTTGTAAACAGTTGAGTGTGATCGGATCATCGTCAACTGCTAAAATTTTAGTTGGAGCCGTTGATGTAGACTGGAGAATATCTTTGATCGCTTCGAGAACTTGATCACAAGAAACCGATTTCGATAAAAAAGCATTTCCCCCTAAACGAGCCACCGCAGCCCGATCGCTCATGTCATCCCGTACCGTCCACACCAACACAGGTAACTCGGGAAACTGATATTTTAATTCTTCGAGCAACACAAAACCCCCGTCTTGATGATCGGGAAAAACCAAATCAAGCAAGACTAAATGAGGCGGAGTTTCTCGCAAAGCAACACGAGCTTCTTCTAGTTTAGTCGTGACATTCAGTTGGATATTCCAATGGATGGCAATTCGTTTTAATTGTTCGGTGAGTTCGAGATCATCATCAACAACTAACACTTGAAATGACGTTTGTTGTTCTGAGATTGATTCTTGCTCACTTTGAACAGGTATTTTTTCCTCGAACTCGTCGAATGGATGTTGGAGTTCTTGGTAGAGTTGAGCAATCAATGTTTTTAGAGTGTCGATCAAGCTCTGAGTTTGAGGGTTTTGACGGGCTTCAATGAAGCACTGTTCAATGTTTTGAGCGAGTTGATACGCGGATTTTAAACCTAAAATTCCCAGGGAACCTGCGAGTTTGTGGGCTTGCAGTTCGGCATTTTCACACAGTTCTGAGGTGAAAGTTTGAGCATTATTGATCGTTTCTTCTAAAGTCTGAATGCGATTGAAAATGATGGTCTTAAATCGTTCCCTGGATGCGGGGAGATCCCTAGATGGAGCGATCGATCCTTGGGAAACATCAGCCGCAGACTTGACAGATAACAGTTCTGCTGGTGTTTCTGGACTTTCCGCCGGGGCGATGTCAGCCTGTTGTTTGGACAGCTCTGGAGAAGGCGGTTTGAGGCGATAACCGACTCCATAGACCGTTTCGATGATTTTCTCCGCGTTGACACTTTGGAGCTTGCGTCGCAACCGTTTAACGTGCGCTCGTACCGTGTGTTCATTCGGCTGACTTTCAAAAGACCAAAGGTGTTCAAGAATGGCGCTTTGGGTTAAAACTCGTTTTGGGTTGCGAAGAAACAGTTCTAGCAGACTGTATTCTTTGGGCGACAGGGATAGAGGTTTTTGTCGGTAGGTGACTTCCCGTGAGACGGGATCAAGGTGTAAGTCGTTCCAATGGAGTAGGGGAGCATTGGCTCTGCTAGGGGAACGCAATAAAGCGCGAATACGAGCAAATAGTTCAGTTCGAGTAAAGGGTTTAACGAGGTGATCATCGGCGCCGGCTTCTAAATAGGAGACTTGATCGATGCTGCTGTTTTGAACCGTTAAAAGCAGAATAGGGACCCTATAGCCCTCATTGCGAAGACACCGACATAAATCAATGCCATCGAGGTCGCGCAGGCTAGTATTGATTAAAAGTAGGTCATAGGTGAACGTTTCCACATAAGCCCACCCCTGTTCGCCATCGATAACGACATCGACGACATAGCCTTGTTCTGTGAGCGCTACTTTGATTTGATGAGCTTGTGCTTCATCTTCTTCTACAACTAAAAACCGCATGAAATTTTAGCCTCAGATCGTTAACTTAGAATAGATGCAAATGAATCGGCTTCGACTTCTAATAACTGGAAACTGCATCGGATTCCCGTGAAGTGGAAGCGGTTTGATTCTGCTTTTGACATCCTCTCCGCCGTAAACGACGGAGATTCCAAACATCACTGTTTGGGTTTCCTCTTTCTATGAGTTGACTTACTCAACTGGGTTTCCCCACTTAAGCAGAGATCAGTCTCTCGGGAGGCGTTGATTTCCATCTGCCCGACGGTATTTTAAAAACAGATATTAAGCGGAAAAACGGATTAAGCTACGTGTGAGAAGCCTAGATTTATGCGTTTTACAGTCAAGTTAATCCGTTAATCTATTTCTTATCCGTTTCTTGATTTGATAGCTGTTTGAGTGCAGATTTTAGAATATTTTTTGCGGCATTTTCATCTCGGTCTGCTACATACCCACAGTGAGGACATTTGTGAGTCCGGGTGCTGAGAGTTTTGACAACCTTCTCACCGCAATTTGAGCAGTTTTGAGAAGTATATGCGGGTTCAACAGCAATCACCGTCACCCCATAAACCCTCCCAAAATATTCTAACCATTCTCTAAATCGAACCCTCGCAGCATCGTTAATTGACTTGGCTAAATGATGGTTTTTAACCAGATTGCGTATCCGTAGGTTTTCTATCGCTACCAAGTCGTTAGACTGTATGACGTGTTGAGCTAATTTACAAACCCAATCATTACGCCTGCGTGAAACCTTAAGATATTTTCTACCTAAACGATTTCTGGCTTTTGAGCGGTTTTGACTTCCCTTTTTTGTTCGAGATAATCGACGTTGCAGCTTTTTAATTCGTCGCTCGTCTTTTCTTAAAAAGCGGGGGTTGTCTATCTGTGAGCCAAAAGAATCGGTGTAGAAATGGTTTAGACCTACATCCAAACCTGTTTGTTTGTTACTGAGTTCTTTGTTTTCCTCTCTGGTATGATCGATTAAAAATTGAGCATAATACCCATCGTGTCTTCTAATCACTCTAACCCGTTTAATTTGTTGGAGTTGATAGAAGTGCAAATCTCGACTTCCCCAAAGTTTAAATGTACCTGCTTGAAACTTATCAGAAAACGTTAAATAGCGTCTATCTTCTGAAAGTTTCCATCCCGATGTCTTATACTCAACAGAAGCTCTGACTTGGTACTTTTTGAACTGGGGAAAGCCTTTCCTCCCCGGTATTTTTTGCCGACAATTTTGATAAAATCGCTCAATTTAAAACAGATAGGATAAGGATTTAACGGATTAAGCTATCTGTGAGATGCCAAGATATATGGGTTTTACAGTTAAGTTAATCCGTTCTTCCGCTTCTCTATCCGTTTTTAAATTGATGCCCATGCTCTCTCTGCGTGTGCTTGTCGAGCCATAGAATTGAGTTTGTTTACCCAGGGAAAACTCGGGTTGTCTGACAGTAGTTTGCAGTAGGTATAAGCATCGTTACGACTTTTGATTTGACCGTCTATCCATGCTTTAATGATGCTGTTGCGAACAAACCTACCAGTACGGATAGCTTCGTCTAACTTTCTGTACTGGTATTGCGTTCCTTGCAGCTTCATTTCATACACAAGCATAGATTATCGGCATCAAGCCACGATAAACTTATGTTAGCATAAAATAATCCGTCGTGAACGACCTTGCTCTAAACCTGCTTCTCTTGGTAAATTCGGAATTGATACCTGGCTTTCACGGAACTCAGCTATAATTGGTCTACTACATGATTATAGCTGAGTCTGCAAAAATGACAAGAGACTTAAGGCACGAAAGGCATAGCGTTACAGCATTGCTCACCCATTTGGTCTGCGTAACCAAATATCGTCAGCCTGTTTTGACCAATGAAAGGCTGAGAGTAATAGATCAATCTTTCCGAGAAGTGGCTAAAAAAATGAACTTTCAAATATTGGAGTTCAATGGAGAATCAGACCACATTCACGCCATTATTGAGTATCCGCCTAAACTTTCAGTGTCCCAAATTGTTAACACTCTCAAAGGTGTCTCTAGCCGTAGATACGGACAGGCAGGATACCCAAAACCGCATAAAGAAGCTTTGTGGAGTCCTGCCTACTTTGCTTGTTCAGTTGGAGGCGCACCGATTGAAGTGCTGAAAGAGTATATTCAGCAATCTTGAAAAGCCGTCAGTCACGGACGGGGCTTGTATCCCAATTTTTTTGGTCAACCATCAACGAGAAAGTAAGGGTAACAATAACGTGATGAAATAATAAACCAAGGGTGCGGTAAATACATAACTATCGGCTCGATCTAATATTCCACCATGACCCGGAATCAGTTGTCCAGAATCTTTAACTCCCGCATCCCGCTTCATCATCGACTCGGTTAAATCCCCGAGTAAACTGGCAATCCCAATCAATAAACCCAAGGCCCCACCCGACCAAGGAAAACCCGGCCATTGCAGATACCAAGCCCCAGTAATAGCAACTACGATACTTCCAGTTACGCCAAACACAGCGCCTTCGACGGTTTTTTTGGGACTAATCTCTGAGAGGCGAGTCCGCCCGAAAAACTTACCGACAATATAAGCCCCAATATCCGCCGCCCAAATGCAGAGAAACGCCAGTAAGGTTGCGGTTAATCCCACCGGAAGATTATTCGGATGAGTCAACCACTGATGCCAGTCGAGGTTGAGTTGAGGGTTGATCATCGCGCTACTGACTAACAGTGAAGGGTGTTCAATGCCCACACGCAATCGCACCCAGTAGCTCGGCAAATAACCCCCATAGAATAGTCCTAAAATTGAGGAGGCGATATCAGCAATTGTGGAGAGTTTGGGCTGAAACAATAGGTAAAAACAGATTAGGGTTCCAGCTAGGGCAAACATTGCATCGACTAAATTGGGGGCAAAAGCTGCCGTAATCAGCAAGGCTTGACTCACAACCAAGGTGGTTTTCCCCGCAGGTTCAATTCCCTTTGCCCGGACAAGCTGAAAATATTCGAGTTGACCCAGGTAAATAATAATTCCAAAGCCAATGGTAAAGTACCATCCTCCCCAAAGAATCATTCCGAGAGCGACGGTGATGGCAACAATTCCACTAAAGACGCGAGACCAAGACATAAGGCAGATGATATGGCGTGATGCTGGGTTGAAGGCTTAAACCACTACGCCCCCCAACTTTAAGTATGACGGCATTGAGTAAACAAGTTACAACTTTTCCTAATCGAGTTTTTCGCCGCTTAAAATAAACATGGGATTAATCGCTTCAAAACTTTGACTCCTTCCCCGTCGTTCTAAACGGTTAATGGAAGATTGAACGACTTCTACATTCCGAACTTGTAACTGGGCGAAGCCTTCTGAGATGCCATAGAGACTCTCTAGGTTAGAAGCGGTGGCAACAATTCGACCTCCAGTTTGCAAGTATTTCCAAGCTTCTGTCAAGATGGCTTTGATATCTCGCCCTCCTTCTAGACAAACTCGATGGGGGATGGTTGATAAATCTTTTAGACACTCAGGGGCGCTTCCTTCTACGATTTCTACATTGTGTACTTCAAAGCGATCGCAATTTTGGCGAATTAAACTGGCAACATCTGAGTCTCGTTCAACGGCTACAATTTTACCTTGGGGACACAATAACCCAATTTCGACGGGAATGGTTCCGGTACCGGCGCCAATATCCCATACTACGGAGTCGGCTTGGAGTCGTAGGTGAGATATTAATAATAAGCGAACTTCTCGCTTACTCATCGGAATACCCGGTAAACGTTCAAATAATTCATCGGGAATACCGGGGGTGATATAAGGCCACAGTTGGGAAGGCATAAAATAATTTGAAACTGAGATATACATATTAAGAATAGACCCTAAGATTATTTTGTCTGGCTTACGGCTTGCAGATTTTTAGGGTTTCCAGAGTCGGATCGCTACATCCGGTAATAATTCCACCTCCAGCTAAAATATTTTGTAAATAGGTAATTGCCTCTAGAGTAATTTGTTCACCGGGCATTAAAATCGGAATTCCGGGTGGATAGGGACAGATGATTTCAGCGCTAATACAACCCAGACAATCTTGAACGCTTCGCCTCTGACTTGCCGCCTCAAAGGCTTCCCGAGGTGAAAGTTGCATCGCAGGTAAAAACCCAGGCGGAAGTGGAAATTCAGGGTTGACGACTTGAAAATTGCCCATTGTAGACAGTTGAGTGAAAGCGCTCACCAGTTGTTCAATATTGGCTTCTGTATTGCCCAAACTTATAATAAACGTTAAATGCTTTAAACTGGGTAACTCGGCTGTAACTTTGAATTGTTGATGTAAAATCTCGTCGGCTTGATACCCTGTTAACCCCAAATCTGAAATTTTAATCGTCAGGCGAGTGGGGTCTAATTCGGTAAAGGATGTTTGTTTGCTTTTGGGGAGTTCGAGAACGGAAATTTTCGGGATTTTATCTAATAATATTCTCGCTTTTGCTGCTAAGTTTAACGTTTGTTCCATTAAAAATCGCCCTTGAGTTGCCATCTGTTGACGAGCGGCATCAAGAGAGGCTAATAATAAATAATTCGGACTACTAGATTGTACCATTTGTAAGGCTTGGTTTAAGCGATTTAGATTAATTTTATTTCCTTGAACGTGTAACATTGAAGCTTGTGTCATTGCGCCTAATACTTTATGAATAGACTGTACAACTAAATCTGCACCTGCGGTTAATGCGGCGATGGGAAAGTCTGGATGAAAGTGAAAATGGGGGCCGTGTGCTTCATCAACGAGTAGGGGAATATTGTATTGATGAGTGATTGCAGCAAGTTGTTTTATCTCTCCACAAATGCCGTGATAGGTGGGATAAACTGCAAGAACGGCTTTGACATCGGAATGTTGATTTAGGGCGGCTTTAAGAGCGTCAGTCGTAATACTATAAGCGAGATCCCAATGAGTATCATATTCGGGTTGAATAAAGATAGGAATTGCCCCGGATAAGATTAACCCAGAAATCACAGATTGATGTACATTTCGCGGTACAATAATTTGATCGCCTGTTCGACACGTTGCTAAAATTGCCGCAATAATTCCGCTTGTTGAACCATTGACTAAAAACCAAGTTTGTTCAGCCCCAAATGCCTCGGCAGCGAGTTCTTGTGCTTCTTTAATAACGCCTTCGGGTGCAAATAAATTATCTAATTCGGGTAATTCGGGTAAGTCTGCGCGAAAGACTTTTGAACCCAAAACAGTCTGCAAAAGAGGGTTTATTCCCTGTCCTTGTTTATGTCCGGGTGCATAAAAAGCAGCGTGAGGACGGTTCGCTAGGGTTTGTAGTGTTTCGACTAAAGGGGCTTTTGTTTGGTCTAACATTATTTATGCAATGATTTCTAGATAAACTCGCCCGACTGGTTAGAGAATCGATTAAAATATATTGTAGAACAAATTGAACCCATTGGAGTTAACAAAAAATAAAAATGATCACCAAATGGAAACCTGAACTCCTAGCCCCAGCGAAAAATCTAGAACGATTAAAAGTTGCCATTCTTTATGGTGCAGATGCGGTTTATGTGGGCGGACAGAACTATGGTTTACGGGCGCGGGCCGATAATTTTACGGATTATGATTTGCAACAGGGGGCAGAATTTGCTCATCAGTATAACGCTCAACTTTATGTGACTTTAAATGCCTTTTTGCATGATGCCGATTTTGACGGTTTAGGAGACTATTGTCAGTTTCTAGAATCGATTGGAATTGATGCGGTCATTGTTTCAGATTTAGGAGTTTTACGAGTGGTTCGCAAGAGTTCTAACCTGAATATTCATCTTTCAACCCAAGCCTCTTGTTTGAATTCTTCCGCCGCAGAACTTTGGAAACAATTTGGCGTTAAACGTTTAATTGTTGGCCGAGAATTGAGTATTGCAGAAACAGGTTTAATCGGAGAAAAATGCGGGATTGATGTTGAAATGTTTATTCATGGGGCGATGTGTATGGCTTATTCGGGTCACTGCACGATTTCTAATTTTACCGCAGGTCGAGATTCTAATCGAGGGGGTTGTATACAATCTTGTCGATTACCTTATAAACTTGAAAATCAAGAGGAAAATCCGATCACGTTTATGTCTTCAAAAGATTTGTGGGGAGTTCATCAAATCGCCGAGTTTTTTCAACATAAAATTTGTTCTTTGAAAATAGAAGGACGCATGAAGTCTTCTTTTTATGTTGCGATGACGTGTAAAGCCTATCGACAACTGATTGATGCTTATGTTGAGGGAACAGTAACACCTGAATTAATTGATAAAATTGCGAAAAATTTAGAATCAATTCCTCATCGGGATTATTCTTCGGGTTCCTTAGAAAATCCGGCTGATAGTGATTCTGTATTTGGTCAATTGTCGGGAAATAATCGCGGAACTCACGAATATTTGGGGATTGTTATTGATACAACACCTAATTATTTGGCAATTCAGTTATTAGAACCTTTAGCAGTGGGAGATGAAATTGACATTATTCCACCGCAAGGAGAGATTATTAACTGGAAAATAACTCAACTGTTTTCAGTCACAGGGGAACGTTTAAACAGCATCCAAAAAGATAGTGTTGTCTGTATTCCGAGGGTTAATATTCTACAGAATATTACAAAATTAACGGTCATTCGACTCGCCCAACAAAATACCCTTGTTCAAGCTGAATTAGTCACTTATTCTTAGATTTTTAATGCAATTTAACACCTTTGTCTCATCTATTGCTGATTTAGAACGGTGTGTTCATGCGCCGAATTTACAAGAGGTTTTACTTGAACCTTTACTATTAGCGCGTCAAGGTAAACTTTCGCTTGAAACTGTAGAATTTCTCGCCTTGGAAGCGGTTAACCGTTCACTGCATCCGGTGTTAGTTTGGGATATTTTAATGACAGAACAGATGATGATAGAAATCTGTCAAAAACTGACCCCAGTTAATTTTAACATCTTTTCAGCAATTCGAGTTTGTGATCCGGGTGCAGCTTGGTGGGTGAAAACCAATTTTCCGAAGCTTAAAATACAGCTTATTGTAGAAACGGGAAATCATAATTTTGAAGCCTTACTCGGGTGGTGTGAAGTTCTTTCTGGTTCCCTAGAACGGTTAATTTTATCGATAGAACTTCCCGAACAACAACTGATAGAATATTGTCAAAAGCTTCCTGTTGCTTGTGAAATTTTAGGCGTGGGGCGAATTTTGCTGTTTTATTCTCCTCGTTCTTTGTTAGCCCAACATTTATCGGTTAACAGTTCAGAAGAAATTCGTTATATCGAAACAACTGTTGCATCTGAAGAAACTCAAAATCGACCTTTTCCAACGTTAGAAACGGTACATGGTACGTTGATGTTTTTGGATAAGGATCAGTTTATTTTAGATCAGTTAGCCTCGTTAGAAAAGGCGGGTTTACAGACGGTTCGTTTAGACTTAAGACATTTAAGCCAAGCTGATAATGTTGCAGTAAATATCGATAATATTTGTCAGCAAATCTTAGAAAACCCAACAACACTAAAAACTCAATGGCCTAAACCTATTCGCGCACCTTTTTTTAAAGCGAACCGCACGACTTCTATTTTTCATCGCATGAAGTCAAAGGCGAAATTGTCTGAATATCGCAATGAAATAGGGCTGGCAGAAATTGTAGCGGTGGAAAGCAAAACTGCTGTTATTTTTTATGCGTTACAACCCTTTGAGTTTTCACAAATTCATGCTTTAATTTTGCCAACAGGTGAAGAACGAGAACTTCCAGAGGAACTAGAATTTCGCAATTTAAAAGCGGAAGTAATAACAAAATGCGACGGCGAACAAATTTTGATTACCAATTGGTTTAAAAAAGCGATGCCAGGTGCTGTACTTTTAGGTAAAATAGAGAATGGCTAGATGTTCAAATCCTTATTTTCAGTTTAAACAGTTTACGATTTTTCAAGATCGTTGTGCGATGAAAGTGGGAACCGATGGTGTACTTTTAGGCGCCTGGACAGAGGTTGAAAAGACTGAGAATATATTAGATATTGGTACAGGGACGGGTTTGATAGCGTTAATGCTGGCGCAACGTTCAATGGCGAAAATAGACGCAGTAGAAATTGATGAACGTTCATGTATTCAAGCGAAAGAAAATGTTGCATTATCACCTTGGAAAGAACGAGTTAAAATCTATCATCTTTCTATTCAGGACTATACAAACTGTTGTTCAATGCGATATAATTTAATGATCTCAAATCCTCCTTTTTTTGAGAATGCCTCTAAAGCCTCTAAACCAGCGAGAACAGTGGCGCGACATACGGATCTTTTGTCACCGATAGATTTATTAAACGTCGCCAAACAGCTTTTAAAAGAGGATGGACGGTTAGCGGTTATTTATCCCACAGAAGCGGCGAACAGTTTTCAAAAGATGGCTCAAAAACTGAGTCTTTTTTGTAATAAAAAGCTGTTTGTTAAACCGACTCCGACAAGTTCAGTCAAGCGAATTTTAATGGAATTTAGTCTCAACTCAAACAACTATGCAGAAAATACTCTAACAATTGAAACTGATAGACATATTTACACACAAGAGTTCATTGATTTAGTTAAAGATTTTTATCTCAAGTATTAAAAAATGAGCGATTTATTCAATACTGAACTCTATTTTAGTTCCGAAAAAGACGAACTTTTTGAGAAAGGAACCTGGCCCAAACCTTTTGTATTTAATGAAGAAGTGGTGCGGGTTTTTGATGATATGGTGTCTCGTTCCGTTCCTCTGTATCGAGAGGTGGTTGCTTGTGCGGCGCATTGGAGTTTAGCCTATTATCAAGAGGGAACAAAAGTGATTGATATTGGTTGTTCAACAGGAACTTTTTTAGAATTACTCGGACGTTTTCTGAAGCAACCTGCAACCTTAGTGGGGATAGATAGTTCTCAAGCGATGTTAGAAAAAGCCTCAGCAAAGTTAGCTGAAATCTCTAAAATTCATCAAATTGAACTAATTTGTAATCAAGCCGAAAACTGTTCATTTCATCAAAGTAGTGTTGTGGTAATGAACTATACATTACAGTTTTTACCCCTACATCAACGTCAAAAGTTACTGCGAAAAATCTATGAAGGTTTAGTTCCGGGTGGCTTGTTCTTTCTCAGTGAAAAAATTCGATCAGCTTCTCCCCTATTTCAAGAAACAATTACCCGACACTATGAAGCCTTTAAAACTCGTAATGGTTACGCCAAAAATGAAATTGAACGCAAGAAAGAAGCACTCGAAAACGTCTTAATTCCGTTAACTGAAAATGAACAAATTGCCATGTTACAGGAAAGTGGTTTTGAACAGGTTGACTCTATTATTAAACTGCATAACTTTATTTCATTTGTGGCTTTAAAATCGGCTTAGTTTCTGCGTTAACCTAAAACATCTTAATTTCTCATACTCAGGGGTAAACTCGTTATTTTTCTCAATTCTGTCTACAGGATTCACTTTTTGATTAATTTTGTTGAGTTGGATAGCAGCCAGGCTAATTTAACCACCAAGACACCAAGAACACAAAGAAGTTGTAAACAGGCTCCCTGCTGATTGCTATAAATGTCAACTTAAGCTACTCTAAGATAGATGAATCTGTAAATGTATCGATCTAAAATGTTAGATGAAAATATTGGCTATGTTGCGCCTGACTATCTTGAAGAATACAGTGATCTGATTGAACGGGAAACAATTTTAGACATTCGTCAAAAACGACAAATACAACGATTTGAGGCTAAAAATCAGCCCTATTATCAAGCGGTTAAAGCGGTTAGAGATATTCAAACCAATAAGTTTAACTTTGCAGATTCGGTGGTGAAAATTGGTGAAGCGGATGAACTCTCTCCCGAAGAACAGCAACGATTTTATCAAACCATCAAAACGTTCTGTCCCTGGAAAAAAGGGCCGTTTGAACTGTTTGGAACTTTGATTGATGCCGAATGGCGTTCGGATTGGAAATGGCAGCGAATTTTACCCCATATTCTACCTTTAACAGATAAAAAAATCGCTGATATTGGCTGTCATAATGGTTATTTTATGTTGAGAATGGCGCATCAAAACCCAGCTTGTGTAGTTGGGTTTGAACCCTATGCTAAACATTTCTGGAATTTTCAATTATTTCAGAATATTGTTCAACAGGAAATGCTTCATTTTGAACTTTTAGGTGTCGAACATATTGACCTTTATCCTGATTTTTTTGATACAATTTTCTGTTTAGGGATTTTGTATCATCATACTGATCCTGTGGGTTTACTGCGAAAACTGCATAAATCTCTGAAAAAAACGGGAGAAATTATTATTGACTGTCAGGGAATACCGGGAGATTTACCTGTTGCACTCACCCCTGAAAAACGTTATGCACAGGCGCGAGGAATTTGGTTTTTGCCCACTCAATTAGCACTCGAAAATTGGATCAATCGGGCAGGTTTTACGAACGTCAATTGTTTTTTTGCTGAACCGCTTTCAACTCAAGAACAACGCCGCACAAGTTGGGCAAATATTGAGAGTTTATCGGAATTTCTAGATCCAGAAAATCCTTCATTAACGATAGAAGGTTATCCCGCACCTTGGCGTTATTATGTGATTGCTCACAAAGATTAACTCAGTGGGAATCAACGACTTTATCCCCAATTTGTTTGTCACAGTAGCGCTATAATAAAGGAAACGATCAGTTCAGTCATGGCTACTATTGATATGACCCTCCCTCTCTGGGGTCTAGTAATTTTTTAAGTTACCAAGATCCTCGATAGGCGAGAACTTCGTTGTATGGCTCCCCAAACCCGACGTGTTTGGATAACTTTTTGTTAACATTAGAATTAGCCAGACATTTGGGCGTTACTCTCTCTGCCAACCCCACTGTTAAGTCTAGTTTACATTTATATCATTCATGCTAGCCATTCGTCTGATTGATTTTTCCCTGCCCCATTTCCCCTTGAGTGCCTTTTTCCCTGCACTTGACAGTATCTTCTCGACTCAAGGTGTAATGGTGATGCTGCTTGCCGCCTATGCTGGGGCTATGTGGATGTTTCTCACCAGTGCGCCGAAAGTACATACCATTATGGTGAGCGATCTTAACGTTGCCCGACAGTTTTACGAAGGCTTGCTCGATATGCCCGTTGCAGATGTTCCCCTGCACTATTATTACAACTATGAGCAAACACTAGGAGCAACAGGAATTGATCCCCTCTATATGTCTACAAGCCTCGCCACTCCTTCGAGGACCTCTTCTGAGTTGGGTAGTTCTGAGGGTTTATGGTATCAATTAATGAAAAATACTCAGTTACACATCATTAGTGGTGCAAGCTATGGCCCGAAAAACCGTCATCGTCATGTTTGTTTCGATCACGACTGTTTAGAACAAATCTTAATGCGAGTACAAACACGCGGCGTAAAATTTAAAATTCGCAGTGAAAAACCCCTTAATTTTCTAGTCAAAGATTTAGACGGACGTGTTGTAGAAATGTCAGAAGTCAAGAATTAGAACAAAAATTTAATACACAATCAGAAATAGAGAAAGCCAATTAGGATTCACTGATCACTAATTGGCTTATTTGTTATTTTATCGTCTTTACTTAAAAAAAAACCCTCAAATTGTTCAGTTAAAAGCTCAAAAATCAATGCAACTGGAAACCTTTGTATAATGGAAGTCAGAGCAGATTCGTTGTACAGTATCGCAACGAGGGAAAATTTTTGGGCTTAAAAGAAAGATTTTTCGCAGGTTGATCGGAGGGGTTGAGCATGAATACCGTTAATATCGATTTACCAGGCTATCGGATTATCAATCAGCTCTATGCTGGGTCAGGTACCCTGGTCTATCGAGGGATTCGTGAAACCGATCAGTATCCCGTCGTCCTCAAACTGCTGCCAGAGGAATACCCAAGCTTTGCAGAATTAGTCCGATTTCGCAACCAGTACGTGATTGCTCAAAATCTGGCGCTACCCACTGTGGTTAAACCCTTAGCGTTAGAGCGGTATCGTCAGAGCTATACCCTAATTATGGAAGATGTGGGCGGTATTTCCCTGGCAGATTACCTCAAACCAACAACAGCAAATCCTGATCATCACTTAACCCCCCTATCGATTGTCGATTTTCTTAACATTGGGCTGCAACTGACAGAAACGCTCTCCGGGCTGCATCGTTGTCGGGTGATTCATAAAGATATTAAACCTGCCAATATTTTGATTCAACCCGAAACTCAACGTGATTTTTATTCTTTAGGTGTGACGTTTTACGAATTACTCACCGGGGAATTGCCTTTTCAATTCAATGATCCGATGGAGTTGGTGCATTTTCAAGAAACGGGTGAGATAGAAGACTTTGAAATTGGGCGACGGGATTTGTGCGATCGCTTGATCATCTTAATAGCCGATACATTTTTATTGACAACGAAACCCCTAGTACAAGAAACAGGGTTAGGGTTAGCAATCCCAGGTCAAATTGTAGTTGAAAAGAATCGGGGAACGATTCACGTCAACTCTAGACTGGGAGAAGGAACAGAATTTGTGATCACTTGACCTAGTAAAGCCGAAATAAAAAGTTAATTTATTGGTAAAATTCAAATCATTAAAACAACAGACTTCCTGCTCAACTCTCAATCAACTCTGACTATGAATAACTCCAACTCTCAAACAACTGTTAATATTCCTAACTATGAAATTACCGAAACCGTTTATTTAGGGAGTCGAACATTAGTTTATCGAGCCGTCCGTATTGATGACAAATTCCCTGTAGTCATTAAGCTTCTAAAACGGCAATATCCCACTTTTAGTGAACTGGTGCAATTTCGGAATCAGTATACCATTGCCAAAAATTTAGAGATTCCAGGTATTATCAAACCCTACAACTTAGAACCCTACCAAAATGGCTATGCTTTGGTGATGGAAGATTTTGGTGGCATTTCTTTGGAGCGATTTACCCTGGAAAAACCACTGACATTAGAGCAATTTCTCTTGATTGCTATTCAACTCGCAGATACCCTACAGCAGTTGCATCAATATGGGGTGATTCATAAAGATATTAAACCTGCCAATATTCTCATTCAAGCCGAAACCCTAGAAGTCAAGCTGATAGATTTCAGTATTTCCTCGCTGCTACCCAAAGAAACCCCAGAAATCGAAAATCCTAACGTCCTAGAAGGGACTTTAGCCTATCTTTCCCCCGAACAAACTGGCAGAATGAACCGGGGAATTGACTACCGCAGCGATTTTTATTCTTTAGGTGTAACGTTTTATGAATTACTCATAAGAGAATTGCCTTTTCAATCTAGTGATCCGATGGAGTTAGTACATTATCATATTGCCAAAGCATCACCCTTAGTCCATGAAATTAATTCAAAAATTCCATCTGTCTTATCAGAAATCATCGAAAAATTGATGGCAAAAAATGCCGAAGATCGCTATCAAAGTGCATTGGGACTGAAATATGATTTAGAAAAATGTTTAACTGAACTTCAAAAAACGGGTGAGATTGAATCTTTTGAAATCGGGCGACGGGATCTGTGCGATCGCTTGATCATCCCCGACAAACTCTATGGACGAGAAACCTCAGTAAAAACCCTCCTGCAAGCCTTTGAAAGAGTCAGTAATCCCCCAGAAGGAAGAGGAGAACTCATGCTAGTCGCTGGTTTTTCTGGGATTGGAAAAACAGCCGTAGTCAACGAAGTTCATAAACCGATTGTCAGGAAACTGGGTTATTTTATCAAAGGAAAATATGACCAATTTCAACGAAATATTCCCTTCAGTGCATTTGTGCAAGCCTTTCGAGATTTAATCGAGCAATTATTAACAGAAAGCGAGACTAAAATCCAGCAATGGAAAAGCAAAATATTAGAAGCCATTGGGGAAAATGGACAAGTGATTATTGAAGTCATCCCCGAATTAGAAAGAATTATGGGTGAACAACCGCCCGCTATAGAATTATCAGGAACGGCAGCACAAAATCGATTTAATTTATTATTTCAAAAATTTACTCAAGTTTTTACGACGGCTGAACATCCATTAGTGATATTTTTAGATGATTTGCAATGGGCTGATTCAGCCTCGCTGAAGTTAATGCAGTTATTAATGGCTGATACCGGACATCTTTTTTTAATAGGGGCCTATCGGGATAACGAAGTGAATCCAGCCCATCCGTTAATGTTAACTTTAAGTGAAATCGAAAAAACTGCCGCCATTCATACCATTACGTTAAAACCCTTAAGTCAAAGGCAAATCAATCAGTTAGTAGCTGATACCCTGAAATGTACAGAAAAATTTGCATTGCCGCTTTCTGAATTGGTTTATAAAAAAACTCAAGGAAATCCATTTTTTGCCACGCAATTTCTGAAAGCATTACATCAAGATGGGCTAATCAAGTTCAATTTAGTAGAGGGATGTTGGCAATGTGATCTTCCCCAGATCAATCAACAAGCACTGACAGATGATGTCGTTGAATTTATGGCGTTGCAGTTGCAGAAGTTGCCAGAAGTAACCCAAAATGTACTCAAGTTAGCGGCTTGTATTGGAAATCAATTTGATTTAGCAACCTTAGCCATTGTTTCAGAACACTCAGAAATAGAAACCGCCGCAAGTTTATGGAAAGCCTTGCAAGAAGGGTTAATTTTGCCCCAAAGTGAAGTTTATAAGTTTTATGTTGGGGAAGTCAATCAAGCGGTTTCTCAAGAACATTCACAGATTGTTAGTTATAAATTCCTTCATGATCGCGTTCAACAAGCTGCGTATTCTTTGATTCCCAGCGATGAGAAACAACCCGTTCACCTGAAGATTGGACAATTACTTCGGAATAACATACCAGAAACTCACCTCGAAGACCGCATTTTTGAAATCGTTAGTCAACTGAATATAGCCGTTGAATTAATTACCCAATTGACCGAACGTCAGGAACTAGCACAGTTTAACTTGATGGCAAGTCGCAAGGCAAAAGCGGCTACTGCATATCTCGCTGCCCTGAAATATGCTAAACTGGGTATTAATTTACTAGCTGAAAACTGTTGGCAAACTCAGTATGAATTGACTCTAACACTGCATCAAATCGCCACGGAAGCGGCTTATTTGGGCGGTGATTTAGAGCAGATGGAGACGTTGGGAAATAAGATCCTCAACCATGCGAAAACCCCATTCGATCAAGTCAGGGTTTATCAGGTGAAAATTGAGGCTTTAACGGCTCAGGGTCAGTTCACAGAAGCGATCGCCACAGCACTCGCTATCTTACAACAATTAGGCGTAGAACTGCCTGCAACACCCAGTCCTGAAGATGTAGAAACAGCCTTTAAAACCGTCTCAGATGCGATCGCTGGACGCTCACCGAACGAATTACTAAATTTACCCCAAGCAACGGATGTGAATATTTTAGCAGCCGCTCGCATTTTGACATCTGCCGCACCCGTCGCTTATTTATCAGAACCGCAATTGTATTTACTGGTGGTTTTAAAAAAGGTTTATTTATCTGTTGTTTATGGTAATGAGTCAACTTCCCCCTTTGCTTATGCTTCTTATGGGATATTGATGTGTGGTGTAATTAGAAATGTTGAATTAGGGTATGAATTCGGTCAGTTAGCCCTTGATCTGCTATCACATTATCCAAATTCAGAATTAAAAGGGAAAACATTATTACTCGTTTATGTATACACCCGCCATTGGAAAATACACCTGCGCGAAACCTTAAATCCCTTACAAAATGCCTATTGTACTTGTTTAGACTTAGGGGATTTAGCTTTTGCGGGTTATTCCGCGTGGATCTACAGTTTAAACGCCTATTTTTCGGGCGAAAATTTACCACAACTGGAATCGGAAATTAGCCGATATTGTGAAGCGCTCAATCAGCTTCGACAAACTGTAACTCTGACTTATTCTCAGTTGACTCAACAAATTCTGCTCAATTTAATGGGAGAGAGAGATAACGTACTGCTGTTGAGCGGTACTGCTTACAATGAACAGCATCAACTTCCTTTACATGAAACATCGGGCGATCGCACGGGATTAGGATTGTTCTGGATTAATAAATTGGTTGTTTCCTATCTGTTTTCAGACTTTGAAGGAGCCGTAGAACAGGTAGAGAAAGCTAAACAATATTTGGATGCTCTACTTGCTTTTGTCTATGTACCCATCTTTCATTTCTATGAGTCTTTAGCCTATTTAGCGGTGTTGGGAAACTGTTCAAGCCTGCAACAGCAACAGATGAACGAAAGCATCGCGAATAACCAAGAAAAACTCAAAGACTGGGCAACTTACGCGCCCATGAATTTTCAACATAAATTTGATTTAGTAGAAGCGGAACGTTATCGAGTTTTGGGTCAGAAAACAGAAGCTATCGAATATTATGATCGCGCTATTTCTGGAGCCAAAGAAAACGGTTTTATCCAAGAAGAAGCGCTGGCGAATGAACTCGCCGCTAAATTCTACCTCGACTGGGGTAAAGAAAAGGTCGCTCAAGTTTATATCCAAGAAGCATATTATTGTTATACTCGTTGGGGCGCGAAAGCCAAAGTGATTGATTTAGAACAACGTTATCCCCAACTCCTCACCCCCCTGAAGCAGCAGCGTCATTCCCCTTTTTCGATCAAAGAAACCATCACTGCATCGCTTACAGCTATTGCGACGAGTTCTTCATGCAGCATCTCGGATTCCTTCGATCTAGCGGCTATTTTGAAAGCTTCCCAAACCCTTTCGAGGGAGATCGAATTAGACAAACTGCTCTCTACTCTGCTGCAAGTGGTGATCGAAAATGCCGGAGCCGATAAAGCTGTGTTGATTTTATCAGAAGAACAGGGTTTGATGGTTCAAGCTGTCTCTGGCATTGATTGTTGTCCAGTTTTATCGCTTCCTCATCCGGTTGAAGACAGCCAAGAGTTACCCACTCGCTTAATTTACACGGTTCAACGCAGCCTGAAACCCGTTGTGATCTTTGATGCCAGGATAGATCCGCAGTTTATTAATGATGCTTACATTCAGAAGCACCTCTTAAAGAGTATTCTGTGCAGCCCAATTTTGCATCAGGGCAAGCTGATCGGTATGGTGTATCTAGAGAACAACTTAGCAACAGGTGCATTTACGAGCGATCGCGTTAAAATCCTCAACATACTTTGCGCCCAAGCTGCAATTTCTCTAGAAAATGCTCGTTTATATACTCAAGCCCAAGAAAAATCCCAGGCATTAGAACAAAGTGAAAAACGCTATCGTTTTCTAGCAACTGCAACCTCTCAAATGATTTGGTTAGCTAATGTTTCAGGAGAGAACACCAATACAGTCCACTGGATGGAATATACAGGACAAACGGAAGAAGAAGTCCAAGGAACCGGATGGCTGAATGCCATTCATCCTGATGATATTTCACACACCGTTCAAGACTGGACTCATGCCATTGAAACAAAAAGTATTTATCAGACGGAGTATCGCATTCGACGTGCAGATGGAAACTATCGTTATTTTGCGGTTCGAGGGGTGCCACTCCTGGCAGAAGATGGCAGTATTTATGAATGGATTGGCACTTGTACTGACATTGATGATCGCAAAAAAGCAGAAGCGGCTGTTCAACAAAAATCCCAAGAATTAGAAAAAGCATTGCAGGATTTACAACAAGCTCAATTACAAATTGTTCAAAGTGAGAAAATGTCAGCCTTGGGCAATTTAGTTGCGGGTGTTGCCCATGAGATGAATAATCCTTTGGGCTTTATTTTTGCTAGTCTCAAACAGGCTCAACCGACTATTGCTGCTCTTGTTGAACACTTGAAACTCTATCAAAAATCTCTACCAAATCCCAGTGATGAAATCCAAGAACACGCCGAAAAAATTGACTTAGATTATAGCTTAGAAGATTTACCCAAGATGCTCGATTCAATGTTGATCGCTTGTGACCGATTAAAAAATATTAGCACCAGTTTAAGAACATTTTCTCGGGCTGATAAGGATTATAAAGTGCCATTCAATATTCACGAAGGGATCGATAGTACACTTTTAATTCTCAAGCATCGCCTCAAAGCTAACGATAAACGTCCCGGAATGGAAGTGGTCACAGACTATGGTAACTTACCGAAAGTCGAGTGTTTTCCTGGGCAATTAAATCAGGTGTTTATGAATATTTTGTCTAATGCGATTGATGCGTTGGATGAGTCGAATATTGGGCGAAGTTTTGCTGAAATTCAAGCAAATCCTAACCGAATTATTATTAAAACATCAGTCGAAAATGAAAATGTTAAAATTACCATTACTGATAATGGGCATGGGATCAATGAAGCCGTAAAACCCAAAATATTTGATCACTTGTTTACAACGAAAGCCGTCGGAAAAGGTACTGGATTAGGGTTGGCGATCGCACGTCAAATTGTCGTCGAAAAACACAAAGGTTTAATCTCTGTTAATTCGACTTTAGGTCACGGAACTCAATTTGAGATTACACTTCCTATTAAATAAACAGGCAATCTTGCAATAGGTAACAGTTTTTCAGTGATCAGTCTCCCTATCTCCCTATCTCCCCATCTCCTCATTCAGAGGTTCGGTTCGTCGAAACAGGTTTCTGACTAAAGAGTTTGAAATAGATGGAAACAAAAAACTCTTTAATCGGAAAGGCAAGAAAAGTAATCGGATTAATGGTTACAATGATTGTTCTAATATCAGAACGGGCTTGTTTAACAATCTGTTTGGCAACCCAATCAGGCGACATCACTCCAATCGGATTTAGATTACTTTTAAATGGCCCTAATATTAATTTCCGAATGACGCAGGGCGCATCTAAACGTCTCAGTGTAATTAAATCTCCTAACGTTCGTTTACTAAGTTCATACAACGGACTCAACGCTGGACTGACTTCTGCTTCTGAGGTATTCACCCAGACTTCTTTTTTGGCTTTGTCTGCGTTCGTTTGAACGGTTGAAAGAAATAATTCTAGTAACCGCCAACTGGAAAAAGCATTGACTTCATAGGATTGGGAAATCGCTTCTGGGGTGCGTTCTCCGTGAACGTTAATCCCATGATTTAAAATCAGAATATCGACTTTTTCAAGTAACTCTTTAAGTTGATTTTCTTCTCCAATTTTCCAGGTTATAGTTTTGACCGGAAATTCTTCGCCCTTGACATTGAGAGTCACCGTTTCATCTCTAGAAGTCAGGGCGATAATTTTGGCTTCTGCTTGATGAAGTTGTAACAAAAGCGATCGCCCTAATGTTCCAGAAGCGCCTGTGACTGCAATTGTTTTACCTTTGAGAGAAAGTGCTGTTCCCATCAGTTTATCTACAAATGTCAGGGTACCGCAAAAATAGGCGTTTTGGTTGTCAAAGTGATGTCGCCAGTGATAGGGACGGTTAACAAACCAGTGAGAAGGCGGACTCAAAAATTGTCCGGGAAGATGAGTAATATCTGTTAATTGATCGACTTTGGGAATACCCATTCCTCGGGCGATCGCCGGAAACAAAAAACTCAGGCTATACACACTACCAATGATCGCAAACCCAAGATGTTCAGGGGCGAAATAATGGGCGATGATTCCAAATATTAAGCTAAATGTTAGCATGGCGATCGCTTCGGGTACGTCGTGATACCAGTTTCCCTGGCGATATATTTGGTCACTGACAACGGTATAATCTGGACGAAATACCCGATGATGCCAAACGTGCCAACGGTAGAGGGGCGACCAAATGTGAGACAGGACGTGGTAAAAATCTCTCACCAGTTCGGCTCCTAGTACAGTACCCAGTCCCCAAGCGATATGTCCGATCCAAACATTAATCATAAACCGATTACCTGTTAATTTTTCTCATATTGAGTTGGTCTGTTGAGTGAGCCTCTGTGCAGTCGTTGAGAACTCTATGACGGTTTCAATCTACCTCTAGTCAAGAGATATAGACATTTTAAGACTTCTACCCCTTCTCTACTCAATAGCAGGAGCCAGCCGTGAAAAAATTAAGATTCGATTCATATTTACATAAAATTTGATAATATTTTACATAAGGACGAAAAATTATCATACAGCTATTCGGAGTATTAGATGGCAGGACTATTTGGTTTATTTGGTAAAAAGTCAGAAAATACTGAATCAGGGGCTTTCTACCTGGATTCTGACGATGCCAAAACCTTTGGCAATGTTGAATTCATGCGTCAGCAGCAAGAGGTCAAGAAGAGCTTCCCCAAGATGTCCGGTGGACAGCCCTTTAAGGTCTCTGATTCTATGACGAAAGCGGCGATGGAGATGTCGAAACCTGCTTCTAATGGCAACGCTTCTACTCCTTCATCTTCCTCTTCCTCTTCTTTTTCCGCTCCCACCCCATCTACAGAGCGCCGGCGTCCTGACACGAAGATGGACGAGTTCCTCAAAATGGCTCGGGACATGAAAAAATAGTTCGCTTAACGGTTTTTGAAAACGAAATCTAACTGAAAAAACCCTACATCTATAATAGGTGTAGGGTTTTTTGATGGGCTTTAAAGGAGATTAATAAATACCCATAGCAGCCAGGGTTCTCGGGCCTGCAACACCATCAGCGTGTAAGCCGTAGTCACGCTGGAAAGCTTTCACAGCATGGGCAGTAATTTTGCCGTAGTAGCCAGTAGAATTGGCATGGAAGTAGCCATAGTTAGCTAACTTATTTTGCAGCTTGACAACCTTGTAGCCGCTAGAACCATGACTCAGGCTAGAGCCATAGGATTTGTGATGGCTGGCCTGCTTGTAGCTAGGCTTGTGATAGCTAGACTTGTAGCAGGAGCTGCTATAGCAGTTCAAACCCAGCGCAGCAGCCGTGCTAGGGCCAACTATACCATCAGCGTGTAAACCTTGGCTATACTGAAATGCTTTAACCGCGTGCTTGGTATGCTTGCCGTAGTAGCCAGTGGCGTTGTAATGGAAGTAGCCGTAGTAAGCCAGCTTGTGCTGAACCTCTTTGACATCAGAACCGCGATCACCATAGTACAGTGCGGCGTTGGCAGGTTGACTGGCACTAACGACAGCAGCGCCAATCGCCAGAGAGACAATCGGTAGCCAGCAAGCACCAGATACTTTATTCCAGTTTAGACCCCGGAATAGAACGAGGCTCCCGTCAACATTGGACTGACGAGGTGATTCAAAAGCGGAGACTAAGTGAGTAAAAGCTAGGTTATCCATGAAATCCTCTGCAAGCTCGTTAAAGTATTTCTTCAGGGGTTAATCCGGTGGGATTTCCCTGGTATATCCTACTTTATAACCATCAATTGCCTAAAAGTCCAGAGCTAAAATACTCGATCACGTACTTTTTATCAAAAGTTAATAAATGCTCGGTTTTAATCATTGATCACAAACCCACTATCATACTCTAAAATCTGAAGTTAAAAACTATTTTGGGGTTAATTTTAGATGAATTTTTACATCGGGATTGATTTTGGAACTTCCGGCGGACGTCTGGTGATTACCAATATAAAAGGTCAAATCTATGGGGAAGCAGAATCTCCATTTCCTGCATCTTCTTCCCCTGATGAATGGCCTTCTATTTGGAAAACAACTTTATTTGATTTAATTGGCAAAATCCCCTTAGAACTTCGCAGACAGACTCAGGCGATCGCGATTGATGGTACATCAGCAACGGCTCTTTTGTGCGATCAACTGGGTTTACCCATTACATCCCCTCTGCTTTATAACGATGGACGAGGGGTGGAAATCATGGAACAATTAAAAGCGATCGCCCCGGCAAATCATCCTGTTTTGAGTGCGACTTCTAGTTTAGCAAAACTGCTGTGGTGGGAACATCATCACTCCGAATTAAGCATTCCTTTTCAGCCGCTCTACTTTCTGCATCAAGCGGACTGGTTGGGGTTTTTGCTACATGGGAAACTTGGTATTAGCGACTATCATAACACGCTTAAACTTGGCTACGACATCACTCATTTATGCTACCCTGGTTGGTTGACAAATCAAGTGAATTGTGAGTCAAATCGCCTCAAACTCAAATTGCCTAAAGTGGTGGCACCGGGAACCCCGATCAGTGCAATTACTTCAGAAATTGCTGAACAATTCAACCTACCAAAACACTGTGTTGTCTGTGCGGGAACCACCGATAGTATAGCTGCCTTTCTCGCCAGTGGCGCAACCTCTCCGGGTGAAGCGGTGACTTCCTTGGGTTCGACTCTGGTGTTAAAACTGTTGAGCCATACCCCCGTTAATAACGCTCGATATGGTATTTACAGCCATCGTTTGGGGAACTTGTGGCTGACTGGAGGCGCATCAAACACTGGGGGGGCGGTATTGCGGGCGTTTTTTACAGATGAAGAATTAGAAACGCTGAGTGAGCAAATTAATCCTAATCTTAGCAGTCCCTTAGATTATTATCCCTTATTAAAAAAAGGCGATCGCTTTCCGATTAATGATCCTGAACTTCCGCCCCGACTTGAACCTCGCCCTGAGAATTCTGTAGAGTTTCTGCACGGTTTACTCGAAAGTATAGCCCGTATTGAAGCCCAGGGTTATCAACTTTTGCAACAGTTAGGCGCGACGCCGCTAACTCAAGTTTATACAGCCGGAGGAGGGGCTAAAAATCAAGTTTGGGCGAGGATGAGAGAACGTTATCTTCAAGTACCAATGGTGAAACCGATACATACTGCTGCTGCTTATGGTGCGGCTCGTTTAGCGATGCAAAATCGCTGATCAAAAAATATTGAAAAGGATAACAGTAGTGCAAGCGTCTCGCTTGCTGAATAGCTGTTTCTACGATGAAGTAGAAAAACCGAGTGTTTCATCAACTAAAAACACGGATATGGGCTTATGCCATAGGCCCCTATTATTAAATGTCAAGTTGTATCATTCAAATGAGTGACACTTAGATCAACTGATGTTAAAACATCACTCAAAAAGGTGACTGATTCAGGGTGATCTTAGTAAAAATTTATCCGGATTACAGGGTAACTCTGAGAGAAAAGAGAAGTAAATTAGAATCAATGATTTGGGTGTGATTAAGAGCAACTGAATCTGATATTTAGCTCACAAACTGACTTCACTTAAATGAGTGACTGTTAGCTGATTCAGCTAAACGTTAGATTAAAAATACACAACTATCAACCTTAAAGATATCCTGCATAGGAGGAATCAACCATGACATCTACCACTATTAAAACCCATTCTGAATCGACAACATCAACTCCGCCTGATGATTCCTTAAATCCTGTAGAGCAAGGGGATAAACATGAGAATAGTAATGAAGATTTAGGGAATAAAAAAGTCAAGCTTACTGAGGAAATCAAGGCTTATCAAGCCGAAAAGAATAAAGAGTTAATCTGGTCAAGACGATTTAATCGTTGGTCAATTGGAATTGCACTAGCATTAACCGCAGCAACGGCTATTTGTGGATCTTCCAAGAAGCCTGAAATCCAAGAATTAGTCACACCTTTAGGAACAGTCGCTTTCACTTTAAATGGTTGGATCGCTTCTGTTCCCATGAGTAAGAGAGTTTCTCTCTATGAACTAATTTTGGTGAAAGCGGATAACTTACGGAGTGATCTGGAATATGAAGCAGAAACTGAGGTGCAAATAGAAGAAATTCGAGAGGGTTTTAAATCCTTGAAAGTGGAATTTATTCAAGAAAATCCTCGGGAACAGGTGAAACTTCATTCTACTAAATCTCCACTCAAAAGTTAAAAGGTTAACCCATCAGGGCTATCAAAGTTTTATGTCACTCGAACAAGTGACTTTCATCCTGAAGACTGAAAAGTTAGATTGTAATTAAGCAAATAAGTAAACCAGCAAAGGAGTTCTACCGTGGTACAAATCAAACCTGAAACCCAACAATCTTATTCTCAACCCAAAGTTTCTAGCTTACCGGATGGAAATTATCGCTATGTAACCGCTAGCACTCCTATTACAGAAACAGAACTGGCTCAAACTGAATCTTTAATCTTTTTATTCCGTAAAAAAGGAAATAATATCACAGGTCAATTGAGTCAAGCGAATAGTTCTAATAATATTTGTATTAGCGGTCAAGTGAATGGAAATACCATTACAGGTGCTGCGGTAGAATTGTCCGAACCCGGTGATGAAGCCATTTTAAGAAATTGTGGAGAAGATTTTGTTGTTTGGGATGTGGCGGGTTCTCTGCGCGTTCGTCGGGGTAAAAAAGAAGGAAAGAAAGTCATTTATACAAGTGTAATTCTTGACCTGAATGGCTACAACCGCATCAACGCTGGAACACAATTTCCTCCTATTAGCTGCCCTTTCTAAGATGAACTGAACTTTTCACCTACGCAAAAATGTGATTTCTCAGTTAACGAGTGCTTAAGTTTTATGATAGCAAGACAGAGCAACAATTAAAGCGTTCTGTCTGCTATTTTTTTGATTGAAGTCGGGTTTGAATTCTCAGGGTAAGATAAATATGAAAGCACCCAGAGGGGGACATCAGAGAATTTGACCGGGAGTATGAACTTTTAAATCAGCCGATCGCCAGAAGTACAGTTTGCTGTTAAAATCAGTAAGCCAGGTCTTAACCACTGGGTACTAATACATAAAAGATTAAGTCAGAAGAAAATTTAGCGGTATTGAAACGGAGAAGACTTAATCTTAAATTACGTGAGTGCAGGATGTGAATTATGGGAGAACACAAACGCATCGGCATCTTAACCAGTGGGGGAGACTGTGCAGGCTTGAATGCAGCCATTCGAGCCGCCGTATATCGAGCAGTTGGGACTTACGGTTGGGAAGTGTGGGGAATTCGTCAAGCCACGAATGGTTTGATGTCTCGTCCACCGGATGCTATCAATTTAACGATTGAGAAAGTACAGTCAATTCTGACGCATGGGGGAACCATGCTGGGAACGACAAATAAAGGGAATCCGTTTGCGTTTCCGATGCCAGATGGAAGCGTACAAGATCGATGTGGTGAAATCATTGAAGGCTACCATCTACTCGAATTAGATGCGTTAATTGGGATTGGTGGAGATGGGAGTTTAGCGATCTTACGAAAAATCGCCCAACAAGGAAATCTCAATCTCGTTGGTATTCCCAAAACGATTGATAATGATGTCGGAAGTACGGAATTATCGATAGGATATCACACGGCTGCAACGATTGCGACAGAGGCAATTGATCGTTTACACTTTACCGCAGCCAGTCACAGTCGGGTGATGATTGTGGAAGTCATGGGACGTGACGCCGGACATATTGCGTTACGAGCGGGAATTGCTGGTGGGGCGGATGTGATTTTGATCCCAGAAATTCCCTATAGTTTGGAAAAGATTTGTGACCAAATTCGCGAACGTCAAAAACAGGGTAAAAACTATTGTTTGATTGCCGTTGCTGAGGCGGTGCGTACAGAAAGCGGAGAGGCGCTGACGAATACAGATTTTCATGGAGAATCTCGACTCCGAGGTATTGGTCAATATTTAGCGGATAAAATTGCGGCTTGTAGTGGGGCGGAAACCCGAGTGACGGTTTTAGGTCACGTTCAACGGGGCGGAACACCGACGATGACGGATCGGGTGATTGGTTCGGCTTTTGGGGTGGCGGCCGTTGATTTAATTGCTGAGGAAAAATATGATCGTATGGTGATTTGGCATAATCGAGAGGTCGATAGTGTCCCCATTGCTGAGGCGATCGCTCAATATCGGGCTGTTGATCCCAATGAAATTTTAGTGAAAACGGCTCGTAGTATGGGCATCTATTTGGGAGAGAAGTAACTTAGTAGACGATTTATGGTACAAAACGGTACGATCTGTAAGATCAGATAATAGATCTATGCAACGAGCCTTTCAAACCCAACTCAAACTTAACAACCGTCAAAGAACCTTAATGGCGACCCACGCCGGATATTCTAGGTGGGTCTGGAACTGGGCGTTAGCGATGTGGAATGAAGCTTACAAGCAGGGTTTAAAACCTTCAACGAATAAGCTAAAAAAGTTCTACACCAATCACATTAAGCCAAACTATCCCTGGCAGTCAACGCTAAGTTCTAGAGTTTATCAATTTGCCTTTATGCACTTGGGAGAAGCTTTCAGTCGCTTTTTTCAAGGCGTTGCCAAACATCCTAAATTAAAGAAAAAAGGCAGAAACGATAGCTTTACGATTGATAACTGTGGCAAGGTAATGAGGTTTTCGGGGAAGAGATTGAAGCTTCCTTTTATTGGATGGATATTCACTTATGAACCCCTCCCGGAAATTCAGACTAAACGAGTCACAATTAGTCGAGTCGCTGATTCTTGGTATCTGTCTGTAGCCTACGAGTTTGAGCCAGAACAGACTGTTAAATCAAGAGTTTATTTGGGTGTTGATGTTGGGGTTAAGGCATTGGCGACCTGTTCAGATGGTACTATTTTTGTTAATCCAGCAGCTCACAAAAAAGCTCAAAAAAATCTGGCAAAACTTCAGCGCGAACTCTCGAGAAAGCAAAAGGGTTCAAACAACAGGAATAAAGCCAAGCTCAAATTAGCAAGAGCTTCACAAAGAATTGTCAACATTCGGAAAGATACAATTCACAAACTCACCTCATGGCTATGGAAAAACCACGCAGTCATCGGGTTAGAAGACTTGAATATTTCTGGGATGTTGAAAAATCACAAGTTAGCGGGTGCTATTGCCGATTCTGCTCTTTATGAAATTCGTCGTCAAGTCGAATATAAATCCTCGTGGTACGACTCGACTCTGGTTTTTGCAGATCGCTTCTATCCGTCAACTAAAACCTGTTCAAATTGCGGTCACGTTCAAGAAATAGCACTGAAAGAACGAGTTTTCATCTGTGAAGCTTGCGACATATCAATTGATCGCGATTTGAATGCGAGCCTCAACTTAAAGCATTACGCCGAAGGCTATTCGGTTTGAGCCTGTCTGACCGGGTGCTGCCGACAGTCCGGGGTGATGCAGGAACGAAACATTAATACGGTTTATACCGTGTTATATCAGTTTTCGATAGCAGTGAGATGATTATGTTTAGTCACCCGGAACTGTTTTTTCTGATATGAATCGTCAAGAGTTTCTCCAAAATCAATTGGCTCATTGGAACGATGAAATTGCTTCTCGACCCTTTGATCCCAAAGCTTATATTCAGCGAGGGATGGTTCATTTTAAATTGGCTAAAATCGAAGAATCGATTCAAGATTTTGACAAAGCCGAAGAACTTGAACCAACCCTTCAGCCTTATTTGTGGCAACGGGGCTTATCCTATTATTATGTTCGACAATTTCAAGCGGGAGCGAATCAATTTGAACTGGATTTAGTCGTTAATTCGCAAGATGTGGAAGAAACGATTTGGCGATATCTCTGTATGGCTCAACTTTTAGGGGCGGAAGCGGCGAGAGATGCGCTATTATCTGTGCGTAATGATCCCCGCCAGGTGATGCGACAGGTTTATGAACTTTTTTGCGGAAATTGTCAGCCCGAAGATGTAGTTAAAACGGGTAAACAGTTAGGAAAACAAGGACAGTTTTATGCTCATCTCTATGTGGGATTGTATTATGAAGCCCAACAGGATGAAGCGCAAGCCAAAGAGTTTATTATCAAAGCGGCTTCTGAATACCCCTTAGAGGATTATATGTGGCATCTGGCTGTTGTGCATCAAACGTTACGAGAATGGGTGTAAAATGCCGTTAACGCTATAAAGGAGAATAAAAAATGAGTCTGATCGGAAATATTATCTGGTTGATTTTTGGCGGTTTTCTTTCGGGTTTAGGATATATTTTGGGTGGGCTGGCAACTTGTTTAACGATTATTGGCATTCCGTTTGGACTGCAAGCGATTAAACTCGGTTTTGCAACCATGACGCCCTTTGGCAAAGAAAATGTGGTGTTAGAAGGTTTTTCTAATCCTTTTACGATGATTTTTAATGTGATTTGGGTGATCTTTTTTGGTTGGGAAATTGCCCTTTCTCATTTAGTTCATGGGCTGATTTTATTGATTACGATTATCGGGATTCCTTTTGCTCAACAACATTTTAAACTGATTCCACTGGCTCTATTTCCTTTTGGGCGAGAACTTCGTTAAAAACGATTAAATATTTGCTACATATGATTGATAATGCTGTAGGGGCGGGTTCCGAACCCATTTATATATCCCACACATCATCTTAATAAACCCGCCCCCTCTTGCAGGAAATTGATCTGTAGCATTATTTTTTCGATTTCATATGATTTAATCTCTAAAGGTTCATCTAATAAAAGTTGACCATTTTCATCACTTTTTCCTATCATACCATGTCCGGTTGATTAATGCGTGTTCTGAAGGCGGGGCGGGTTTTTTTAATTTAGTAATAGGTGTCAGAGATGGTTTAGAACCCGCCCCTACAGAATGATTCTTGATTAGTCGGACATGATCATATAAACTTTTATTAGGGGGAAAATCCCCATCAAATTTTACTCTAATTTTTCTAAAGGAACAATCTGCGGATCAAGAATTTTCGGGCTGGAAGTTGTGAATTTAACGGCGATGGATATTTTACCTTTGTTTCCAAAAATATGGGTGACTTCTCCAATTCCAAAAGATCGATGAAGTACGCGATCGCCAACAGCAAAGCTTTCGACTTTTGAGGGGGTTTGATTCTTTTTTTCGGGAGTTTTTTGAGTCTTTTTAGTTGATTTTGCAGGTTGAGTAACCGGGAGATAACCTTTGATGAGATCTGGGGGTAATTCTTTCAAAAACATCGAAGGAATGCAGGGTTCTAAATATCCCCAGAGACGACGTTCTCGGGCGTGTGAGAGGAATAACTGTTCTTTTGCGCGAGTAATTCCCACATAACAAAGTCGCCGTTCTTCTTCGAGGGCTAAGGGATCATTTAAACTGCGGAAATTGGGGAATAATCCTTGTTCCATTCCCACTAAAAATACTATCGGAAATTCTAAGCCTTTGGCGGAATGAAGCGTCATTAAAGAAACGGCTTGTTCCCCTTCCTGGAGATTATCTAAATCAGACGCTAGAGAAGCACTGGCTAAAAATCCGCCGAGGGTTGTATCTTCAGAATCTTCTTGAAATTGTGCGACGGCGTTACTCAATTCTTTAATATTTTCAAGGCGACTTTCGGCTTCATCTGTGCCTTGATTTGTCAAATCTAGAATATAGTCAGATTCCTGCATTACACCGTCTAAAATATCAAGCACCGTGTAGGATGCGATTCGTTCTTGCCAAGATGATATCATTTGAGCAAACTGATTAACAGCTTTTGCTGAACGTCCAGCTAAGGTATTTACTGAGTCTTGATCGCTGACAATTTCCCACAGGGGAACGCCCAATTGTTGCGCCGCATTGACTAAGCTATCAATGGTAGTTTTACCAATTCCTCTGCGGGGTGTATTGATAATTCGCATTAAACTCATGCTATCAGCAGGATTGGCAATCACTCGTAAATATGAAATTGCGTCTTTGATTTCTTTGCGATCATAAAACTTTAAGCCGCCCACAACTCGATAGGGAATATTGCTTTTAATTAAAGCATCTTCTAAGGCACGAGATTGAGCGTTAACGCGATAAAGTATTGCAAAACTACCATAACCTAATTCGGGATGTTGTTGGGTTAAATTGTTAATTTGAGTGGCAATAAATCGGGCTTCTGCGGCTTCATCGTCGGCTTGATAACAGAAAATAGGCGGCCCTTCTCCGCGTGTCGGACGCAATACTTTTTCAATACGGGTGGTATTATTTTGAATGAGTTGATTGGCGACTTCGAGAATATTTTCCCGTGAGCGATAGTTTTCTTCTAATTTAATCATGGTGCGGGTGTCGTCATCGGCTAAACCGTCCCCAAAATCCTCTTGAAATTCTAACAGAATGGTATAGTCTGCCATGCGGAAAGAATAAATCGATTGATCGACATCTCCGACGACAAAGATTGAACGATTTTTCCAGTTGTTAAAGGTTCTCGGATGTTCGCCGTTGGTGACTAATAGCCGAATGAAATCATATTGAGTGCGGTTGGTATCTTGATATTCATCGACTAATATATGGCTGAATTTTTGATGCCAATAGGCTAGAACTTGTTCGTTTTGCTGGAATAGTTCAACGGGAACTCGAATTAAATCATCAAAATCTAGGGCGTTATTGGCGGCGAGATTATCTTGATAGATGCTGTAAACGTCGGCAATGACTCGACCATTATATTCAGGATTTTCTCGTTGATAAGCTAGGGGAGAAAGCCCTAAGTTTTTGGCGTTACTAATTTGATAGCGAACTTTTCGAGGCTCGAACTTTTTCTCATCTAAGTTAAGCTGTTTGGTGACGATTTGCTTGACTAAACTTTGAGCATCGGATTCATCAAAAATCGAGAAGTTTTGTTGCCACTGTCTGCCTTTTTCGTCGGTATATTTGTTGATATCGTAGCGAAGAATTCGCGCACAAAGACTGTGAAAAGTTCCCATCCACAGATGTTTAGTAATACTGCGATAAACTTGCGATCGCAACTTCGTTTGTTCGGGGGGAGTCAAGGCGGAAAAGGGTTTTTGATACTGAGTTTGCGCCTGTTGTTCAGAAAAGATTGTCTCGACTCGTTCTTTAATTTCTCGGGCGGCTTTGTTGGTAAATGTCACCGCCAAAATATTCTCGGGATGAACGTGATGGGTTCGCAATAGGTTGGCAATGCGATAGGTTAACGCCCGAGTTTTACCCGAACCTGCTCCCGCCACAACGAGCATCGGACCGCAAAAATGTTCGACGGCTTGGCGTTGGCAGGGGTTGAGATGGCTAAGGAAGTCAACGGTCTGAGTCATGGCTGCAAAAGGGAAATTTTCCGCTATAGTTTAGGCTACCATGTTCAAGGTTCCCCTGACTAAAATTAATCAGGGGAGGAGTAACAGAGAAACTTATCAAGTTAGAATTAGCAGTTGTAATAAGTCCGATACCACTCTACAAATCGTTCAATTCCGACTTCAATTGGGGTATCGGGACTAAAGCCAACGTCTTGAACTAAAGCATCAACATTTGCATAAGTGATCGGCACGTCTCCGGGTTGCATCGGAAGCATTTCTTTGACGGCTTGTTTCCCAATACAGTTCTCTAAAACTTCGATCATTCGCAAAAGTTCAACGGGTTTATTATTGCCAATATTGTAGATTTTGTAAGGAGCTTTTGAGTTGCTTTCAGCTTCTGTATTGGGCTGAGGAACGTTATCTATTACCCGGACAATGCCTTCAACTAAATCATCAATATAGGTAAAATCTCGTTGCATTTTACCATAATTAAAGACTTTGATAGGTTCTCCTGCAAGAATGGCTTTTGTAAACAGAAAAACTGCCATATCTGGACGACCCCAAGGCCCATAAACGGTAAAGAAACGTAAGCCTGTTAAGGGCATATTATAGAGATGGCTGTAGCTGTGAGCCATTAATTCATTTGCTTTTTTTGTGGCTGCATATAAACTGACGGGATAATCAACGTTATCTTCAACCGCAAAGGGTATTTTTTTGTTTGCCCCATAGACTGAACTCGAAGATGCAAAAACCAAATGACCCACGTTTGTATGACGGCAACCTTCGAGAATGTTCATAAAACCCGTGAGGTTGCTATCAGCATAAGCATGGGGGTTCGTGATAGAATAGCGAACTCCGGCTTGAGCGGCTAGATTGACAACAACTTCAAATTTTTGTTCAGAAAAGAGCTTTTCTATTTGTTCGCGATCGGCCAAGTCTAATTGATAAAAGGTGAAATCTTTTGAAGAACTGATTTGCTCAAGTCGATCTTTTTTCAAAGAAACATCATAATAGGAATTGAGGTTATCTAATCCGATAACGGTGTCCCCTCGTTGCAGTAACCTTTTAGACAAATGAAATCCAATAAATCCAGCCGCGCCTGTCACTAAGATTTTCACAAAACTTTCCCCTTCTAAACTTCAGGTTTTGACTTCTTTTGGTGTTAACGTTGATTCTATAGACCCAATTTACTAATCGGCTTTAGAGCTTCAGATTAGCAAGTCGCTGTTCTGTAAGATTATGCACTAATTGTAACGGCAAAGAACAGCTTAGACAAATGCAACCCGTTTCAATGATTTTAACCGTTCTATTAATGTCATAGCATATTTTATCAAAATTGTTAAGTATTAGGTAATTTTCAAGCCCTATCCTCAATCAACTGAGTTAACCTCTGGGAGTGACTTCTAGCCAAAGCGGTAAATGATCTGAGCCAAGTTTAGGGCCTATTTTTCGGTCTAAAGTCATCAGATCCTCGCTGTACACCGCGTGATCAATTGCAATCATCATAAAAGGAGGTAAACCTGCTAACCAAGTGGGTTGAAGTCCAAAACCTCGTTGAGAATTTCTCAAATGAGCGGCTTGTAAAAACTGACGAAATCGACTTGACCAAGGGGTAAGATTAAAGTCACCTATTATAATTACTTGATTTCCCTGATTTTGTTGTTGCTGACTCCAAGCGGCTACTGCATCTAGTTCAGTTTGTTGAAAGTTAGAAGTGCCGTTATTTCGAGGACGAGTAACGTGTAAACTGAGAATAGATAGGGTTTGATTCCCTTGTATCTGAGTGGCAATCATCGGACGTTCGGAATTTGAGGGAAAATGAAGAATTTCTGTGTTTTTAATTTGCAGAGATGGGGGTAAATTTGTCGGGACTAAAAAGGCAACTCCATGAGAATTTTTTAGCGGACGGGACTCGACAACCCGATAACGAGTAAGATTAGATTCAATCTGATTTAACCATGCGGGTGTCACTTCTTGGAGAAAAATTAGATCGGCATTTTGTTGGTCTAAATATTGCAGTGTGGGTGTATAATTTGTGTTGTTGCGGTCAAGATTCAGATGAAGTAACTGTAAGGAATTTTGAGCAGTATTATTCCCTTGAACAGCGTTAATATTTTGAGAATGTGGGATAAACAAAGGCAAAATTAACAGGACGTTCAGGAATAAGGGGAGACTAAAAGCTAAACTCCAAAAGCGATATTTAATCCCATTTAATAAAATAGCCAGCAGTAAAATTAAACTCAATTGAACTCGCAAATGATCGAGGAGTTGGAAAACCCACCATTGGCGACCCAAAAAACCCAGAAAAGTTGCAATTGCCGCC
>NZ_LATL02000177.1 GCF_000972705.2 Limnoraphis robusta CS-951 | reverse complement strand
GGTTTTTTAAATTTAGTAATAGGTGTTAGAGATGGTTTAGAACCCGCCCCTACATAATCATAATCGATTAACCGGACATGGTATCAACTATTCTTCGATCCAAACGGAAACTGATCCTCCCTTACAACGAAATTCAGCCCAACCTTCTTCGTTAGTGTAAATGGGTTCTTTAATGTGTTCAGTCAGATCGATAAACTTAGTATTCCGTTTACCGACTTCCATCCATTTCCAACCGGGAACACTATCACTCATAATCACAGCCATTGCTTTGGGATGTTCTTGATCACCTAAACGAGTCCAACCAATGGTATTATAGTGATCAATGTAATCATATTGATTGCCATAAGCGTAGTGTTGACGGGCATAGAGAAGTTTATCAATGATCCAACGCTGAGAAGGTAAGAAAATCGGATAACGATTGCCATCACGCCCATAATCTTCGTATTCTGCCCCGTAATAATCGGCATGAAAAATACAAGGATATCCTTCTCGCCGCAGTAGAATGATGGCATAAGCAAGCGGTTTAAACCAAGGTTCAACGGGGGATTCTAACGCTTGCAAGGGCTGAGAATCATGGTTTTCGACAAAAGTCACCGCATGAGTCGGACGTTCCTTCATCATCGTGCCATCAAAGATTTGTCGCATATCATAATGTCCCCCCGATTTACTGGCATAATAAAAGTTGTAATGCAGGGGTACATCAAACACTGACATTTTGCCTTGTACTGCGTTCACATACCAATGTAATGTCGAAACACTGTTCTGCCAATATTCCCCAACAACAAACAAATCTTTGCCGACATGACGTTCTAATTCGTCAATCCAAATAGGGAAAAACCAAGAAGAAATATGTTTAATTGCATCAAGGCGAAACCCATCAGCCCCGGTTGTATCAAGATACCATTTTCCCCAACGGATTGCTTCTAGTTGCACTTCGGGTTTTTGAAAATCGAGATCGCATCCCATTAAGTAAGCAAAGTTGCCTTTTTCTAGGGCAACATAATCATCAAATTGTTTTCCCTCAAACAAATAAACGACGTTTTGTTCTTTGCTATAATCATCATAATCAACCGCATCAAAATGCCACCAATGCCATTCAAAATTTGAATATTGGCCTTGACGTCCGGGAAAGGTAAAATGAGTATAGGCTTTAACGTCTCGTAACCCTCCGATTGGATAAACGCGATCATTTTGGTGAAAGGGAGTTGCTTTGGCAATTTCTGTAGATTCACCTCCCATTCGGTGATTGAGAACAACATCGGCATAAACTTGAATCCCGGAATTTTTCAGGGATTGAATGGCATCGATATATTGTTGATAAGTTCCGTATTTTGTACGAACTGAACCTTTTTGATCAAATTCACCCAAATCATACATATCGTAGACACCATACCCGACATCATTCCCTCCACCACTTCCTTTGTAAGCAGGAGGAAGCCAGAGGGCGGTAATTCCAGCATCGGCTAATTCTTGGGCTTTGTTTTTGACTTGTTCCCACAGAGTACCATCGCCAGGGAGGTACCAGTGGAAATATTGCATGATTACGCCGTTGATAGACATGAAAATTGCTCCTTGTTTTGATTTGAGAGTCAGAAATTGAGGACAAATTAGCCGCAATTTACCCTGACTTCATTAACTATTTCACAAAAACTGCTATCTCTTACAACAGTTCTACGGCCTAAACCGAATAATTTCACTATAACTTGCTTGACTTGAATTGACGATTCCCACTTTTGGGGTCGTTCAAGTGAGTTAGACAATCATTTTTCTTGAATAAATTTAACTAAATTATGAATGTAGAATTATCAATTATGAAAGTAACTTACGGATAGGATAACAAAGATCACAGTCCTCCAAGAATTAATCCTTTTTCTCATTCATAATTGATAATTCATAATTCCTCAACTGATCTAATACCCTAATCAAAACGTTCTGCACCTGTAGGTTCTTGATAGTTGAGTCGTCGTTTTTGATGACGATATTCACCGACTAAAGAATAAACAACACTCCGCAGTCGATTTAATGCACCAACTGGACGATGAACGGCTAAACCATTCCAAGGAGAAAAACGTAAATTTTCACAAAAATCGCATTGTTTATCAAGGTTAATCTGTTGATGTTTAACTGTTAAGCGACCGACCGTAAAGAAAGGAGATTCATCTTGATCCCAAAGGACTGTAACATCATCAATAGACATTTCCGGCTTGGTTTTAAATTGGATTCCAAAATCCCAACAATATTCGGCATCGGGTTTAGCTAAAGCTTGAATCAATCACAACAAACGACCAAACGTTTCATGGGTTAAACTTCCTTTTTTATGATCGATTTTCTGCGGATTGAGTGGGTTTCTTAACGGTAAAATGTGACTCGGTAAGGCTTATCTTTTTTGGGAACATTACGATTGACGACATCAGATACCAGCTTGGTTTCGTGAATAATTTCCCAACCTACTGGAGAAAAGGTATCTTTGTTAAAAATTGGCGGGGCTAATAGGGGATTGGTTAAGACTTGAGAAAAGGCATCTACCCCAATTAATCGTCCGACTAACGGCCCTAATGCTGAATTTTCTCGCGGATCTTCGGCGTAAAGTCCGACATAGAATTCTATATTTTCGACGTTACCATACAACCGTGCCAGTTCTTTTTGAACGTCTTCATCGCTGCTAATTTGATCAAAGTCTGTAACCCGAGGAAATTTACACATTTCCCGGTAATCGTTGTAGCTTGCCATTTGTGCTTTTCGTCCCAGTTTAATACTGGGAATTTCGGTCATATCTACCAGAAAATCGGGTGTATTATGTAAACCAATTTGGGTGGCTGGTTGAGAACAGGTTTCTTCCATTAATGCCCCAATTCCCTTGTCGATAATCATCTGATTATTCCACAAAGAAGAATACAAAGAAACGGGTTGACCATCGTATAAAATGGTTTCGGGAATGGCACTATGCCAGCGATAGACCAAATCAAATTCTAGTGTCACCCAATTCTCGCGATACCATCTTTCATCGGTAAATGCAAAGGGATCAACCACAAACTTAAAATGATAGGGCGTGATATGATTAACGTAGTCTTCCGCAACCAGTTTGAGCATGATCACAACGAGAATATTTCGGGCAGTTTGGAAGAGACGTTCATCATCCCATTCTGGATAATTTTGGGCTAAAATATCACAAAGGCGATTGTGTTCCCGTAGACAAATTACATTCAACATCACATAGCCAATGTGAACGTTAGCCCGTTCAACTCCCATTGCAAATAGTTTGGCTTTTCGTTCGGGTGGGAGTCTTTTTTCATCATTTAACGTTTCGTAAAGTCCTTCAAATTCGGGTTTGACTTTGCCTTGTTCAGCATCTTCATAATAAAATGGAGGATATTCTTCACCGTTGATGATTTGGCTTTTGAGTTTACCGCCTTGATGGGTTCTCAATAAATGGGTTTGTTTGGGTTTTAGCCCATAAACGTTACACAAATCAATATGATGGTTTGAAGTGTTTTTAAATTTATTGTTGTGATCGATGCGAAGAAATCCATCCGTAAACCACTGGACAAAATAAGGAAAGAGTAATGTTGATTTTTTGGAATAACGGGTGATTGGGTTGCCGTTTGCATCCTTTTTTTTATGATACAAAATGGCTAAATCTTCAACGGGTGGGAGATTTCCTTCTGTGTTAAATTTGGGAGCGGGGGGTAAATGGCGTCCGACATAAGTGCGATCAGTGAGCGACTCCCTGGAGGTATAAGTATCTGTTTTCTTGGGAATATCCGTTCCGGGAATATGTTCCTCTAGCGTTATCATGCTAAAAGGATAGTGAGTTGCATTGTCAAAATTTTCAGATCCTTATAATGAAGGGAGAAATGCTATACTATAAATGATATAAATGACTGATAACTAGAAAGAGAAACTACTCGTGAAACGTCAGTTGAAGCCATTCCTAATCCTATTCTTATTGGCGATAACAGTATTAACTGATCCACATACAGGAATCGCTGAGTCTGAATCCCCACAAACCGAGTCGCCAACTGAACCCGAGTCAATCCCATCAGAAACCCCACCTTCAGAATCAGTTGAGAAAGATGATAGCTTCATGGACTGGTGTATCAATCGAGAGCAACTTCCTCCCTCGGCTCAACGAACCATGAGTGTTATTTTACAACGAGCCGGAACCTTTAACTGCGCCAGAGCCGCAGAAAATTTAATCACCTACTCTCAACTCGACTTGAGTACCAGTCAAATCTCTGATCTGAGTCCCTTACAATCTTTAACCAGCATTACCCGACTGAAGTTAATTAACAATCAAATCACTGATTTAACCCCCTTGCAATCTTTAAAAAATTTAACGGAAATCAACTTGAGTTATAACAAAGTTAAAGATGTTAGCCCCTTACGCTCCCTGGAAAATTTGAATTTCCTGAACCTCAGTTTCAATCAAGTCGAAGATGTCACCCCTTTACAGTCGTTGAAACAACTCAATGAACTGAATCTCAATAATAATCAAGTCACCGATATTAGTTCGCTTCAACCCTTAGAACGGTTAACCTATTTATTTGTTCGCAATAATCCAATTAAAGAGCCAACCTGTCCAGTCAGTCCTAAGTATATTTGTCAGTTTTAAATCCTGTCCAACGGTCTAACTACAGGTTGATCAATGCTGATTTCCGAAGGCCTTGAGTCGGTTAAACCGTCATTAAAAATCGGCATTCCCGCCTTAACTTGAACGGATAATTTACCGATACAATAGAGGCAATCTTAGCTAACTCCTGGTTTGAGATCCAAAGGAGAGAAACCCATGAACCTCTTAAAAACCGTTGCTTTATTAGGAATACTGAGTGCATTACTCGTGACAATTTGCTCTCAAGTGATTGGCGGAACAACAGGTTTAATGGTGGGCTTAGGTATAGCGGCGATCATGAACCTGGGTTCTTGGTTTTATTCCGATAAAATTGCTTTAGCCGCTTATCGCGCCCAACCTGTTAGCTACGAACAAGCACCCGAACTGCATAAGATGGTGAAGCGACTGTGCGATCGCGCTAATTTACCCATGCCAGGAGTCTACATCGTTCCGACTCAGGCGCCGAACGCCTTTGCCACAGGGCGCGATCCCAAAAATGCCGCAGTTGCCGTTACAGAAGGCATTCTGAAAATATTACCCCAAGATGAACTTGAAGGAGTGATTGCTCACGAACTCACCCACATCAGAAACCGTGATACCCTTACCCAAGCGGTAGCGGCGACGATAGGCGGTGCAATTTCGGCGATCGCTCAATTTGCAACTTATGCGTTATGGTTTGGAGGAAGTTCGCGCAATAATCAACAGGGTGGAAATCCGATTGGTATTCTATTAACGGTAATGTTGGCGCCGATATCAGCGACTGTCATTCAAATGGCAATTTCTCGAACCCGAGAATATTCGGCTGATGCGGGCGCGGCGAAATTAACGAAAAATCCCAAAGCATTGGCTCGGGCGTTACAACGCTTAGATAGTATGGCGCGACAGGTTCCCCTCAGAGCCAACCCTTCGTTTGAACCGCTTTTGATTATGAATGGATTTTCCGGTCAAAGAATGGCAAGTTTGTTCTCAACTCATCCTTCTACAGAAGCTCGGGTACAAGCGTTATTGAAGATTGAACAAGAAATGTCGAGTTTGCCATCCGATTAGTTTAGCGTTAAATTGACAACTAGCTCGATTATTGATGGCAGCTCTTATTATTCCAAAACGATACCTTCTATCGTTTATCGATACAATACACAGGGAAAAAGCTAGACTTTTCCCGAATTAACTTAGAAAAAACTGAAAGAGAGATTGATCAAACTCAGGAGAATAAAGAATGACTGAAGAACACAATGTACCGAAAGAGTCTGCACTGGTAGAAACATCTTCAACAGAAATGACTTCAACCTCCGAAAATTCTTCTACAAGTGAACCTCAGAAAGAAACTGAAGCGTTATTGCAAGCGATTCAGAATTTGGTCAAAATAGAACTGCAAACCGCAGCCGAAATCAATCGTGATGCTTATACCGAAGCGGTGCGAAGTGTCCGAGAGAGAATTGAGCAAATTCGATTGATTGATAAAGAGCAAATTGAGACTTCTTTCAAACAGTTTGAGACGGAAGCTGAAAGCAACTTGCAAGGAATTGTCAAAGATTTAGCCGATTTAGGGGAACGTTTAACAAAGGCGACTCAAGCGTTTTGGGATGTCTTAACGGCTTCTAATAACTCAGAATCTAAATAAGTCAAATTCTGAGATAGAAAAACCCGGCTTCTCCAAAAAACCGGGTTTCTTATACAAAAGATTAACTTACTCTCGGAGAAGTTCCGCTTTAGAGACTCGACATCCGATATTAAAAAGACTCGAACCACATTCAAGCGGAAAAACTTTCTGCTCCATCTTGGCGCTACAACTAATATACTGATTATTGTCAGTATCACGCATCATACAATCAATGGATTGAGCGCCCGATTCTCTAGACCATCTCTCCAAACCAATCATCGCAATCTTATAGGGATAATAGAACCAAAAAAGCCCCGCCACTACTATTAATAAACCTGCAACGGCTAACCCAACTTTCAACTTCCAACCGTTGAGAAATCCTTTAACTCCAGTCGTAGAAGAATTCTGTGGGGGTACTAGCGGTGTTGTAACCGGGGTCTGTGGGACTGTTTCAATCTTTTTTGTGCTTTCGGGTTGAACTTCAGACATAAAATAGCTCCTCTGTATTGTTTTATCTACAAATCTCTACACTTTTTTTGTTAAAATTGCACTCGTTACCCGAGTTTAATTTTAGCTGAATTGATCTCAGCTTACATCCGCTCTAGGACAGATATGCCTAAGAGGGATAATCCTAATTTTAACGTGCGTGCGGTCAGATCGCATAGCCCTAAACGAGAGATTCGTTGAGCGTCTTCTGCTTTCAACACGGGACACTGGTCATAAAATTGATTAAATTTTTGACTAAGTTCAAATAAGTATTGACACAAACGGTTTGGGAGTAAGTCTGTCGCTACGGCTTCAATCACTTCATTGAGTTGTAATAAATGCTTGGCTAGGGTAAATTCAGCCTCTTCTTGAAGCTGCATTTTCGCCTCGGTTCCCACTTGTTTAAAGTCGATTTCTCCTTTGCGACGAATTCCTTGAATTCTCACATAAGCATAGAGTAAATAGGGCGCAGTATTTCCTTGCAATGACAGCATTTTATCAAAACTAAAGACATAGTTACTGGTGCGATTTTGGCTGAGATCTGCGTATTTAACCGCACTCATTCCTACAACTTTTGCCACGTTATCTATAAACGCTTGGGACTCGGTTCTTTCTTCTTCTTTTATCCGCGTTTCTAAATCTTTTTCGGTGCGGTTAATCGCTTCATCTAATAACTCTCGCAGTCTAACCGTTTCCCCGGAACGAGTTTTTAATTTCTTCCCATCTTCCCCTAAAACTAACCCAAACGGAACATGAACCACCTCAACATTATCGGGTATCCAACCTGCTTTTCTCGCCACCTGCCAAACTTGTGTAAAATGATTCGCTTGACCTGCATCGGTCACATAAATCATTCGTTTAGCTTCATCTTGATTAATTCTATATCGTAGTGCCGCTAAATCAGTTGTGGCATAATTATATCCGCCATCAGACTTCTGTACAATTAACGGTAACGCTTCCCCTTCTTTATTTTGAAACCCATCTAAAAAGACACATTTCGCGCCTTGATTTTCTTCTAATAAGCCTGTTTTCTCTAAATCAGCTACAACTTCCGACAATAAGGGATTATAAAACGATTCTCCTCGTTCTTCTAATTTAATATCCAACAAATCATAAATCACTTGAAATTCGCGCCGAGATTGTTCACACAACAGTTGCCAAGCCCGACGGCTATCTTCAGCGCCTGCTTGTAATTTGACCACTTCTTGACGGGCGGCTTCTTTGAAGCCTTCGTCTTCATCAAAGCGAACTTTAGCCTGACGGTAAAATGCGACTAAATCCCCGATATCTAAGGCATCGGCTGTGGTTAACGCTTCGGGATAAACTTCTCGTAAATAAGTAATTAACATTCCAAATTGCGTCCCCCAATCTCCCACATGATTGAGACGCAAAACATCATGTCCTAAAAATTCTAAAATCCTCGCGATCGAATCTCCAATAATCGTTGAACGTAAATGTCCAACGTGCATTTCTTTAGCAATATTCGGGCTAGAAAAATCAACAATCACTTTTTGGGGATGGTCAACGCTGGGAATCCCTAATCGTTCATCTGTTAAAATGGTATTCAGTTTTGCTTCTAAATATTCGGGTTTCAGGCGGAGATTGATAAACCCTGGCCCTGCAATTTCTGGCGGTTGACAAATCTCGCTGATATCCAGTTTTTCGATAATTTGAGCGGCGATCGCTTTAGGATTATTTTTTAATACCTTCGTCAGCGACATCGCCACATTACATTGATAATCCCCAAATTTCGGATTACTCGCCGGAACCAACATCGGGTCAATTCCCGCCATCTCCTCACCAAACGCGGCGATAATGGCGTTGTCAAATTTGGCTTTAAGTTGTTCGACGGTAGAAGGCATTGGACGTGATCCAGTTTTGATAGGGGATTACAAGCTTTATATTGACATCCTCCCCCGCTACACCCGCTAGGGTGTAGCGGGGGATTCCAAAGATCACTCTTTGGGCTTCCTCTTTCCACGAGTTGACTTGCTTGAAGGGATTTCTCCACTCAAGCAGAGGTCAGTCTCTCCAGAGGCGTTGATTCCGACGTGACCCGCCGTACTTAGACCTTTTTCTAATATGTTCCGTGCTGCATTCCAGTCTCGATCCTGGGTGTGTCCACAATGGGGACAAACATGAGTTCTTGTACTAAGAGATTTTTTGACAGTCTCACCACAATTAGAACAGTTCTGCGAAGTGTAGTGAGGTGGAACTGCAACAGTTACCACACCAAACACTTTACCAAAATACTCAACCCACTCCCGAAACAATGACCAGGAAGCATCACTGATCGATTTAGCCAAGCGATGATTCTTGACCATATTTCGCACCTGCAAATCCTCATAGGCCACGAGGTCGTTAGACCTCACCACGCACCTTGCCGTCTTAACAGCAAAGTCTTTACGTGGGCGACTTACTTTGAGGTGCTTACGCGCAAGTTTATTTCTCAACTTGGCTCTGTTTTTAGAGCCTTTTTTCGTTTTAGAAAATCGGCGTTGCAGCCGTTTCAAAGCCTTTTCACTTTTACGCAAGTGTCTAGGGTTTGCAACTGTTTCCCCATTACTGTCGGTGTAGAAGTGGTTCAACCCCACATCAATACCGATAGTTTTACCCGTTGGTTCTCGCCTTTCAACTCGCTCCTGATCGATACAAAATTGGGCATAGTACCCATCAGCACGACGAACGACCCGCACCCTCTTGAACTGTTTAAGCTGGTAGAAATGCAAGTCACGGGTTCCCCAAAGCTTGAAAGTTCCTGCTTTAAAGCCATCGGTAAAAGTGATGTATCTTCGGTCAGTAGAAAGCTTCCATCCACAGGTTTTGTACTCAACACTCCCGTGAGTTTGTTCTTTCTTGAAGCGAGGATAACCTTTCTTCCCTGGCTTACCTTTTTTACAATTATCGAAGAACCTGGCAATTGCACTCCACGCTCTTTCAGCACTCGCTTGACGAGCCATCGAGTTAAGTTTAGATACCCAAGGAAAGTCCGTGTTGGAGGCGAGAACGGCACAGAATTTGTTAAGGTCGTAACGTCCAACACCAATGTTATCCATCCAGTACCGAAGGCAAGCATTGCGAACAAAACGAGCAGTTCTAATCGCTTCATCCAGCTTTAGATACTGCTCGTTCAGTCCCTCAAGTTTTGCCTCAAATACCAGCATTTATGTTACTTGTCTCGACATAAAGGAAGATTACCCAAAGCGGCCTAGCAGGGAAGAAAACGGCGCATTTGAGTAATCAGATGGTCAAAATAAGGGGCGAGATCTTCTGGGTGAGTCTCCGGGAAACGCTTCAAACTTGCGGCTTTCAAGCCTTCTAGCCCAGAAACCATCGCTTGTAAAGGGACATTTAATTCTTCATACAACAATTCCATATAATGTAGCCCTTCTTCGCTGGTATATTCGCGGCCTCCAGCTATCCCATAGGTAATACAGCGCAAAAAATGCCAAAAATCTCGCCAGCAAGCGTTAGCGCGATCGCTCGGATAAAGATCACCCCCTGGATCGGTAATACCTGGATATTCAGACAAAACCGTTTCACGCGCTTCTGTAACAATAGTATCGGCCTGATCTCGCAGTAAACGCACAACACCAACTCGAGCGAGGGCGGCAGCTTTTTCGGGTTCAGGGAAGTCTTGGAAGGTAGCGACTAACGCTTCAAGATCGCTATCGCTGGGATAACGTCCCTCGTCGTCTGCGGCTTGAAACCGGGCGATCGTCGCCGAGGGATAGATTTGTTCCCAGTTAGCCAAGCTGACAATACGGGCTTTGGGGATGAGTTGTTTGGCTCGTTCGGTGAGCATGGGTTTGAAGGTTTAGAGTTTTTAGGGGATTATGGTTCATTTTATTGTTAACACGTCCAGCCTGGTTTTGGGAAAAATACGGCTCAAACTGTACGGTAAATTAATATTTTTTACCAAAATAAAATTATTCTGATCCTAACAATGGCTTCACTTAGGTATGAATACAGTGATTCTGCCCCGGTATTGCCGTCAATCCAAAACCTTAACCTGTGAAACTCAGATTCCGGAAAGTTTAAGAAAATTAACACTTTATTCCGTAAAAATACTAATATCATAATCGGAACGCTATGATAGCTTTGAATTCAGCAAAATAACTTACAAAAGGCAGAAAACAATGACTTTCCCCAATACAAAAGAAAACGTTAAAACTTTAGATAAAGTAACGTCTGATACATCAGAACAAATAACTCACTCTAACTTAGCAGCGATTGGAGTGGGAGTTCTGGGGGGATTTGGAAGTGCATCAGTAAGTGCGCCTGTAACGGTTGCAGGAGCAGTGGTTTGTGTGGCGGCTTATGGCGCGAAAAAAGCGATTCAAGAAAAGGACTGTTGCGCCCTAATTTCTGTAGCTGGAGGTGCATTTACGGGAGCCGGAATTTCTGCCATTTTAAGTGGAATGAGCTTGGCTTTGGCTGAAACAGCCGTCGGTATAAGCATGGGTCCAATTGTCGCCGCAGGTGCAACGATTGGATTAGCAGGGTATGGTTTAACTCGGTTGGTTCAACGGGTGATGACTGTTCAAGCCAATTATGTTCCTGTAAAAAATATGATTGCTCTTCCCCTTCGTTCTAAGCTATAAGCATATAAGGTTTGTGGGGCTAGATACTGAAAGCAAGACGTTAAATAGGGGTATACTCAACCAGTCAAATGAAAGATCTTCAACCGGGTGTTTTTCTGCGAGATTCTGTTTGGATAGTCCAGGCGATTGCTAAGAATTTATACTCAAATCTTAACTAGAATCCTCAAAAAAACATTACAAATTATTAAGAGTAGAGTCGGGTCATCCGTATATTCACGGAGAGAGAAAAAAGCAACGGAATCTCTTGATCAATTGCAGCGTTAATCGATTCCCCTCAACTGTATCTAATCAAACGGGTGAGCGTGAGGAACTTATGATAAAAGCAAGGGGTTAACTCTCAGTTTAGATTCAGCATGAAGTCAACCCCATCAAAAAGCGCTGCGTTTAAATTTGTCATTTTGCTAGGAATTGTCAGTCTGTGTGCGGATGCAACCTATGAAGGGGCGCGAAGTATCAATGGGCAATTTTTAGGATCTCTCGGCGCGACGGGTACGGTTGTCGGGCTGGTTGCGGGGTTCGGTGAATTAATTGCCTACGGGTTACGTTTATTTATTGGTTTTTTAAGCGATCGCACTCGTCAATATTGGCGGATTACAACGATTGGATATATTATTAATACCCTGGTTGTTCCCCTATTAGCTTTAGCCGGAAATTTACCTGTAGCGGCGGGACTGATGATGGCGGAACGAACCGGAAAAGCTATTCGCACTCCTCCGCGAGATGTGTTGTTATCTCATGCGGTGACGCAAGTGGGGACAGGGTTTGGCTTTGGTGTCCATGAAGCGTTGGATCAAATTGGGGCGGTATCTGGGCCATTAATGGTGGCGGTGGTTTTGTCTCTGCAAAATGATTATTCTGCGGGTTATACAACGTTAATGATTCCGGCGGTGATTGGGTTAATTGTACTACTCACTCTACAAAAAGTTTATCCAAATCCCCGTGAATTTGAACTCGCAAATCGAGCAATTCTCAAAGCTGAAAAATTTCCCAAAGCCTTTTGGTTGTATTTGGGATCAGTGGTGTTAATCGCCGCCGGATATGCTGATTTTCCCTTGATTGCCTATCATTTTCAACTGGTGAATCTGAGTGATACTCATTCAATTCCGTTGCTGTATGCTTTAGCAATGGGCGTTGATGCGATCGCCGCTATTTTATTTGGACGACTCTTTGATCGAATTGGACTATTGAGTTTAGCGATCGCGGCTTTTTTGGCTTCAGTATTTGCACCGTTGGTTTTTTTAGGAACGCCTCAAGTGGCTATTGTTGGTATAATCCTTTGGGGAATTGGTATGGGGGCGCAAGAATCGATTATGAAAGCTGGAATTACCCGAATTGTTTCTGCGGATCAGCGAGGTTCTGCGTTTGGAGTTTTTGCAACAGGTTATGGTTTAGCCTGGTTTTTAGGGAGTGTGTTGATGGGGATTTTGTACGATCGCTCTCTCCTGGTTTTGGTGATTTTTTCTGTGATCATTCAACTGCTAGCATTACCGCTTTTGTTAGGCGTTCATCGCCAGATGAATACACCCAACCCTCAATAAGTTCTCGGCTTGTCTATTTAGGCATCTCCGGTGTTAATGATGCTCAAAGATATCTTTAAAATGCAGTAAATCTAAAGTCACCAAAGTCGGTAAACAGTCAAAACAGTTTTGGGCTAAATCTAAGCGTTCTTCTCGCTCTAACATCGCCATCAGTTTTTGTTGTACACTCAATAAATAGCGTACATCGTTGGCTGCATAGTTCAATTGATCTTTGGAAAGATTGCCGACATTTCCCCAGTCTGAACTTTGAGAAGTTTTATCGAGTTCGACTTGTTCGAGTTCTTGGACTAAATCCTTTAGCCCATGTTTTCCGGTGTAGGTTCTGGCTAATTTACTGGCAATTTTGGTACAGAAAACGGGATTAACATCGATATCTAAATAATACAACAATGTGGCCATGTCAAACCGCGCAAAATGAAAAATTTTCAGCACGTTACTGGCTTCTAATAGGGTTTTTAAATGGGGGGCTTCGGTTTGATCTTTTTCAATCCTCACCGCCGTTACTTGACCCTTAGCATCACAAATCTGCACCAAACACAAGCGATCACGCCAGGGTAGTAAACCCATCGTTTCGGTATCGATAGCTAACCGATCAGCCGTTAAGTAACTGGCTAGAATTTCCTCAGAAAGATCGCGATCGCAAACCTGAAAATTATTCATAAGAAAAGAGAAATTTAACTCCGAATCTGATCACCGACTGCGAACAAAAATCTGAGTAAAATAATACTCTCCCTTCGCATTTCTGGCAATCCCGATCCCCGTTAAATTAAAGTTTCCTTCCATATTGCGACGATGACCATCACTGGCGATCCAGCCTTCGACGGCTTTTCGACCCGGATCAGCATATCCCGAATTATACGCTAAATTTTCAGCAATCATCCGATATGGAATTTTTTGACCCACCGCCTGAAATCGTTGTTTTGATCCATCATGGCTAAATTTGACTTCTCCACTCGCCATCGCCTCGCTATGCTTCACAGCTTCCTCGCTAATACGCGGATCAAGTTGTAGGGGAGGTAAGTTTTTTGAGGCGCGATATTCATTGACTTGTTGATGAACAGACTGTTTTAACTCATCGAGATTATCAACAGGTTTGGCGATCGGAAAAGATGACATTTCAGGAATAGAGAATGAAGGATCGATAGGAGTTTGAAAACCCCGTTCCTTTAAAAATAACACAACTGCTATGAATCCGGGTAGAAGAAAGGGTAGGATATGCGATCGCTGTTTGGGCATTTCTTGATGATTCAAATAGATTTTGTACGCTACTTATGGCGATGGGGGATGGTTGGTAGGTACACCGCAAGCATTTATTCTAATTTAACTCATTTTTTAGAAAACAGGAAGAGGTGTAGGGTTGATCAAACGATCTTCTCGTGATGACTGAGGAAAATTACGGCAATTTATTGTCCGGTGTGATGTTTTTGAGGTTGATTTTATTTGTTTTATTAAATTTCCGTAAATCTACGGATGCTTGATGAGAATCAAACGAGTATATTTGAGTTATAAGTTCATTGATCAGATTTTATAAATTTTCACTCTAGGAGTTCTATTCATGCTTGGATGGATTTTTGGTGGCTTCGTTAAAAAGATAGAACGTTCGGCGAAAAAAGTAGAACGAGATTTTGTTGATCGTTCAGCAAAAAAGTTAAATAAACTGGCGAATGACCTTGATTACATCGTCGCCAAACGAACGGACAAAGTAATGAACCGGATGGAAAGTCTAGAAAATAAGACGGTTCAAGATATTAACAAAATAATAGATCAAGCTACGGAAAAAGAATGAATTCCCCGTCTAATAAACAAAGTCCTTTGAAAAGGACTAACAATTAAACTTGAGTCGGTTTTAACCGACTTTCACTATCAGACAGGGAATTAATTCCCTGGTAGGATTTGAATAAAAGATAAATCTAATGAATTCCAACGACAACAAAACCCATCTAGTGGAATTTGAAGTTTTTCGGGGAATGAATTCCCCGTCTAATAAACAAAGTCCTTTGAAAAGGACTAACAATTAAACTTGAGTCGGTTTTAACCGACTTTCGCTATCAGACAGGGAATTAATTCCCTGGTAGGATTTGAATAAAGGATAAATCTAATGAATTCCAACGACAACAAAACCCCTCTAGTGGAATTTGAAGTCTTTCGGGGAATGAATTCCCCGTCTAATAAACAAAGTCCTTTGAAAAGGACTAACAATTAAACTTGAGTCGGTTAAAACCGACTTTCACTATCAGACAGGGAATTAATTCCCTGGTAGGATTTGAATAAAGGATAAATCTAATGAATTACCAGGACAACAAAACACCTCTATAATATTACGAAAGAGCAATTTTTGAGTTAACCAACACTCGGGAACAGCTTCAAACTGAGTTAGAAAATCTCAGAGTGGAATTTGAAGTCTGTCGGGAAATGAATTCCCCGTCTAATAAACAAACCTTTGAAAAGGACTAACAATTAAATTGAGTCGGTTTTAACCGACTTTCGCTATCAGACAGGGAATTAATTCCCTGGTAAAATGATATTTCTTTAGCAAAGGTTGAATTAAATCTTCCTAAATACACCTTTAGATAGAAGAAAATTGAGAAAATAATCGCTAAGTTAGGAGATAGAAACTCAAGACGTAGTATTAAGCGTCAATCTAGATAACGAGGAATCAGTAATGGCTAATCCAAAGACAAAACATTCAGAAAATTTACCCGAAGAAGTTGCTCAAAATGCAGGGGCGAGAACAGCAGAAATCAATGCTAATCCCAATGTTACCGCAGAAGAAACTGAAAATGCGAGAGCGGGAGAACAACCCAGTGGTTCAGGAGGAACAGCGCCGAGTACAGTAGAATCTCATGTTCCGAGTCAAGATAGTCCTTATCCTACAGATCTTCCTTCTGGTAATCACCCAGATCAACGATAACTCTAGCATGACGAGCGAAGATTACAAAACCTTTGTTACTCCTGAAACAGACAGAAGAAAACCACTAAAACACCATAAAACTCAAAGCGCGAATCTTTGTGTCTTTGTGTCTTTGTGGTGAGTTTCCCAATAATGATTGATTCGGGTTAATATTCATAAGGATTTCTCGGTTCAGGAATAGGGGTTAATTTTGTGGCTTTTATCGTTAATCTTCGTTCCCCGTCAATAGTTTGCGTTATCATTTGACCAACGACCTCTAACCAACTATCTTGAGGATAATCTTGGCGGAGAGTATTAGCTGGAAGTAACACAGGTAAACCGACAGGATAAGCATCAGCCGCACAACAAGTAATCACAAACCGAGACAGCCATAAATACTCTGGAGGAAGGGAAGGCGGATAAATAATAAAACCCGTTACTTTAGCTTTTTGATCGGTGTAGGAGTCTGGTTCTGGGTTAACATTCAACATCCGTACCCATTCTATCAACGATCGCTCCTCGGGTTTGGCTGCCGTCCGAAATTCTTGAGGTTGAGTGCGAGTCACAGGTAAAGATTCCGTTAGCCCCCGTTGTAAAGCCGTATGACTGCCGAAAGTTTTTGGGGTGATCCATAAACCCAAAATAGCCGCAGCGAGGAAAATCAGGCTACTCCAGCCGGGAGGAAACAGGCTAATATGTTGAAGAGTTTGGGATTTTTTGGGGATTTCCGACTCAAGACTATCGGTTTGTAGGACTTGGTAAAATTTCACAGTGCCAATTCCCAGTAAACCAATTCCGCCGATAATCGTCAATATGAAATAATTGGGATGAATGAGAATATTGAGTTTACCTGTTATCCAATATTTCAATAATAAAATTCCCCAAGCCAAAATCGCGATCGGATCAAGCCAGGGTTGAACCTTTTGCCATAGGGGAGTTAGGCGACGACGGACAGCAGTGAAGCGACGATCAATCATAGGTAAACGACTACCAACTGAAGTTTAAATTTACAATCAAAGTCAATAAAAAAGTCAGTTGAGCCGCTAATACAATTAAGTAAACCACAGCTCGTCCCTTAAATACAGATAACATCAAGCCAACGGTTTTAATGTCAATCATCGGCCCGAATACCAAAAATGCTAACAGTGATCCACTGGTAAAGGTTGCAGCAAAAGAAAGGGCAAAAAACGCATCAACAGTTGAACAAATCGAAACCACTCCCCCCAACAGTAACATCGCGACAATCGAGGAAACCGGCCCATGTCCTAAACTGAGAATAATTTCACGGGGCATCGCCACCTGAATAATAGCAGCGATCGCACTGCCAATCACCAAAATACCGCCTAACTCCCGCAATTCTTGTACCATATTTTCGACCATCAAGCCCAAACGTTCTTTTGAGGGGCGAAAAAACAGAGATCGGAAGTGAATGGTTGGGCGTTTATCGAGTTTTGAAGTCTTTTTGTCTGTTGTCCCCATGCCTTGTCCGGCTTGCCAAAACGGGATAGACTCTAGCCTAACCGGTTGTTCGGCTGACCCTAACAAATAAGTCCCCGGTTGCAGCAAGGGTGAACTTTCACTCGCCTCAGTCGTTTTTTTGTTGGGGGGCGGGGACGGTAACAGACGGGCGAGAGTCGGTTGGAGGATGGGGCGTAGGTCTTTCTGGAAACTAAACACCCAACCGAGTAAGGTGGCAATCATCAACGATAATAGAACACGCAGAAAAACAATTTCCGGTTGGTCACGAAAAGCGATCCAAGTAGACCAGATAACAATAGGATTGATCGTGGGGGCGGCAAATAAAAATCCAATGGCGGCGGAAGCGGGTATTCCCTGAATGAGAAACCGACGGGCAACCGGAACGTTACCGCATTCACACACCGGAAACAAAAATCCCACCAAACTGCCGAATAATGCGGCTAAAAGTGGATGAGTAGGAACCAATGACAGAAGTTTGCGTTCATCGACTAACTGATTGAGAACACTTGAAAATAAGACTCCTAATAGCAGAAACGGCAATGCCTCAACGAGTAAGCTGAGGAAAAGCGTAAACCCGCTATTAAGCTGATTAATAAAGGTTGATTCCATGCCTCATCAAGTTTGAACAGGGCGCATCCGGTTGGGAGTTGGCTTCAATGGTGTTAAAAACCTCTGTGCCTAACCCAGTAGGATGTTGACGATCTTTGCAAAAATAGGCATTCCAAGGATAGAGGGCGGGTCAGATTAAGATGAAATTGCGATCACAATTTTCGCTCGAAACTTTTATTCTATCCGATGATACCATTTAGACGGCTATTGAGTTTTCAAACAACTCAAGCACTCAACCGGATGATTGCCCCTCAATAGCCCATAAAATTTAGCGCACTGTAACGGGTTCACCGACAATAACGCGATGATCGCCGGATAACCCAAACGCCCGATGAACTGCTTGTAAGGCTTGTATACTCTGTTCTTCATCCACGACGCAACTAATTTTAATTTCTGAGGTGGCAATCATGGAAATATTAATGTTTTCTTTTGCCAAAGCCTCAAACATTCGCGCCGCAACTCCGGGATGATCCACCATTCCCGCCCCGACTGCGCTTACTTTGGCGATCGCTTTATTGACGACAATTTCCCCACAGCCTAACTCGCTAGTTGCTTCTTCTAACACCCTTTGGGCGTCATCTGCATCGGCTTGTGAGAGTGTAAAAGCAATATCACGAGTTAAAATGCCATTGACTTGATGACAGCGTTGGGACTGAATAATCATATCGACGCTAATATTATGTTCAGCCAACAGGGCGAACACTTTCGCGGCCATTCCCGGACGATCGGGGATGTGACGAATGGCTAAACGGGCTTGATGGCGATCGAGGGCAACTCCCCGCACAGGCGGTAAAGGAGTCGTAGAGGTTGGAGTGGATAACGGCATTTCTGGGGTGCCTAAATTCACTTCAAACTGTTGACACAAGGCTTCAACGGCGCGATCGCAGTCAACGGCGGCGATCACACAACTCACCTTGACTTCCGAAGTGGAAATCATCTGAATATTAATTCCTGCTTCGGCTAAGGTGGTAAACATCCCCGATGCCACATTCGGACGGCCAATCATTCCCGCCCCGACAATACTGACTTTGGCAATAGGGGTTTGATCGCCTTTGACTTCGGGTTGTCCTAAATTCGCATCTTCGTTGTAGCCCAACGTTGGTAATAAAGCCTCTGCAACGGCGATCGCTTGATTGTAGGAATCCTTGCCAACGGTAAAGGTGATATCGTTAATATTGGCTTCGTGAATCGACTGAATAATCAAATCCACATTTAACTGTTGTAGGGCAATTCCCCCAAACAGTTTCGCCGCAATACCCGGACGATCCGGCACCCGCAACAGAGAAACCGCCGCTTGGTTGGTGTCAAATTCTACCGCATCAACCGGATGCGTTAATTCTAAGCCTTCTAGGGGTCGAGGTTGACGAGTCGCAGAGGTAACGCGAGTTCCCGGTTCATCACTCCAACTCGATCGCACCACCAACGGCATCCCATAGTTTCGGGCTATTTCCACCGCCCGAGGATGCAACACTTTCGCCCCCAAACTGGCTAATTCCAACATCTCGTCACAGGTAATTTCCGTCATTAACTGGGCTTCAGGAACCAAACGCGGATCAGTGGTTAAAATGCCGGGAACATCGGTATAAATTTCACATTGATCGGCTTGTAGGGCTGCCGCCAACGCCACCGCCGAAGTATCTGAACCGCCCCGCCCTAGCGTTGTGATTTCTAATTCTTCCCGGTCTGTAATCCCCTGGAAGCCTGCGACAACGACAACTTTACCTTTTTTGAGGTGACGTTCAATTCTATCGGTTTGAATGTGCAGAATTCGGGCGCGAGTATGTTCAGCTTCGGTCACAATTCCCACTTGGGCGCCGGTCATAGAAATGGCGGGTTGTCCGAGTTCTTGGATCGCCATACTCATCAGTGCGATGCTGACTTGTTCTCCCGTTGAGAGTAACATATCCATTTCTCGGCGGTTGGGTGTTGTAGAAATTTCCGTCGCCAGCTTGACGAGTTGATCCGTTGTTTTTCCCATCGCTGAAACAACGACAACCACCGAATGTTCGCGGGCTGTTTTCACGACTCGTTGAGCAACCGCTTGGATGCGTTCAACAGATCCGACAGAGGTACCACCGTATTTTTGGACTATCAGCATAGCAACTTGAGAATATTGGGAATGGAATGCGATCGCAAGTGAGTCTGGGACATTGGACATCTGTAGATGCCCTTAAGTTCCGAGCCGAATCCCTTCAAAAACGGATTTGACTCTATGGATGCCTCTCCATATTTTAGAGGACAGGATATCATACAGAACGTTGCATGACACCAATCCTGAAGCGACAAGAAGCTCAAAGTAGAAGTTTCAAGTTTAATTGAAGTGAGCGACTGCCATCAGGATAGACTGAAAAACCCGGTTTGGCGTTGATGTACGGGGAGCAACATACAAAATTAGACAAAATATAACAAATTGCATAACCTCTGATAAGCCAGACATATGTACTGACAAGTTAGTTAAAGTCAAACTTACTCAGTTTTGCCCTTTTTATGAATACTTCTTAAGTTGTGTTGCTTGATCGGTTTTCAACATTCTCACAATTTTAGCGATCGCACCTCTGGTCATTCCAGGGGAAATTAACATGGATTTTTTGGGATTTTTACAATCAGGTTTAATGTAAAAAATAAATTTGAAATAAATCTCAAAAATTGCATAACCGATTTGGGGTCAGACATAAGTAAAAGTAAGCGAACATCAAAGCATTTTTTAAGTATTCAAGCCCAACATAAAGCGGCTAGTTCTAAATGCCAAGATGTCAATTGAGCTTTTTTGTAGTCATCATACAAAGGAAAACAGACTCGTGAGTACCTTAGCATTAACTCAAGATACATCTAAATTTGAAAAAGTTCTGGCTCAATTAGTTAAAGCCACGAATGCCGATCCTTACGATCCATTTAAAGAACTAATTTGGCCAGAAAGCCTGGAAGAAGGCAAGTTTTGGATGTCATTCGATCTGATGTCCATTCATGGCACTCGCTTTGAACATGAACTTTCTGAAGAACAGAAAATTGAACTGAGTCAGTGGGAATTTGTCAACTTTTGCAGTTTGAATGTAACAGGAATTCGTGAACTCTTAGTCGAAATGACTAGCAGACTACACACCCCAGGTTTTGAACTTCTTTCTGAATATCTGCATCATTTAATTTCAGAAGAAAATGAACATATGTGGTATTTCTCTAAATTTTGTCTGCAATATGGGGGCAAAATTTATCCAGATCGAGCCTTAGCCGTTGCTCATTTACCCGAAGCTGATATTGCCAACTTCATGCTATTTACTCGGATTTTGATCTTTGAGGAAATTGTTGATTTTTATAATCGCCGCATGGGTAAAGATACAACATTACCTCAATTTGTTCAAAAAATGAATGAGTTGCACCATCTCGATGAAGGTCGTCACATTACCTATGGTCGCCTCTATGTTGACTTGTTTTATCAGCAGTTAAAAGACACCTATCCACAACAAAGACTTTTGGAAATTGAAACTGCGGTTAAAACCTTTATGCAGCTTTCCGTTCAAAAACTGTATCGACGTGAAATGTATATCGATGCAGGTCTTGAACAGCCTGGAAAGATGCGGAAAGAATTGCTCGCTCATCCGACCCGTCATCAATATAACTCTCAATTAATCTCGGGAACTGCTAAGTTTTTCACCAAAATAGGCTTATTTTCTACCCCCGACGTCTTAGCTGAACCCGCAGCAGTTCTCAACTAAATCTTATCTCAAAGTTCGGAAGTACAAAAGGCAAGCCGCATGAAACTTTTCCAAGCCAGAATTATCGGTGGGGGTGCAACGTTTGTGGGGGTTGGTATTGCGCGAATGGCGTTTACACCGTTGGCTGCTGTAGCGGTTCATCAAGGATTATGGCCGACCAACGCACCCAGTAAAATCGCAGCATTCTTATTAATTGCTTATGCTGCCGGCGCCACGACCGCACCCTGGCTACTCCGAAAACTTAAAGCGAGTCGATTATTACAAATCAGTTTGTTTTTGAGTAGCCTTTGCCTGGTTTTAGAAGCTTTATCCCCAACGGTGGGAATCTGGCTTTTAACCCGCAGTGTTCTTGGTTTTTTCGGTGCCTGTTTAATGGTAAGCGGCCCAATTTTAGCCCTCAGTTTGGGGACTCCAGAAGACCGTCATCAAACTCAATTTTGGACGTTTAGCGGGATTGGTTTGGGGGCTTGTATTTCTGCTAGTTTGATTGAGTTTCGTTCAGAGCTAATATTCATGTTGATTCCGATGATTTTACTCTGTTTTGGACTGTTTACTTCAAGCTTATATTGGGCAGAATCACCTGAGCCGTCCTTAAATTCCCCCACCGATTTTAGAGTTTCCCTTCCGAAATTGCTGATTTTCGCTTACGGCTTGGATGCGATCGCTTACATTCCCGCAACGGTTTATTTGAGTGATTATGTCAGCAATGAACTGGGTTTAGAAGTCGGAAACGAGTTGTGGCAATTGTTCGGAGTGGGCGCGATCTTTGGCCCCTATCTGGCAACAGAATTATCCAAACGACTCGGATCGGCAACCGCCTTACATCTGGCTTACCTCTCGAAAACCCTGGCGTTGTTGATACTGGCTTCGACTGAACACATTGAATTACTCGCTCTGGGATCAACCCTCACAGGCGCTTGTGTTCCCGCGATCGTCTTGTTAACCGCAGCAGAATTGCGTCGAATACTCGGTACTCAATTGTTTTCCTGGGCTTGGTCAATTTCTACCTCAATTTTCGCCTGTTCGCAAGCGATCGGCGCCCTGACAATGGCTTTTTGCTTCCAACTTTTGCACAGTTATCAACCCTTGTTTGTTGCCGGAACATTGCTGTTGATGCCAGCTTGTTTCCTCAGTTTCAAATCTTTGCAGCATCAATCTTCTTAACTGTTTTTTTCGCTCAATATCTGCCTTTATTACTGATTACAAGGACGGACATCATGTTGAACAAATTAACCTCTGCTTTCGTTGTTTTAGGCGTTTCTTTAGCTGCACCCGCCCAAGCCGCCACCTTACAAACGAGCAACCTTTTTGAGTTACCCACCCGGACACCGATTGTTGATTCTGTTGCCACACTGAACAGAACTTCAAATAGTCTCGACTTAAATATTAACACCTCAAATCTCGATCCAGGTGCCTATAGTGTTTGGTGGTTAATCTTTAACAATCCTGAATTTTGTGTAGAGGGTTGTGGTGTCGATGACTTTGCTAATCCTGATGTTCAAGCTTCCGTAATCTGGGCAACAGGAGATGTTGTTGATGCGAGTGAAATCGGTGATTTTAGCGCCAGTTTAACTGAAAATTATTTACCCGATAATCCTCAACAACTCTTGTTTGGAAATGGGTTACTTGATTCTTTTGCCGCAGAAATTCAATCGGTTGTTCGCTATCACGGCCCTGCTAGTGATGAGCCGGATTTATTAGAACAGCAACTCACCACTTTTAACGGTCAATGTTCACTCACAGCAGGCGATGGTTTATTCCCTTGTTCTGATAGTCAGATTACCCAGTTTGAAGGGGTAAAAGTTCCCGAACCGTCTTCTGTTCTCGGATTCATGGGGTTGGGTATTTTCGGACTCGTTTTTCGTAAAAAAACCCTCGGCTAAGAGTAATCGTTTTTAACGTACAGGACTTACTTTAAACTGCGTAAGTCCTCCCAACAAACGAGCAATATTTATCATCACCGGGAACAAAAATTATGAAGCAAGGAATACTGGTTTCTCTGCTCCGAAAAGCGGCAGAACGTTGGCCAGAACAAGTCTATTTAGATGGAGAAAAGTCTTATAGCTATACAGAAGCCATCAGCACAGTTTATCAGCTTGCCAAACAGTTAGAATCTGCGGGGGTGAAACGTTGGGATCGAGTTCTGATTTTTACTCAAAATAGACCCGAAATTGTACTCGCTTTATTTGCCGCTAATTTACTCGGCGCAACGGCTACCATTTTACACGAAGCCACCGCAGCAAATTCACTGCAAAAAATTAGCAGTCAACTTGAACCCAAGGTTATATTTTTAGACCCAACCACAAGAGAAAAGGGTGAATGTTTTTCAGGGTGTTTACAACTCGATATCGCGGCGATTAAGAACTTTGAACCCCAACCTTTAACGGAAACTCTCCAAGCCTTTGATGAAATGGCTTTTAGAGTCAATGGAATTGATACAGACCCCGCCCTGATTATTTACACTTCCGGTTCAACAGGTTCTCCGCGAGGGGTTGTTCTCACTCAAGATAACGTGCTGTTTGTTGTCGAAAAAATTCAAGCTCGACTGCGTTATTCTTCAGAGGATGCGATTGGTTTATTTCTCCCTTTATCCTTCGATTACGGTCTGTATCAAGCCTTTCTCGCCGCACAAGTTGGCGCTCGTTTAGTCGTTAATCGTTCTGAATTTGCCGGCCCCGCTTTATTGGGTACATTACGTCAACAAAAGATTACTATTCTTCCGGGAATTCCTAATCTGTTTGAATCCCTGATCAGAATTCTAGAACGACGTCAACAAACCCTCCCCGAAATTCGCTTAATTACGAACACAGGCGCTCATCTCAGTCCCCAACATATTGAGCGATTAAAAAATATCTTACCCAACGGATTAATCTATCCGATGTATGGATTAACCGAATGTAAGCGCGTCTCAATTTTAACGCCTGAAGAAGCAGAAAAACACCCCGGTTCTGTTGGACGACCCCTCGATAATACCCAAGCTTTTATTGTTGATGAAGCGGGGAATTTATTACCTCCTGGAGAAGTCGGGGAATTGGTAATTTGTGGGCGTCATGTTGCCTTGGGATATTGGAAAGCGCCGATGGAAACAGAGGTTCGATATCGCACTCATCCGTTAGGAATTGGGCGGGCTTTATATACGGGCGATGATTTCCAAATGGATGAAGCCGGATATCTCTATTTTGTTGGACGACGAGATGCCCAAATTAAGCGACGAGGATTTCGGATACATCCCTTAGAAATTGAAACCGCAGCTTTAGAAATTGAGGGGGTTAAAGATGCTTCAGTGGTGCAAATTGACGATCATTTAGCTTTATTTGTAGTCGGCGAATCGGATGTTAGCGAAAAAATGATCTTATCAACACTGAGTCGGGTGTTAGAATCCTACAAAATTCCTGATTCTGTAGAGATATTAGATCGACTTCCTAGCACTTATAACGGCAAAGTTGATCGCCGAATGCTCGTGGAAATGAAAACGTCAAAACTGTTAACTAAAAGTTGACATTTGCTCATAATTTAATCCCTTATCCCTTCAGAAAACAGGAGTTAATTCGATGGAAAAACAGCAAATTGTTCAAAATTGGAACACATTAGTTTCTCGCTTTGGTTCACCGCTTTATGTCTACGATCTCGACAGCGTTGATCGACAAGTAAAGACCCTTCAGCAAGCCTTACCAACGGATGCTAAAATCTTTTATTCACTCAAAGCCAACCCACTCCCGGCGATTGTGAATGCAGTTCGTCAAGCTGGATGTTGTTTAGAAGTTTGTTCAGAAAATGAACTGTTAGTCGCTCAAAATTCCGGGATTTCTTTAGACCATATTCTCTATAGTGGGCCGGGGAAAACCGATGGAGAAATTCGCCGAGCAATGGAAACAGGCGTAACGGCTTTTTCTGCCGAATCATGGACTGATGTTTTACGGATTGATAACGCCGCTCGTTCGACTCAAAAATCCGTTCGTTTATTGCTGAGAGTTAACCCCATTACCCCTCTAAAAAGTGGACTGGCGATGAGCGGAACGGCGACACAATTCGGCTTTGAAGAAACAGTGCTTACCGAGGGTAAAGAACAACTCAAAAATCTGAGTTCATCCGTTGAATTAGTTGGGTATCACATCTATTATGGAACTCAGTTAGACAATGAAGATACCATCGTAGAAGCTGTTACCGCAGCAATTGACTGTGTAGAAAGATTGACTGTAGAACTGGGATTTACACCCAAAGTTATCGACTTGGGGGGTGGTTTTCCCTGGCCGTTTGCGAATCTCAATTCGAGTGTTTCCCTAGACACGTTGAAACCTCGATTAGAGGAAATATTAGCCAAGCGCCATCACAGTTTATCGGCTGAGGTTTGGTTTGAATCTGGGCGTTATCTAGCGGCTTCTAGTGGGACGTTGATTGCAACGGTTCTCGACATTAAACCCGGAAAAGATGAGTCTCGATTTGTGGTTTTAGATGCGGGAATTAACCACTTAGGCGGAATGTCTGGACTCGGAAGAATTCCCAGAGGTTATGTTTTTATGCACAATCTATCGGCAGAAAACGAAACAACATCAACTGAGGTTTCTTCCGAACAAAGAACCTTTGTTGTAGGGCCTTTATGTAGTCCTTTAGATTGTTTGGCTCGCAATTCTAACTTACCTTCATCCCTGCGTATTGGTGATATTGTTGCCATTCCGAATGTAGGCGCTTATGGACTAACAGCCAGTCTGGTTGCTTTCCTCACTCGTCCCGCTCCTGTTGAAGTCGCATTACGCAATGGAAACCCCGTAGAATGTTACGCTCTGCGAACTGGACATGAACGGTTAATCTCTCTAGAAAGCGATGTAAAAATTACCCGAATTCGCAACTTAGAATTAACCGTTTAAACTCAAACTTGCTGACTCATTACCTATTATCAAATCGGAGAATTTACCATGAATAACACCATGAACAACACCATGAACAACACCATGAACAACACCCTAAACAACACCCTAAACAAGCTCAAAGAATGTATGGTTGAACATTTAAAATTCGTTCAATCAATTGACCAAATTGATGACGAAGCAGACCTCAATAGTTTGGGGCTAGATTCTATGTCGGCTACCAATCTAATGATTGACCTAGAAGATGAATTTAACATTACCTTTCCCGATGATTTATTAACTCCTGAAACCTTCCGCACCGTTCAAACCTTAAATTCTGCTATCCAAACCCTGATCACTCAATAAACACCGATGATGATTAATACTGAGAAAATGCCAGCTTCTTTCAATCATACTCTCTCTGCTTCTGCCCAACTTTCTCCCCTCCAACGTGCTTATTTTGTTGGACAACAGCCAAGTTTTGACCTTCATGTTCATCCCCATCTTTACTTAGAATTTGATCTCGATGAATGTGACAGCCAAGCACTCACTCAAGCGTTAAACATTCTGATTGCCAGACATGAAATATTACGCGCAGTGGTATTACCCACCGGTGAAATTTATGTTGTAGAAGACACCATTAACTATCAGATTCCCGAACAAAATTTGTGTCATCTAAACGGCGAAGAAACGACTCAAAAACTTGCAGAAATTCGCCAAACATTTTATCGGGCTGATCTCCAGTCCGATACACCACCCAACATAGAAGTACAGATCACACGTTTACCGAATTTTACCCGAGTTCACATCAATATTGACTTGTTATTTTTGGATGGAACAAGTGTAAGAATGGTACTGCACGAACTCTCAGAGATTTATACAAACCCCAATTGTTGTTTACCCAAAATTTCCTTTGATCTCTGCGGTTATGATGCTTACATCCAACAAAAACGAGCCACTGAGCGCTATCAACGAGCTAAAAACTATTGGTTTGAACGCTTAAAAACCTTACCAGAAGGCCCTACTTTTCCCTTAGTTTCTCAACTCAATTCTGCACGTCGTTCTCAACTCATTCGCCGCAAACACGTTCTTTCTGCCCAACAATGGGAAATCATTTGTCAACGGGCTAAAACTAAAGAAATCAGCCCAACAACCCTGTTATTGACCGCCTATAGTTTAATCATTGCTTATTGGTCAAAAACTCAGCACTATTCTTTGACCATGATGGTGCAGAATCGGGATCGGGAATTTGCAGATTTATCGAGAGTTTTGGGGAATTTTGCGAGTACAATTTTGGTTGAAGTTGATTTTCGAGAAGCCAAATCTTTTCAACAGCATTCCCAGGAAATTCATCGCCAAGTTTTTCGAGATTTAGCTCGTTCAATGATTTGTGGATTGGATGTTTTGCAAGAACGAAATCGTCAAGATGGAGCCGCATTTCACGCCGCCAGTCCCGTTGCTTTTGTCAGTATGTTAGCAGAACCAGGCCAACCCATTCCATCAGGAATCTTTCAATTAGAAGGGGAAAAAGTTGCATTTTGTGGTCTAGAAACACCTCAAGTTCTTGTCGATCATCAAGCCATTAGCCGACCCGATGGAGGGGTTTCATTAATCTGGGATACGATGGATTCCGCTTTTGAGACCGGTGTGTTGGATGATATGTTCAACGCCTATGTTTCTCTAGTGTCTAGTTTTGCAGAAAATGACAAAGTTTGGAACCAATCTTATTTTGATTTCCGCTCACAGGAACAGCAACAAAACCATACTGAATACAATCAAGTTTCAGCCCCGTTATTATCCGATTATTGTTTGCATGAATACCTTTATGAGCAAGCCGAAAAACTTCCAAATAAACCCCTGATTATCGATTCCCGTCGAACGATAACCTATGCAGAAGCGCTGGCTCTTTCTAACCAAATTGCTTGGACTTTACGCCAACAGTATCAAGTTCAACCCAATGAATTAATTGCGATTTACGCCGCTAAAGGTTGGGAACAAATTATTGCGGCTCAGGCAATTCTCGCTGCGGGGGCGGCTTATGTACCAATCGATCCGGCTTTTCCAGAGAACCGAAAACTCAATGTATTACAACGGTGTGGATGTCGAATTGTTCTCACTTCTCAAGCACATTTAAACGATGATTGTCTGGGAAATCTAACTAAAATTGCGGTCGATTGTTCAGAAAATTTAGTTGCTGAATTTAGCAATTTACCCCGAATTCAATCTTCCGATGATTTAGCCTATGTAATTTTTACGTCGGGTTCAACAGGTCAACCCAAAGGCGTCATGTTGAATCATCTCGGCCCCGTCAACACCATAGAAGACATCAATCGTCGATTTAAAATTACCGCTGATGATGTAATTTTTGGCATCTCTGAACTGAGTTTTGATTTATCAGTTTACGATATCTTTGGAAGCATCGCCGCAGGTGCAACTTTAGTATTACCTCCTGTCGGTGCGAATCGAGAACCCGCTTTGTGTACTCAACTTTGTGAAAAATACGGGGTAACTGTTTGGAATTCGGTTCCCGCCTTGGCTCATCTTTTAGTGGAATATCTCGAACGAAATCGGGTTTATAATAGCCTTTCGATTCGTTTGGTGATGATGAGTGGCGATTGGATTCCCGTACAATTACCGGATAAACTCAAGCAAATATTAGCCGCAAAAGTTGTTAGTTTAGGTGGGGCGACGGAGGCTTCTATTTGGTCAATTTACTACGAGATTGACGGGGTAGATTCGACCTGGACAAGCATCCCTTACGGCTATCCTCTCAGCAATCAATCCTTCTATGTTTTAGATGAAAGATTGCAACCTCGTCCTGATAATATTCCCGGTGAATTGTACATCGGTGGGGTGGGTGTTGCAGAGGGATATTGGCAAGATTCCGAAAAAACAACTCGTTCTTTTATTACTCATCCAATTTCTCAAGAACGAATTTACCGCACGGGGGATTGGGGGGTCAGACGTTCACCGGGTTATATTGATTTTCTCGGACGAAAAGATGGTCAAGTGAAAGTGCGGGGACATCGAATAGAATTGGGTGAAATCGAGAGCGTTTTACAGCGTCATCATGGGGTTGCAAATGCAGTCGCTAAAGTGATCGGCGAGCGCCCTCAAGAAGCCTATATCGCGGCTTATATCGTCGCTAAAGAAGGGGAAACAATACTGAGTGAAGAACTGCAAAAACACGCAACGGAATTTTTACCAGAATACATGATTCCGACCCGATTTGTGTTTATGAATCAACTCCCTTTAGGCGCAACCGGAAAAGTCGATCGCAAAGCACTTCCTATTCCCCAAGAGGTTCAACACGCCGATTCTAGCGAACTTCCACGCACGCCAACTGAACAGAAATTGGCGATTTTATGGTCAGAAGTTCTCGAAATTGACAAGCTTCATCGTGAGGATCATTTCTTTGAGTTGGGCGGAAACTCGTTTACAGCAGTTCGTTTAACCGCAGCCATTAGCGATCGCTTTGGGGTTGAACTTCCGGTAACGATGCTGTTGCAACATCCCACTTTAGCAAAATTAGCTGAATTCATCGATAAACACAACAAAAATTCTACCCTATCTCGGTCACATTTAGTTTCAATTGCGGGTCAAGAAACTCATCCTAAAGTCTTTTGGTTTCACCCTTCCGGTGGCGGTATTTTGTGTTATCAGGATTTGGGTAAATTGTTGTCAGCCCAGTTCCAGTTTTACGGAGTTCAGGCTCAAAGCGATCATCAATACAAACCGATGAATTCTATTCCTGAAATGGCAGAAGTTTATTTACAGGAAATTCGGGCGATACAACCCTCGGCTCCCTACCGTCTGGGCGGATGGTCAATGGGTGGCGTTATTGCCTATGAAGCGGCTCAACAACTGATTAAACAGGGGGTTGAAGTTGAACATTTGGTATTAATTGATAGTCCCGCACCTCGTCCGCGAAAACAGGCAGAATTCAAGACGCTGGTTTCATGGTTTGTTTCCGATGTTGCCGAAGCGGGAGAACTTTTCAACCTCGATTGTCTTCGGGTAAATAATGATTCTGAAGATATCGTACTCGCCGCTCTCAAAGAAGCACAACAACGGGGTTTTATTCCCTCGGGAAATCTAGATAATTTGCGTCCTCTGTTTGATGTTTTTTGCGCTAATCTTAACGCCTTGCATCGCTATCAAGCCTTACCTTTAACCGTAGATATTCCTTGTTTATTGGTGATGGCGACGCAAAACATTCACGAGCGGGTTGCTAACGAATCTCAGGAAATTTGGTCTTCTTTATTACCGAAACATACTACATTCTCTCAAGTTGAAGGAAACCATTTTTCGCTGTTAAAATCTCCGGCTGTCAGTCAACTCTCAAAACTGATTTTAAACAGCAGTTCCAACCCTAATTCTCTCAATTATTCAACACTTCCCCCTCTTTCTCAGATGAAATACCGAAAAAAAAGCTACAGATAATTATCCTTGAAAATCGGGGCCGTTTTATTTCTCCCCACGCAGAGGTTTAGGGAGAACTAACAAGGGGTGGAAAGTTTAGGAAACAGTTCATTAATCAGTGATTGACAATCTCAAAAAATTGTAATTCACAAAGCAAATAACTGTCACTTTCCACAGTCGGGAAAGGGGTGGGAATCCCGAATTATTCATCTACCCAAACAGGAGTTTATGTCATGCTTTCAATCAATCAAGTTTTCGATGAAGAATTCTATTTAGAATTTAATCCCGAAGCCGCAGAAGCCGTTGAACAAGGCGAATTTCTCACAGGACTCGATCATTTTTTAGCTGTTGGAGTCGATGGGGGATTACAATTTTCTCCCTTCATTGATGTTAATTACTATCAGCGAGTTTCCAATCCTGATTTATCCGATCTCAGTCCTCGTCAAGCCTTTGAACATTTACTGAATGAAGGAATTGAAGACGGTCGTTTATTCTCTCCATTTGTTGACTTAAACTTTTACAAAGAAGCGAATCCAGAATTATCCGATCTGAGTAATTCTGAAGCGTTGATTCATCTTAAAGATATCGGTTTAGAAGCCGGACTGAAATTTTATGATTTTGTTGATTTAGAAGAATATCGCTCCTTTAATTCCGAACTTTCAACTCAAAGTCTGTCCGATGCGTTTGTGAATTTAGCCACTCAATTTGCACCGGATGATGAAGGACGAATTCGGTATATCTCCCATGCGGCTCGAACTTCGTTTATTGATGAAGTTGATATCGTTACACCGGAAATGTTAGAAGGGGGAATGGATACAACCATCACTTATTCTAAAGCCGAGAATACAGTTAGAATGGATGTTGAATTTACCGGACTTCCCTATCGCATTGATCTCACCCGACCCGAAGATGTTTCTACACCCTACAATCAGTTTCCCGTTGAAATCCTAGATGCACGGTGGCAACTATGGATACTAACGAATATTGGCAGCGTTGAAAGTAACTTTTGGTATGACGGTCAAACGGGGGATTTAATTGGTAACGAATTTGATCTCTTTGAGAGTATTCCAGAAGATAATTCCGGTCTGGATGTTAATAATGACGGAGTAGAAGATCTGGCGGTATCCATACCTGTTACTCAAGCGGTTAGCACTCCCATTTTTGAAGGAAATCCAGACGGTACCGCCAGCGTAACCTTTGAATTTGACTACGATCAAATGCTCGATGAACAGGGGAAAGGAGGTGTCTATATTTCTCAAGTTCCCTACAATATTAATCGACCGGATGAGTTAGGACTCTATCAAACAGACGGGGGTTTACCCGTATCAGAAGCGCCAACTTGGGATGATGCTTTAGAAACGATGCGTTCTCCTTTTGGGTTTAGTATTGGTCATAGTTTAGAACCGGAAGTTAAACCCGATTATTTAGCTTCTCGTTCTTCTTTAATGATTGGGTTTACCAATTTTTATCCTAATCTTATTCCAGATGGTGTTATCTTTGAACCGAACCGAGGTTCACATCGATTTGTAGAACCCGATGATTTGCTGACTCATGTTAATGAACCCTCACCCGCAAGACTCGCCGCACTTGAAGCTGAAACAGAAGAAATTTTCGGGACTGCAAATGATGATGTATTTAATGCCGGTGATATCAATGGTGAATTTGACGGAAATCACGATAGTGTTTTTGCAGGTCCGGGGGATGATTTGATTGATGCAACTCAAGCTGTGATCCCCGGATTCCCCAGTCTAGCGGGTAATAATAGCCTTTACGGAGGAGAAGGCAATGATACGATAGCGGGTGGCTTCCAAAAAGATCGGATTTTTGGCGATGACGGTGATGATGTGTTGCGCGGAGACGGTAACAGTCGTTTACCTGGCGGTACGGTGGGCGGCGATGACACCATTGAGGGCGGTAACGGCGATGATCGCATCGGAGGTAAAGCCGGAAATGACCTCCTATTGGGAGGTGAAGGCGACGATCGCATCTGGGGTGATGATGGCGATGATATTATTAATGGGGGTTCGGGTAACGACACCCTAACTGGCGATGATTTTTCAGGCGGTGAAGGTGCGGATACTTTTGTTTTGAATATTGCCGAGGGAATTGATACGATTGTTGATTTTGAAGTGGGAATTGATCGCCTCGATCTGAGTGGTACAGATGCAACTTCTATTGATGATTTGGTTCTGACTCAAGAGGGAGCAAATACGCAAATTTCTTTCGCGGGTTTTGATTTGGCAACTCTGCAAAATATCGAAGTTAGTGACTTGGCGATCGCATCAGAAAATCATTTCGTTTTTGCTTAAATTTGCTTAACTTGTAGATTCTCGCGCCTCAGCTTCAAACCACCATCGAGTTTGTAGTAAGTGCTGTAAGCTTTTCCTATCTTAATCATTTCAAGCTGATTGTTTGTCGTTGAACTTTAGCTTCAGGCTTGGTGCGCGGGCATCGCAACAACTCTTTAACGGCTTAGTTTTTCAGTGCTTACTACAACAGTTCAATAAAACGCTCAGGATTTATAATGATGATTGCCACTTCTTCTAATAACATTCAATCTCATTCTAACCATTTAACTCGGTTTTGGAATCCTTTTAAAATAGTAATTTCTGACTATGCGATCGCTTTTCAACGTGATCCGGCAGCTCGCAATTGGTTAGAAGTCCTACTCTGTTATCCTGGCCCCCAAGCCTTATTATTTTATCGCATTGCCCACTTTTTATATCAATTAAACCTCCCCGTTATTCCTCGACTTCTGTCTCATTTTGCTCGATTTTTAACCGGAATAGAGATTCATCCGGGTGCAACAATTGGTCATCATGTTTTTATCGATCATGGTATGGGAGTTGTGATTGGAGAAACCGCAATTATTGGCGATTATTGTTTAATTTATCAAGGGGTAACACTGGGAGGAACGGGAAAAGAAACGGGTAAACGTCATCCCACTTTAGGCTGCGGTGTGATTGCAGGTGCTGGAAGTAAAATACTCGGTAATATCACCATCGGCGATCAAGTTCGTGTCGGTGCAGGTGCCGTTGTTTTAAAAGATGTTCCCCCTCATTCTACGGTTGTGGGTGTACCTGGTCGCATTATTTCTCATTCCGTTTCTTCCTTAACAGCTAAAGTCGTCAATCTTGTTTAATCGGATCAAAAAAAGTTGAAATTAAAGTTGAAATCAAAATGGATACAATGCTTCAGTCTACGAATATTTCCAATTCAGGATCACTTCAAAACAAGCAAAAGCCAATTGTAGAAGAAATGTTCTATTATTTTGCTTATGGATCATGTATGTGTCCGGTTGATTTGCAGCGAACAATGAAAGAACCCACTCATCATTATGTAGTTGGGCCTGCTCTAATCAAAGGATATCGATTAGGATTTTATTTACAATATCGTCGCCGAAATTGTGGCGCATTAGATATTGTCCAAGATCCCAAGAGTCACGTTGAAGGAGTTTTGTATCACCTTCCTCGACGAATGATCAATCTTTTAGATCAGCGAGAAGAAGTGTGTTTCAATCATCATCAAGCTATTCATGTGGGGAGTTATCGACCAGAAAGAGTTGAGGTTTTTTGCAAAGGTCAACGTTATTCTGATGTTAGAACGTATACGGTCGTCAATAAATTACCCGAAGAACTTGCACCCAATGACTGGTATTTTAACGTTGTGATGCGAGGTGCTATCACCTGTGGTCTGACTGAAGAATATTGCTGGAAATTATTTCAACATATGTACAGTTTGCAGAAAGAACAACTTCAATATCATCTCAGTTCAATCCAAGCTTCAATCTCGCTCAAATCACTATCCAGTGATTAGGGATTTAAGACAAACTCATCAAATTTTATCACATCTGAATTGGGTTGTCGTGTATCAAAATAGTAACTACTGACGGTTCCGGTGGCGGTGTCAAAAATACTAAAAGCGGTGATGTCATCACTGGCAATATAGGGTAAAGGTTCACCTTTTTCTGATAAAATAGGTTGTAGAGTTGGCATTACAGCTTCTAAGTTATTCGGATCGCCCACTGCACTATAATTTTGAGTTTGAAAACCGGGAGGAATAAACCGTCGTTTGTCTCCTAAATAAGCCCCATAAGTATTTCCGACATTGGATGATTCTAAAAAATGTATCCCGCTTTTACTGACAAAACGGTTCCACAGATGGGAATGTCCGTAATACACTAATTGTACTCCCGCTTGTTCTAATAAAGGGATAACATCTCGAATAATATAATCTTCAGACTTGGGATATTCATAACGAATCATTTGAATATTTCCTTGTTCATCTCGGTCAATAATTTGTACGGGATCAGTGTAGGGAGGAACAATATTATCTCCTAAAGAATGAGGCGGATGATGAAACATAACCACTTTATATTTGGCTTGTTTAAATTCAGGACTGTTTAATTCTTGCTGTAACCAATTATATTGTTCACTTCCTTTTTTGCTCGGTTCAAAAATATGTTGTCCGTAGCCCCAATTTTCCGGTTGGTTAAAATCACGATCTCGTTCTCGATATTTACCCCGAATATTTTGACTTAAACCGGGATTTCGCCAAATATTGGTCACATACAAAACAACTAAACGAATATCTCCAAAAGTAACAGCATAATAGTTTTTATCTCCATTGGGTAAAGTGAAAATTTCATTATAGGTATCGCTGTTAAAGCTATTATTTTTTAACCATTCTGTTTTGACTTCTGGATTATTATTGGTATTAATAGTTTGGATGTTTTTCTGATAAACTGTTTCAGCCGCTTGGCGAGGATAGGGATTATTAAACTGTTCATTCAAATCAATCTCTGTTGAGAATTTACCCATAATTTCATGGTTGCCAATAGCGGGAAATAAAGGCATATTTTGAATAAGTTTACCGCCCTTATAGGTTGTGTTTACGCCATTTTTTTCGAGTTGATAATTTCCTCGACCTTGTAACAGTGGAAAAAATGCACCGCCTCGGTTATCATCAAACCATTCCGAAGCGCGATCAGGAATATTGATTAAATCTCCGGCTAAGAAAATTCCATCAATATTATCTATTGTTTCAACCACTTTTTGTAAGTTTGCAGCCGTCATCGGTTTTAACTGATGATCGGAAGTTAATAAGATTTTTAAAGGGGTTCCAGGTAGGGGTTTAGCCGCCAAAGAAAACACCTCACTCTTGACTGTTCCGCCTTGATTCGTTAGACTCGTAACTTGATAGGGAACTCGCACTCCTGGCGTTAAATTGGGAACTTCTGCTTCGTGTCGCCAAATGTGGCGCATTGTTGGTTTTTGATAAACGGTTCCGTCTGCGGTTTGTTCTCCGACTCGGGACTTTTGATCTTCTTGAGTGCGACTCAGTTTAGTGGTTTTAGCCGCTACGTTTTGTTCTAAATTTTCACCGTAACTAACGAAGTGACGAGAACCGGAAAACTCAGTAAACCACACAACTCTAACTGAGTTTTCTGTGGGAAGCTGTAAAAATGGATCGGTTAAAAGTTTGGGTTGAGGAAATTGTAAAATCATTGCTAAAATGAGTAGAAATAGTGTAATAATTAGAACAGCTATAATCCAAAGATTACGCGGTGAGTCGGGAGTGATGGGAGTTGGATTTGAGGATGATGACATGGTGTAACTCTGCTTGTCACTTTTTAATTATAGAGTAGTACGGTGATTCAACACAAAGACACAAAGATTTGCTGTTAAGTTTTCTCTGTACATTGGTGGTTTTTCTGGTTTTAAAAATAGCTCTAAAAAATTAAATAATTTTCAACTTGCTTTGAATTTTAGTTGAATGTTTTATGATAAAATCAAGACAACAAGACATAAAAAACTTCCCTCACCTGTTTTTGATAGGTTAAGGGAAGTTAATGATTACTAATCGGTTAGACGAGAGGAACTGTCAAGTAAGCGGCGAGAACGAAAAATGAAAACAGGCATAAAGGAAAGAACATGACAATACCTCCTGAAGTTATAGGGTTATGATTAGAATTTATTCTTCTAATTATAAATATTACCTAAACTGGGATTTTCGTCAAGGTGGAAAGACCGTAATTTTTCTGGGGGAAAACCTCTCGAGTTGGACATCTAACCCGAGTACCCAAACTTCCGAAAAGGGGTTGAAGTGACAGGATCACGCTATCTTCTCAAGTTATCTATTTTTCTTCGTCAAAAAGTTCTCAATTCGTATAAGAATAGAGAGGTAAAACACCTGATGCGAGTTCCCGCTAAATAATTATGGCCAGTTCAGACGAGCAGAAGCAGAAAATTCAAGAACACCTAGCCCGTAGTCTAGGACAGTTCACCCAAGCTTCATCCACCTCGTACAACCCCTTGAGTTCATCGGATGAACGCAAGCGTCGGGTGATGGAGCATCTTCGCCTCACTAAAGGCTAAACTCTAAACTGGGTGCAGTTTTCTGATCCCTGGTGTTGAGTGGTGAGGTGAGAAAATATCCCGATTCAACATTAGCGTTAATCAGGACTGTACCCAATTGATTGTATGTTACAATTAACAGATATTAGTCTATGTCTTTTCACAGTCAAAACCTAAAAGCCTTTCTGCAACTTTTGAAAGAAAAACCTCAACTCTTCCCCGAGTCAAAACGTCAAGAACTACTTGAGTTAATAGAACCGTTAGAAGATGATATCGAAACCTTATCAGTTGAGATCGCCAAGTGGTATGAAAATTATGATGAAATTGTTGATGCTCAGTTAGAAATTCTGAATAATTTTATTTTACTCAATCCAAATTCGGAACAAACATCAACCTCAGCCGCCGCAATTGCTCGTTTTCCGGGAACTAAAGCAGCTTCTGCTTCTCAAGCAAAACCCCAGTTAAATAAAGAGACTTTATTATTATATTTATAACCAGTCAGAGATCCAGAGATCCAGAGATTAAAATCTCTGTCTAATACATAAAGTCCTCGCGTATAGGACTTAGGTGGGTTTTTAGACGGGGAATTTATTCCCCGCTTTTAAGCTTTCAAACTCCTCGTAGGAGAGGGTTAGGGAGAGGTCGTTGGGGGGTTAGTTAAAAAATAAACTCAACATTGAGTTTCCAGTTTTTGTCTTGTCGAATAATCTCAATTTTACGGATAAATTCTCGAAAATAAAAGCGCCGTTCAGTTTCCGATAAATCTAGCCAAAACTGCTGTATAGAAACGGCTTGGGCGGTTTCTTTTAAACTCACTGGGGGAAATTGAGCGAGTTTTCCTTGGAGTTGGGCGATTTCTGTTTTCACTTTGTAGGTTCGCAGTTGGGCGGTTTCTTCATCTAATATTCCCGTTGCGGTTAACTGGGGTAATTGAGAGAGAATTTCTTGTTTTATTGTTAGGGCTTGTTGAAGTTCTATTTTAATTCTATCTAAATTGGGTAGTTCTAACTCTGAAACCGCTCGGGGTAAATCCTCACAAATTTGTTGAATTGTTGCCTCTAAAATGTTATTATAGGATAAGGCTTTACACTTGGGTTGAAGCGGGCAAGCGGTGGGGCGCAAATACAAATATTCGCGGCTTTTCCGATAGGTTGTGACTCGGCTAACCGTCATCAAACAGCCACATTCCCCACAAAACACTAAACCCGCTAAGGAACGAGGCGCACTTGCAGTTTTCGGAGACATTTGTTGGTTGCGGCGCAATAATCTATCAATTTGGGCGGCTTCTTCCCGAGATAAAATTGCAACATGAGTATTGAGAAGAACTTCCCCATTTTTATATTCTAAATCTCCTCGATAAACGGGATTTGTTAACCATCTTCTCCCCGTTGTGACTGAGATTTTCTTGCTATATCGCTTTTCTAAATATCGCACCGCCCCCCGCAACGAACCGTAAATTAAAAACCGTTCAAAAAATTCTTTAACGACTGGGGCGGTGGTTCGATCTAAAGTATAGCGCTCTTTTCCCCGACGATAACCGTAGGGGGCTTTTCCGGGGGGTGGTGTGGCATTGATGCGGTTGCGGGCGTGTCCCTGACGGATGCGGCGACTGCGTTGACTGGTTTGAATTTCGGCAATCAGTTTAATTAAATCAACTTGAGTCGCATCAGAAATCGCACGATTCAGATTAGATTCTATAGCAATAATTTTAACATTTAATCTTTCTAATTGCAAGAGGCGATCGCTAACTTGTTGTAGAGAGTCTCCGAGTTCTTCAAACCGTCGAATTAACAGATATTCTGTCGGTTCAGCTTCACAGTCTGCTAATAGTTTATCCAGTTGTTGACGTTCTCCCAAATCTTGATAAACCTGATCGATTTCCCAACCCCAAATCATCCGGTTCGGAGGTGTTTCTAGCAACGGATCGCTGTAGGAATAAGCAATAATTTTCATGGAATGATTTAAGCTTGACTGAGTTCGATAATATTACCATCAGGATCTTGCACAAATAACGCCGCCCTACCCGATGAACTCATTTGAAACGTGCAGTTATTTTCGGTGAGTTTTTGTTGGAATTCTTCTAAGTTATCTACAGAAAAGGCGAGATGTCTGTTTCGTCCCCATTTTTCGTTATTAACCACATCAGGAACTACCGCAGGGGCTTGAATTAAATGAATTTGAAAGTCTCCGACTTGATACCAAGTTCCAGGAAAATTGAGAGAACGTTCAACTTGAGGAAGTTCGAGAATATTTCCATAGAAATTATTTGCTTTTTCTAAATCAGCCACTAAAATCGCCGCATGGAGAGATTGAATAATTTTCATCATCTACACCTAAGTATTTTCAACACAGCAGTAACAAACAATCACTTAATTTCCGTGATATTACGGATTTTAATCTAAACTGACCTCTTATACAATATTAGATAGAAGGAGAATCTAAGCTGATGCAAGTTTGAACAGCCTCAGTTAGTACCGTGAAAATCATGCCCAATTCTGTAGATTTAAAAATCAAAACTCGTCTGTTGCTTGCACTGTGGGACTTAGGCGGCGCAACTGATCAAATCAAAAAAAGTGATTTGATTAATTCGGTTAAACAAGGTAAAGAGAAAGTCGCCACCTATCAACCCGTACTAGACGAATTAAACGAAAAAGGTGCGATCGCGATCACAACGAAAAACCGATCTGTTAAAGTTTCTTTAACCGATATCGGTTTGCAGATTTTAGAGGACTGTCTGAAAAGTCCTGACTTTGAATATAACGCCAGACAACGGGTGAGAACGAAGGATTTTAACGCCGTTTTGCGGTGGCTGCGACAGAGCAATTATAACACAAAACAGGTCAATTCTCAACCCTCTATTTCAGAAAATAAGATTACATCTTATGATGAGTTTAAGTCCGTCGCCTTGGAGGTTTATGAGTGCCTCAACCGTGACTTTAATTATGACAATCTTGTGCCAATTTATCGCATTCGCCGGGAAATTGGGGAAAAAGTCACGCGATCGCAATTTAGTGATTGGATGTTAGAAATGCAAGCCAATGACTTGATCCAACTGATAGGCGGTGAAATGACAGATATTACCCCCGATAAAGCTGAAGACTCGATCAAAACTGAACTTGGAGGAATGCGCTATTACGTCAGACGGCTCAGTTTCTAATTGTAAATTGTTTGTAAACCTTAAATTTTTAGGACAGTACCATGACACATTCAAACGTTCATTCTCCCCTGGAAGACATCAAATCAGCCCTTCTGGAAAAAAATCCTTTTAGCGAGTATAGTGTGTGCCACAACCACATCTGGAATTACGCTATTACTGATGTCAAATCTCTCAATGCTCACGCCTCAAATGCAGTTCTGCAAGCCCTCAAACAAAATCAAACAACCTCAATTGTAGTGACTGCGGAATATGGAACCGGAAAAAGTCATATCATTAGTCGCCTTCGTCATCAATTGCAAACTCAGGGTAATACGTTATTTGTCTATGCCAATCAATACGGAAATCTCAATCAAGATCTCAAAAACACCTTTCAAAAAATCTTGGCTAATAGTCTTAAAAAAGTGGGTCATCAAGAAGTCAAACAATGGCAAGAGTTAGCAACTGCAATGATTAACCACGTTCTTAAAGTTGTTAAACCCCAACCCAATCAGTATGATCCTCCAAATTTGGTTGAAAAGTTTCAAAAGGCTTCGTTGGAATCTATCTCAAAAAAAGTTGAGCAGTTTACCAGAGCTTTTCACAAAAAAATAGCTGACAAAAATCCTGATATTATCAAAGCGATCTTCTGGACACTTTCACCCGATCAGTTTCCATACGCAGTCAAGTGGTTAGCGGGTGAAGAAATTGCTCAATGTAACGCAAATGAGTTGAGACTACCCACTCAATCCCAATCGTTTGAAACTGTAGTTGAAACTTTGGCAATTATTAGCCAGTACAATAAAATCTTGATTTGCTTTGATGAGCTAGATAGTAAAGAATTTAATGAACAGGGGTTCACCAAAGCACAAATTGTTGCTGGATTGATTAAAGAACTGTTTGAGAACTTAAGCAATGGCGTTATTCTCAGCGTAATGTTACCTGCGGTTTGGCAAGATAAAATAAAAAAAGCTGATCTATCTTGGCAGAAAGTTTCCGCTTATGGAGAAGCACTCAACTTGAAATTTATGGATGAAGAATCGGTTGTTGAGTTGGTGAAATTACGACTAAACCAGTTGTACAAAGAAACAAATCTCACACCTCCTTATCCGCTTTATCCATTTGATGAAACAGAATTGCGTAAACTTGGAAAAACTAAATCTGAAACTGTCCGAAGGGTTTTAACTTGGTGCAAAGAAAAACTGCCTCAGCTTTTAGATCCCCAAGTAAGTTCTCCCGAAGTTGAAAATAAAGTTCAATCTGCTTTCAATATAGAAATGCAATTAGAAATTGACAACTATATTGACGATAACTACTCAATAGCAGATGCTTTGTTATTTGGATTTCGAGGGTTAATTGGTCAAACCATTGAGCGAGTTTTGATTAAAGATGTCACTGAAAGCGTCAACAATAAATCTGGAAAAGACAACTATATCAACTTTAAAATCATTGGAACCGAAGACGGAAAAAAAGTTAAAATCGGGGTAGCAGTGTTACAATACACGGGAGGAAATTCATTAGGCGCTGGACTCCGAAGATTAACCCAACCCGAAAACTTTGGGATTGAGTTAACCCGCAGTTGTTTAGTTCGTTCCAAAGACCGAAAAATGACTCCTTATATTCAGAATACATATATTACACCTTTGATCGAGAAAGGCGGAGAATATGTTGAACTGAAAGAAGATGAGCTTAAACCCCTGATTGCGATTCGTTCGGTTTACAATAAACGGGAAGTTGAATATCAACTCACAAAAGAAGAAATTGAACAATTTATTGCTGAAAAAGGTGCTGAAAATTTATTAGGCGCGAGTAATCCTTTACTTCAAGAAATTCTCAGCGATCCTTCCTATATTGTCCCTGATGACATGATCGAAGAAGAACTGTTTGACTTGGGTGTATTATCTTTTGAAGAAGAAGATGCTAGCGATGAACAAGATTTAGCTAATTTTTAGTTGAGTTTAAAAGGAAATAAACGTGAGTCAATCTATTTCTATTGACGTTGCTTTGCGTCTACCTGCTCCCGAATTGGAAGCGTTAAACCAAGGGCGAACTATCTTAATTATTGCTGGAATTTTTATTAATCCCGGTAGACAGTTCGCTCTTTATCCCGCAGATACATCATCCAATACCCTCCCAAACGAACAATATTATCGTCCGAATTTTTTACCAACAGTTCATCAGAGTTTAGCTGAATTGGGTTCGGAAACGGTAACGATAAAAAGTTGGGCAAAATGTGAACTTTGTCAAATCGTTAACGAAGCAGAACGGTTGGATTTGTTATCTCAGTTAACGGTTTGGACTGAGGAAGCTTTGCATCAAACTTTAGCCAAGCGAGGACATTTTTTTCTAACCTATTTGCGGGTTTATCAACTGAGTGAACCGTCAGAAATTGCGGTTAATTCTAGTCCCCGTTTTCTTCCTATTTCCCCCGCTTTAACGGTTAGTGAAGATAACCCGATTTTAAGTAACGACGCCTTCGATCAACGATATCGTCAAATTCTCAACCGTCAGCCTCCATTACATCCCGAATTAGAAGAATTACAAACCGCAATTTCTCAGTTAGCAGTAACTCATTCTGCGGCGAAACAATTCGATGAGCAAATTCAACAATTTATAGGTTGGAAAATGGCAAAAAAAACTAAACCTTTACCCGATTGGATTTCTACAATTAACGAGTTGGGAACAGCAGAAACAGGCGGAAAATATGAAAAAGGAACCGCCTTTGAAAATATCGTTCGTAAAAGTTTAGCGTATTTGGGTTTTGAGGTTCATAGTGATGCAAAAGGCGGTGCAGGTGGGATGGATTTGTATTGTCATAAACCCTATCCAATGGTGGGGGAATGCAAAGCCGGAAAGAGTCTTCCTGATTCTACAGCAGAACAACTCTATCGAATTGGTACGAGACATTTAGGTAGAGAAAGCTATGAAACTGCTGTCAAATTAATTATTGGCCCAGGTAAACCTACAAGTTATCTTGAGAAATCTGCACAACAATCTATTATCAGTATTATTAATCCCATGACTTTACAAAACTTGGTTGAACTTCAAGCAAAATATCCCGGTTCAGTTAATCTAATTGAACTGAAAGAATATTTTACAGCCGGACAAATTGATGATAAAATTGATGAATATATTGAGAAAGTTAAACAAGACATTCAACGGCGAAGCAAAATTATTGAAGCCGTTAAAAAACAGGGAGAATTCGGAACCGCTCAACCCACAGTTACAGAAATCAGAATTCAATATAATTCGATGTTTGCAACCGACATCAACTCGACACTTTCTCAAGAAAAAGTTCGAGACTTGCTGATAGAGTTATCTTCTCCCTTAACGGGTTATTTAGGTCGTGTTGACGGAACTGAGCAATTTTACTTTCTGCGGGAACTCGAAATTAATTAAAGACCTGTAGGGGCGGGTTACGCAATAACTTATCGTACTCAGAAATAATGGTTATAAACCCGCCCCACCCCAACAATTATTTATAAACTGATTACGGGGCGGATTTATTAACGTTAATTTCAATTGACAAAATTCACGCCTCATTCAATTCATACCGGGGAAGGGGCGGATTTATTAATATTAATAATAGACACCAAAATCCCGACGAACCCGCCCCTACATTTAATGACATTATTTCAACCTGACGGGGCGGGTTTATTTAGATTAATTCTAGGTGACAAAATTCA
>NZ_LATL02000176.1 GCF_000972705.2 Limnoraphis robusta CS-951 | reverse complement strand
CCCCGGAGAGATCCCCCTAAATCCCCCTTGGAAAAGGGGACTTAATTCCCCTAAATTCCCCGGAGAGATCCCCCTAAATCCCCCTTGGAAAGGGGGACTTAATTTCCCTAAATTCCCCGGAGAGATCCCCCTAAATCCCCCTTGGAAAAGGGGACTTAATTCCCCTAAATGCCCCGGAGAGATCCCCCTAAATCCCCCTTATAAAGGGGGACTTAATTCCCCTAAATTCCCCGGAGAGATCCCCCTAAATCCCCCTTATAAAGGGGGACTTTAACTTCAATGCCCCTCTTTTCCCCCCCCGCCTCCCTTTTTAAGGGAGGTGCCGCAGGCGGAGGGATTAAGGGGGGCTAGGGAGAATCAGAAGTCAGAAGTTTTCTTCAAACTTTTTTTAAGAGTATTAATTCATCGAATATGGTAAAATTGTTAATCAACCAGACTTAATCAAATGAGTCATTCATCTGAGTCAAATTTTAGCTATCAAGTGGGAGGAAGTCTACCCCCAGACGCCCCAACTTATGTAAAAAGACAAGCCGACGACATCTTTTATAATAAACTAAAAGCGGGGGATTTTTGCTACGTTTTTAACTGTCGTCAGATGGGGAAATCTAGCTTAAGAGTTCGGACAATGCAACGACTCCAAAGCGAAGATGTTGCTTGTGTGGCAATAGATATTACCGGAATAGGAACGTTTGATATTACGCCGGAACAGTGGTATTTGAGCGTGATTGATGCGATAATAGATAGTTTAGACCTCTACGAAATATTTGATTTAGAGGAATGGTGGGAAAGTCTCAACTCTCTGTCTATTATTCGCAGATTTAGTAAATTTTTTAGCGATAAACTCTTACCACTTGTTCCTCAAAATATAGTTATTTTTATTGACGAAATTGATAGTATTCTCAGCTTACCGTTTAATATAGATGACTTTTTTGCTGTTATTCGAGACTGCTACAACAAACGCGCCGACGAACCCATTTATCAACGTTTAACCTTTGCGTTATTGGGCGTAACAACACCCTCTGATTTAATTCAAGACCAACGACGAACCCCTTTTAATATTGGTCAGGCTATCGAACTCAACGGCTTTCAAATAAACGAAGCAGAACCGCTTAAAAATGGGTTTATTTCATTAACTGAAAATCCCCAAACGGTGTTAGAAGCGGTGTTGTATTGGACGAACGGACAGCCCTTTTTAACCCAGAAAGTTTGTAAATTTATTCGGGAATCTTCAACCGAAATAATACCGGGAAATGAGGCGGACTGGGTGGCGGAATTGGTGCGGGAGAAAATTATTAATCAGTGGGAATATCAAGACAATCCCGAACATTTAAGAACTCTACGCGATCGCCTGTTGAAAGCCGAAGAAAAACGCACCGGACGTTTATTAGGACTCTATCAACAAATCCTACAAAACAAAGAAATACCCGCCGATAATAGCCCCGAACAAAT
>NZ_LATL02000175.1 GCF_000972705.2 Limnoraphis robusta CS-951 | reverse complement strand
GCAATGGTTAACCACTGCTGATAGAATTCTATCGCCTTCTGATACTGCCCTAAACTATTGTAAGCATTACCCAAACCGCCCAGAGAATTCCCTTCCCCATTGCGATCGCCTATTTCCCGTGCAATGGTTAACCACTGCTGATGGAATTCTATCGCCTGATGGTACTGCCCCAAATTACGATAAGCAATGCCCAAATTGTTCAGAGAAGCCCCTTCCCCCTTGCGATCGCCTATTTCCCGTGCAATGGTTAACCACTGCTGATAGAATTCTATCGCCTTCTGATACTGCCCTAAACTATTGTAAGCATTACCCAAACCGCCCAGAGAATTCCCTTCCCCATTGCGATCGCCTATTTCCCGTGCAATGGTTAACCACTGCTGATGGAATTCTATCGCCTGATGGTACTGCCCCAAATTACGATAAGCAATGCCCAAATTGTTCAGAGAAGCCCCTTCCCCCTTGCGATCGCCAATTTCTCGTGCAATCGTTAAAGACTGCTGATAGAATTCTATTGCCTTCTGATACTGCCCCAAATTACGGTAAGCATTGCCCAAACCGCCCAGAGAATTCGCTTCCCCTCTGCGATCGCCAATTTCTCGTGCAATGGTTAACCACTGCTGATGGAATTCTATTGCCTTCTGATACTGCCCTAAACTATTGTAAGCAATGCCCAAATTGTTCAGAGAAGCCCCTTCCCCCTTGCGATCGCCGATTTCTCGTGCAATGGTTAACTGCTGCTGATAAAATTCTATCGCCTTTTGGTACTGCCCTAAACTACGGTAAGTAATGCCCAAATTGTTCAGAGAAGCCCCTTCCCCCTTGCGATCGCCGATTTCTCGTGCAATGGTTAACTGCTGCTGATAAAATTCTATCGCCTTTTGGTACTGCCCTAAACTACGGTAAGTAATGCCCAAATTGTTCAGAGAAGCCCCTTCCCCCTTGCGATCGCCGATTTCTCGTGCAATGGTTAACTGCTGCTGATAAAATTCTATCGCCTTTTGGTACTGCCCTAAACTACGGTAAGTAATGCCCAAATTGTTCAGAGAAGCCCCTTCCCCCTTGCGATCGCCGATTTCTCGTGCAATGGTTAACTGCTGCTGATAAAATTCTATCGCCTTTTGGTACTGCCCTAAACTACGGTAAGTAATGCCCAAATTGTTCAGAGAAGCCCCTTCCCCCTTGCGATCGCCGATTTCTCGTGCAATGGTTAACTGCTGCTGATAAAATTCTATCGCCTTTTGGTACTGCCCTAAACTACGGTAAGTAATGCCCAAATTGTTCAGAGAAGCCCCTTCCCCCTTGCGATCGCCGATTTCTCGTGCAATGGTTAACTGCTGCTGATAAAATTCTATCGCCTTTTGGTACTGCCCTAAACTACGGTAAGTAATGCCCAAATTGTTCAGAGAAGCCCCTTCCCCCTTGCGATCGCCGATTTCTCGTGCAATGGTTAACTGCTGCTGATAAAATTCTATCGCCTTTTGGTACTGCCCTAAACTACGGTAAGTAATGCCCAAATTGTTCAGAGAAGCCCCTTCCCCCTTGCGATCGCCGATTTCTCGTGCAATGGTTAACTGCTGCTGATAAAATTCTATCGCCTTTTGGTACTGCCCTAAACTACGGTAAGTAATGCCCAAATTGTTCAGAGAAGCCCCTTCCCCCTTGCGATCGCCGATTTCTCGTGCAATGGTTAACTGCTGCTGATAAAATTCTATCGCCTTTTGGTACTGCCCTAAACTACGGTAAGTAATGCCCAAATTGTTCAGAGAAGCCCCTTCCCCCTTGCGATCGCCGATTTCTCGTGCAATGGTTAACTGCTGCTGATAAAATTCTATCGCCTTTTGGTACTGCCCTAAACTACGGTAAGTAATGCCCAAATTGTTCAGAGAAGCCCCTTCCCCCTTGCGATCGCCGATTTCTCGTGCAATGGTTAACTGCTGCTGATAAAATTCTATCGCCTTTTGGTACTGCCCTAAACTACGGTAAGTAATGCCCAAATTGTTCAGAGAAGCCCCTTCCCCCTTGCGATCGCCGATTTCTCGTGCAATGGTTAACTGCTGCTGATAAAATTCTATCGCCTTTTGGTACTGCCCTAAACTACGGTAAGTAATGCCCAAATTGCCCAGAGAATTGGCTTCCCCTTGTCTATTACCGATTTCCCGATAAATTTCTAAAGCTTGTTGGAAAGACTGCAACGCTTCTCGAAATTGGCTGGTTTTGCCTTGTTGAATACCTTGATTAAATAATCGATCGGCTTCGGCTTGGCGTTGCTGTTGAGTTTGGGCGAGAACTGGCGACTCAGAGAGAACGTTTGGGGGTAGAATGGGACTCAACACACCAATGATCGCCGCCAGGGTTAACGCTTTGAGGTTCAACACCGCAATTCCTCCAAGGGTAGATGTTCATTCACTTCTAACCTATTTTTGGGGGTGTTGGAGTTATGCAGTTGAGATTCCCCGGAGTTGCACTATCTCGGACTTTCCTCCTAAATTTTTATTGTAAATTAACAGCTTAGTGAGTTGCAAATTCTGTATATTTTCGTTCGGAAGGCGGCTTAAAACCCAAGACAATTTTTTCTTTGGGAATTCCGGCGGCGACTAACTCCAAAGCCACCCCGTCTTCAGTACCATCATGCTGAATCCAAAGTTGATCGTCAATCACATCAATATGTAATACTGTTCCGTAAATGCGATAATCATTTTGCCAGCCTGTTTCGACCAACAAATAGCGATCGCGTTCTCGATCAAAAACCAGTTCAAGTTCTATTTCATCGCCAGCCAAAAACTCGGCATAATTTTTCAACAGGTTTTCAATTACATCACGATAGGAAGATTTTAGCGAATCCATTGAATAATCACCTCTAAAGTTGGATCGAAACTGAATAAGCGGATAATACCATCCTCAATTAATGTTTGACCTGCTTCTTCTTCAAAGACTGTTTTTCGGATGTTATCACTCACGGCTAAATAAAGAGTATAGTCGGGATAATAGCGCTTTAATAAGCGAGAATACAGAACAAATTGACCCACAGCTTCTTCAAGGTCTTTCATTTCGGAAGGACGGGTAAAACTCTTGACTTCAATGGCTATTTTTTCCGCATCACGTTCAGCAGCAAGCAACCGTTCAGCACCCATATCAACAAACAGGTTTCTACCTCTTGCTAATCGAATTCGTAAAGGATCATGAGTGATAGTCCAGCCATCTTTTATCAGTGCTTTTTTGACCGTTTGATGATAAATATCCCTAGCAGGCATAGTATTTTGATCAGAGGATGAAATCACTATCAGAAGAACATAAAAATTACAGGGTGTCTGGATCAATATTCAATTCTCGCAACTTCGCTGCTAACCGTTCATTGCGTTGTTGTTCGGCTTGTCTTTGTTGACGTTCGGCTTCGAGTTCTTCTTGGGTTTTGCGGCTTGTTTCTTCCGCTTCTATTACTCGTTGTTCGGCGGTTTCTCGTTGCTGTTTTTCAGTTTTTGCTGATTCTTCGGGAGTTGGAACTAACTCACCTTCCGGTGTAAAAAACCTCAATTTTCCTTCATAAACTCCCAGAAATAAGTTTAATTGTTTGCTCCAAAGTCTGCCCTGTTCGTTGGGTTGGAGTTCTTCATAAGTTCCCTGTAACAAACCAAATCCCTTAAATTCTAACGTCTCTGGAGAAAACCAAAAATATTCGGGTGTTCTGAAGATATCTTGATAAATTTCTTTTTTGTTAGTGCGATCAACATTGGCTGTTGATTTTGATAACAGTTCTATAATAACATTCGGATATTTTCCGCCTTCTTCCCACACCACCCAACTTTTACGAGGTTGGCGTGAGGTATTTAAAACCACAAAGAAATCAGGCCCTCTAAAATTATCCGTTTTCTTTTGTTCAGGACTATAATAAATGGTCAGATTTCCGGCGGCAAAATAATCGTTTCTGTCTTGCCACAACCAGTCCAAACACTTCATTAACAGCAATAACTGTTGTAGATGCAAATAACTTTCCAATGGCGGCTCCTTGCTTTCTAAATCTCCGGGGGGAAATTCAATCTCTTCTAATTCGATTTCGGTTTGGAGAACTTCTAAATCTTGAGCAATGGTCATTTTATTTTACCTTTTAATGTTATAATTATAAAGTATCTGGATCAATATTTAATTCTCGCAATTTTGCGGCTAATCGTTCATTGCGTTGACGTTCTGTTTTTGCTGATTCTTCAGGTGTCGGAACTAATACTCCTTCCGGTGTGAAAAACCTCAACTGTTGCTGATGAATTCCTAGAAAAAGTTGTAACTGTTGACTCCACAATTGTCCTTGTTCGTTGGGTTGAATTTCCTGATATTTTCCTTGAACAATTTCAAATCCCTGAAATTCTAAAGTTTCCGGTGAAAACCAAAAATATTCCGGTGTTCGGAAAGTATCTTGATAAATATCTTTTTTCGTCGTTCGGTCTACATTTGCTGTTGATTTTGATAACAGTTCTATAATAACGTTTGGATATTTTCCCCCTTCTTCCCACACCACCCAACTTTTGCGGGGTTTGCGTGAGGTATTTAAAACCACAAAGAAATCAGGCCCTCTAAAATTATCCGTTTTCTTTTGTTCCAAACTATAATAAATGGTCAGATTTCCAAAAGCATAAAAATCTTGACGATCTTGCCAGAGATATTCTAGCATTTGAATCAAGAGCAGAATTTGTCGTAGATGCAGTTCACTTTCCAATGGCGGCTCCTTACTTTCTAAATCTCCGAGGGGAAATTCAATGTCTTCTAATTCGGTTTCTGTTTGGAGAGTTTCCAAATCTTGAGCAATCGTCATCTGATTCTCCAGTTTACTACTTTATAGTATAATAGATTCACATCAATTAATGATTTCAATCACAGCCGAAAGCACTACCATTTTTGAGGTTTCGTAGGGGATTGAACCTTGAGTTGAAGCAATATTTCTATCCGGTTGACCACTGCGGGAAAAACCCGTTAAATCTTCTAGCAAACCGTTAATTAAATCGGTGGGTTCATTGTCTGTTAAACCTGTGATAAATCCGCGAGACATTCCGCGACTGCGTGCAATGGTTTGCATGGCTTTGAGGGCTTGGCGTAGCGGTTCCTGACTCACTAATAATAACAATTCGGGCGCACGACCGGATTCACCTCGAACTTGAAAGTTACCCTCTCTGGGGCGAGGTACCGTCAAACTGCCATTTCTATCAATTCTAGAGGCTTCTTCGGGCGCTTCCCAGTCGGCGGGATAAAGAATATTAATTGAACCCGTTGCACTAATCACTAACACTCCTAAATACAGGTCTTGATTTTCAAAATTTTCTACTTTTACTTGCAAATTAGTCCCCGAAGGAACTTGCAATAAATTCGCCGTAGGATTGCCAGATTCTGCGCCCCGACTCGCCACTTTTATCGCGTTTACCCCACCAAAAACTTCGGCTTGAACTTGAAGCGGTGAACCCTGACTCACATTTAATAATTGCCCTAAAATTTGATTAGCTAGTAACCGTTTAAAAGTAGGTTGCAATCGATTAATTGCATCAACAATCCGTTCATTTGAACGAACAAAAGACTGAGGTTCTGGTGTTAAATCTGGTTGAAATAAACCCACACTATTCACAGACGGAAGTTCAATCTCGAGGTTTCTTGGGGTTTGTTGTTGTTTGTAGCTTTCTGTGAATCTTCCTAAAAAATATCCGCTATTATCAAGTTGAGTTGCTGGTACTAATTCAACCCATTGATTCGATTCTAATTCAGCTTGTGCGGTTTTTAAATCCGCTCCCAACGATTCATCTAAAGCTAGTTTTAGCTTGGGATTTTTTGGAATTCCGACTATTTTCTCCCGCAAAAGCCGACCTTCTTTGATAGCCGAAGCGTCTCCCGAGATTTGTTTCCCTATTCCAAATAAACCCTCAACCCGAGACGTTTGTTGAATTTCTCCGACAATATTTCCCGACTCATTTACAACCGAAAATACGCCTTCTTTCTCCGAACCTGTGAGGTTTTGAGATGCCACACCTCCCAACCAAAATTCAATAGTTTCTCCTCTAATTTTTGTAATAACGGCTTCAGCAGAAGGGGTTGTTAAGTTCAGTAAAAACAACGGTTTTTGATTAAAGTTGCTTCCGGGTTGGTATTCTAATATAGGGATTTGGGCGGTACGACTTTGTTTAGATTCGGCTAAACTGCGGGTGCTTCTCCGCAGATTAATATAAGTTGATTCCACACTTTGAGTTGAGGTTAGTTGCCAGAGATAACGGGTTAATAAATAGGTGAATGCACCCGCATGAAATCCGTCAAATTGTGCATCAATGGCTTCTTGTGTTCGTCCAGCAGAACCTAATGCAACACCCTTAGCAATTCCAGAGGTTCGTTTGCGTTGAAATTCCTCTTTACCCCAACCCAATTCGGCTAATAATTGTTCTTGTAATTCCAATTCTATTTGGCTTGCAATCAATTCTTCGCCGCTTCTCGTCAATCGCGCCGCCCGAACCACTGCATTTCCCCTCGTTCCTGCACCGGAATGACAGCTATCCAAAACGGTTGTTAACTTATCGGTTTGTAGCCGACTCATTAATAGAAATAAGGTTTGTCCCATGATGTCGGAAACGGTGACGGCTTCTCCTTGTTGACCCAAAGGTGTAGCGTTTTGAGGTACAATTGTTCCGTTGTATAAGCAGCTATTGTATGGACGATTTTCTGCACGACATTCTTTTAAATCGAGGGGAAAGGGATCTTTAATTAGGCTACCATGTCCCGAATAATGAAACACGACAACATCATCGGGTTTGGCTTGTTTAATTAAATGTTCTTGAAAGGCTTGAATAATATTTTCTCGGGTGGGTTTTAGATTTGAATTGTCTGATATAATTATAATATCACTGGGGTTAAACCCAAAGCGATAAATGAGTAAATGTTTCTGCAATTCTACATCGGTGAGACAACCCTTTAATGATTTGGCTCCCTGATAGTTGTTAATTCCAACTAATAATGCTAATTTACGAGGTGTAGTTTGTGCTAAAACTCGACCATAACGTTCTGCTTGTTGGAAGAAGTCGAATTGACTTAAACCGAGTGTTGCTAGAGTCGAACCTGCAAATTGTAGGAAATGACGGCGTTTGAGTTGAGACATGGAGTTTTAAGAGTATTATCACTTAAAATCTATTTGGCTGGTATTTCAGCTTATCCAAGCCAACAATAAAGAGGAATAGATATTAAGTCAGTGGTAATGATATAGCGATCGCAATTTAGCTTCACCTCAACCTGACGGCAATCGTTTTTCTATAACAGTCGAACTACTACTACGACTACTAGGTTTAGCCATTTTACAGCCTCACTAATAGACGTTATAGAGCTTGATATAATATCATGTCCGGATAATTAGTGATAAAAAACTTTCTCATAATCCTCCTCTTTCTTCTTCTTGATTTCCTCGGTGACTCGGTGACTCCTCCTCCTCTTTCTTCTTCTTGATTTCCTCCTGACTCCTGACTCCTGACTCCTGACTCCTCTGTCGTTTATTTATAACTGTTCAACCGGACATGATATAACTGCTCGCTATTCCAATATAGTACAAAAGCCCTAGATCAGCAGTATACAACTTGATTTGCTGGTCTAGAACTTTATTTTTTAGTCAATGAGTTTATTCGATAGTAAACGACCTTATTTTCTCGTTATAATTAATG
>NZ_LATL02000174.1 GCF_000972705.2 Limnoraphis robusta CS-951 | reverse complement strand
ATTGTAGAGAGATAGGTGGGCTGAAAATCGCCGTTTGTCAGGGAAATTTAGAAAAAAAAGTCCCCCTTTTTAAGGGGGATTTAGGGGGATCACTCTTCTAATTCCCTAAACTAACTCGCCTTAACAATAGCAAGAGAATGATCGAGGGCGATCGCATTTCCGTAGGGACTTAAATTCGCCCAAAGGGGAGAAAAGAAACGGTTGTGAAGTTCAATAACCTGAGCGAGATTTGTCACCAATTCAACGTTATCATAACCCTGTGCGGCTTTACGCCATGCGGTTAGGGTGAGATTTGTACTACCTTTAAAGGCGATTAAACCATCAATTACAATTAACTTTTGATGGGGAACAGTCGCCCAATTGTTAGCATCATAAACGGCTTTCAGTTGCAAATTGGGGGATTCTTGGCTGTAGTTTTGGAGTTCATCCCGCAGCCAAAGTTGATCGGATGTCAGGGCGATAATTCCCCGAACGGGTATTTTTTTAGCAACCAATTTCAAGGTAAATAAAAAGTCTCGACTGATTCCAAAACTATTAATATGAACAAAAGATTGGGCTTGGTTGAGACTATCTAAAAGAGCGCTAACGGGTGGATAATAGCGGTTGTTTGGGTGCATTTTTTGAGCGATGGAAGCGAACTTTTTGGCGTGTTCGATGATGTTATCGAACTCAATATAGAGGTTTAAGGCTTTATAATGATTGCGAAATTTTTCGTATTTTTCAGCCCGTGTTTCACCAGAAACAACCGTCTCTACCCCACAAACCGGACAGGGAATATTACCCTTTTCATTGCAGGGGTGAATAGATGTCAGCAACCCCAAACACTTCTGACAATGGGCGCGAGGGGGTTGTAAATTCAGCAGGGTTTGCAAGTCAAAGCCGAGTTGATTTTGAGAAGAATTGAGAGAATACATAATTAAATATCCTGAACGTTGACAATTTCATTTTGATTAATCTCTCGCAGAATTACGAGTGTAAATAGGGATAAGATTTGGGGAAGTCTTCCCGACAGTTTGGGGGAAATGGGGAAGCGATTTTTCCCTATTTTCCCTGTTCAACTTTGTTAGAGTCCGCTACAGTAGGAATAAACCAATTTTGGGAGAGTAAAACCATGTCAGATAAACGTTTAAAGTTGACTGAGGAAGAAAGAGAAGAATTAACAAAACTCTATAAAGAGAAAGGATTCACTCAACAGCAACTTGCTGATCAAGCGGGTATTTCTCTGGATACTCTCAAGCAAATGTTGGGAACAAAGGGAGACAAAGATTTAGTGAATAAATGGGATATTAAAAAAGTAGCTGAGGCTTTGGGTTGTCATCCGACTGAGTTTATAAATCCTCTACGTTGGAAAATTGAAAAAAGCAAATACACAGGAATATTTCAGGGACTAATTGAGGAAAAAATACGCAAGTTTGTAGGGCGGGAGTTTGTTTTTAAGGCGTTTAACAATTTTATTGAAACTCACGATAGGGGATATTTTACTGTGGTGGGCGATCCGGGTGAAGGAAAAAGTACAGTTGCGGCGAAATATGTGAACGATCATCCCTCTTGTCTCTATTATTTCAATGTTTATACTGATAGTCAAAATCGAGCGGATCAATTTCTAGAATGTATTTGTCAGCAACTAATTTGTGAGTACGGGTTGGAAGATTATCAACCGAACTCGTTACCGCAAGAAGCCAAAGAAGATGGCAACTTTTTAAAGAATTTACTTCAGAAAGTGAGTGATAAACTCAAACCCCATGAAAAAGTAGTGATTGTGATTGATGCTTTGGATGAAGTCAATATGAGTCATCAACAAAACGGTTTCAATATATTGTATTTACCCCGATATTTACCCAAAGGTGTGTATTTTTTGCTTACTCGTCGTCGAGAGTTAGAAACTCGGTTATTGTTTGAAACCCCTCAAGAGATCTTTGATTTCAAGGACTACACCATGAACAGTCGAGAAGATATCGAAAAGTATATTTATCTATTTTTTGAGGATGAAGAATTTAAAAACTCGTTATATGAGTGGATTGGTAATCAAAACCTAAACAAGAAGGAGTTTATTGATACTTTGGCAGAAAAAAGCGAAAATAACTTTATGTATTTGAGGTATGTGTTACCGGAAATTGCCAAAGGTTATTATCAAAATTTACAGTTAGAAAATCTACCCCAAGGTTTAACATCGTACTACGAAGACCATTGGCGACGAATGGGAATGCAGGATAAACCCTTACCGAAGTTAAAGATTAAGATTGTCTATATTCTCGGTGTGTTGCGTAAACCCGTTTCTCGTCAGTTAATTGCTAAATTTGCGAGTGTAAAAGATGAAATAATCGTTCAAGAGGTACTCAATGAATGGTCACAGTTTTTGCATTATAGTCAAATTCAAGGACAAACTCGCTATAAAGTTTATCATGCTAGTTTTGCTGATTTTCTCTTTCTTCCTCAGTCAACTTTAAACGNCCTTACCGAAGTTAAAGATTAAGATTGTCTATATTCTCGGTGTGTTGCGTAAACCCGTTTCTCGTCAGTTAATTGCTAAATTTGCGAGTGTAAAAGATGAAATAATCGTTCAAGAGGTACTCAATGAATGGTCACAGTTTTTGCATTATAGTCAAATTCAAGGACAAACTCGCTATAAAGTTTATCATGCTAGTTTTGCTGATTTTCTCTCCCGCAAAGAGATCATTGAAGCCGCAGGAATTGAAATTACAGAGATTCATGGATCGATAACGAATGCTTTGTTAGAAGATTTGGATACAACTGAAGACGAGGACTAAAACAATGGGTAAAATTGGCAACTGGTTGGCGAGAAAAACCGAAGAAGATAGAGAGTTTGTTTTAACCGAACTTATTTATCACCTGGTTGAAAACTCTCAGTTTGGAAAGGTGCATCGCTTTCTGACGGATTTTGAGTTTATGCAAGCCAAAATAGAAGCGGTGGGAATACAAGCGTTAATTGAGGATTATCAGCAAGTTGAACATCTGGAAACTGACGAAACATTGAGACTGCTACAACGAACTTTTGAACTATCGGCTCATGTTCTCAATAAAGATAAAAATCAACTCGCCAGTCAACTCTGGGGACGACTTTTATTGTATGAAAATAATCCCAAAATTCAACAACTTCTGCAACAAGCAAAACGATGTCAAACCTCACCTTGGTTGCGTCCAACTGCTCCTAATTTAACTCCACCCGGAGGAGCGTTAATTCGGACTCTTGTTGGACATACTGGTTGGGTAAATGCAGTTGCTATAAGTCCTGACGGATCAAAGTTGGTTTCGGGTTCATGGGATAAAACTGTTAAAGTCTGGGATTTAGTAACAGGAAAAATACTGTCTAGTTTAAGCGGACATGATAAGCAAGTTTCAGCAGTTTCTATCACTCCTGACGGATCAAAGTTGGTTTCGGGTTCATTGGATAAAACTATCAAAGTTTGGGATTTAGTGACTGGAAAACAGTTATCAACTCTCAGTGGACATGATGAGGTAAGGACAGTTGCGATTAGTCCTGATGGGTCAAAAATTGTTTCGGGTTCAGATGATAATACTATAAAAGTTTGGGATTTAGCAACGGGAAAAGAACTACTGACTCTCAGTGGACATGAGGATGGGATAACAGCATTAGCTATCAGTCCTGATGAGTCAAAAATTGTTTCGGGTTCACGGGATAAAACTATAGCTATCAGTCCTGATGAGTCAAAAATTGTTTCGGGTTCACGGGATAAAACTATCAAAGTCTGGGATTTAACGAGTGGAAAACAACTATTAACTCTCAGTGGACATAATTCTTCAGTATGGGCAGTTGCGATTAGTCCCGATGGCTCAAAGCTGGTTTCGGGTTCATGGGATAAAACTATCAAAGTTTGGGATTTAACGAGTGGAAAACAACTGTTAACTTTCAATGGACATGATGGTTTTGTCTCAGCAGTTGCGATTAGTCCTGATGGTTCAAAGTTGGTTTCGGGTTCATGGGATGGAACTATCAAAGTCTGGGATTTAGCCACAGGGACACAAATATTTACTCTCCGTGAACATAGTAGTTTTGTAAACGCAGTTGCTATCAGTTATAATGGTTCAAAACTCATTTCATGTTCATTGGACAAAGACATAAAAATTTGGGATTTAGCAATCAAAAAAGAACTATTAACTATTAGAGAAGAGAGGGGAAAAGTAAATGCAGTTGCTATTAGTCTTAATGGATCAAAAGTCGTTTCTGGTTATTCGGATGAAAGGATTGAAATTTGGGATTTAGTAACGGGAAAGTTACAAACAGTAAAGGAAATGCCAGTTTTTGGCAGCTACCATTCGATCATGGCAATTGCTATTAGTCCTAATGGGTTAAAAGTAGTTTCTCGTTCTTGGAGCCAAACGATTCAAATTTGGGATTTAACGATTCAAGAGATACCGTTAACTCTCTCTGGAAATAACAGTTTGACAGAAGCAGTTGCTATTAACTCTAATGGGACAAAGGTGGTTTCGGGTTTACAGGATGGAACTATTAAAATCTGGGATATAGTCACAGGAACAGAACTGTTGAATCTCTGTGGACATAGGGATAATATAAGTGCGGTTGCTATTAGTCCCGATGGCTTAAAAGTTGTTTCTGCTTCAAACGATAAAACTATCAAAGTTTGGGATGTGGGAACAAGGAAGGAACTATTCACTCTCAGGATATATAGGTATAAAATCAATGCAGTCGCTATCAGTTCAGACGGTTCAAAAGTTGTTTCCGCTTCATCGGATAGAACGGTGAAACTTTGGGACTTAAATACAGGAAAAGAAATAATCACCTTTATTGGAGATAGTGATTTTAATTGCTGTGCGATTAGTCCCGATAATCAAACGATTGTGGCGGGTGATGGTTCTGGAATATTGCATTTTCTGCGGATAGAAAACTTGGACGTGAACGGCGTTGATTGAACTGAATACTCATTCAATGACATCGGATATTTTACAGCGTTAAACGGGAGGAAATGCAAACATATTCAAGCTTGAACATCAGGAAAATTGTGTTGATTTTGATGATTAGAGGGTTCAGCAAACCGGGAACCCCCATCACCTTGTACGGGAGGTTCAGGCTTGAAAAATCGACAAATTATTACTGTTTCAATTTGAGGTAAATTCATCACAGAATTAACCTGACTGAATACACTAGAACTCATCACCGCAGTAAAAAATAGTAGATTGATAACAGTTTTAAATTTCATCATCTCACCCCGGTACTCTACTATTTACTCAGGGGAAATCGGGAAATTTTATGCAAATCCTGTTTTTCGTGTGACAGTTATTCCTCTGGACTGTGGCGGGGTTGGTAAGGTAATAATGATAGAGTATAAAAAATAAAATCCTCAGAAAATTCCCCTTCGCCTTTTAGGAGAGGGGGTTAGGGGGAGAGGTAATAGAGAAATTTAATCCTCAGAAAATTCCCCTTCGTCTTTTAGGAGAGGGGCTGAGATTATTTAGATTAATTTTTTATTTTAATAACTTCCGAAGGAGTTGATCAATATGTTGTCGGGTTTGCTCGAGTTGAAAGTTTTCATTGGCTTTTTGGTAAGCTTCTGTTGCAACATGAGCCGCTAATTCGGGATTTTGATAGCAACTATTAATTACGTTAGCGAGTTCTTCCGAGTTTCCAGGACTCACTAGCCAGCCTGTAAACCCGAAACCACCTTTGTCCCATTAGAGTTAATAGCAACNGGGCTGAGATTATTTAGATTAATTTTTTATTTTAATAACTTCCGAAGGAGTTGATCAATATGTTGTCGGGTTTGCTCGAGTTGAAAGTTTTCATTGGCTTTTTGGTAAGCTTCTGTTGCAACATGAGCCGCTAATTCGGGATTTTGATAGCAACTATTAATTACGTTAGCGAGTTCTTCCGAGTTTCCAGGACTCACTAGCCAGCCTGTTTTTCCGGGATTAACTAATTCGACTACACCCCCCGCAGCAGACGCCACAATGGGAGTTTTACACAGCATTGCTTCAATGATAACCCGTCCAAAAGGTTCGGGAGAGGTGGAAGTATGAGCGACTAAATTACAAGCGGTCATCAAGGGTACAATATCGGAACGAAACCCTAAAAATTTAACTCGGTTTTGGAGTCCTAAATCATCTACTTGTTTGTGGAGTTGTTCGACATATTCTTGCTCTCCAAAGAGTGCATCTCCGACCAAAAGAGCAATAACATTTTCAGGACATTGGGTTAAGGCTTCTAATAAAATATGTTGTCCTTTCCAGGGAGATAAACGGCTAAAATGACCGACTATAAATTTCCCTTCTAGTTGAAATTGTTGTTGAATGGTATTAACGTCTGAAGTTGCCGCTTGATATTTTTCGGGTTGAAAACCATTATAAACAACTTGAGTAATTTCTAATCGTCCTCCCGATTCTAGAAAGGCAGTGCGAGTCGCTTCAGAATTGGCAATGACTAAAGAGGAACGGTTTGCTAATGTTACTGCAATGCGGCGATTTGTTGTACTAAAATGATCGGCGTTGAGAATATCTCGTAGATGATAAACCAACGGACGACGACTGAGAAAACTGGCTAAAGCACCGACAACTAAAGCTTTTTGAGTGTTGGCATAAATAATATCATAATTTTTGGCGATTTTAGCAACATTTAAAACCAGGGGTGTAATTGAACTAAAACTGCTTAAGCTTTGGAGAATACCGCTATCTTTTTGGACGTTAATAGACTGATTTGTTATAATTTTAACGGGGATTTGTTGTTGTTCGAGTAAGTAGCGAAAAGCACCATCGGCAAATAAACCCACTAAGCAGTTTTCACGATAGAAAGAAGCTACATCAGCCAGAGAAAGTTCCGCACCGCCTAATTTACCACTTTGATCNAAAACTGCTTAAGCTTTGGAGAATACCGCTATCTTTTTGGACGTTAATAGACTGATTTGTTATAATTTTAACGGGGATTTGTTGTTGTTCGAGTAAGTAGCGAAAAGCACCATCGGCAAATAAACCCACTAAGCAGTTTTCACGATAGAAAGAAGCTACATCAGCCAGAGAAAGTTCCGCACCGCCTAATTTACCACTTTGATCTAAAAATAGGATTTTCATTAGATTGAGTTTGAGATCGGTTAATGAGTAAATTTTGATTATAGATTCTAATTAAATTAGAAGAAGGTTTCTAACTTTTTGAGAAATATCCAACCAATTAAAATGAGTAGAAGCGTATTCTCGACAAGCCTCACGGCTGGGTAGAGGAATTTGATCTTTGAGGACAGCTTGGAGTTTAGATGTAATTGCTTTTACTGTTATGGAATCTGTTATTAATTCCGGGGAAAACGGCTCTAAAATTTCCGGCATTCCGCCTACAGGTGTACACAAAACGGGTGTTCCACTGGCCAGAGATTCGAGTAAAATTAATCCAAATCCTTCTAAAGCTTGTGAAGGAACAACGGTTAGATCAGCAGCTTGGTAAGCGATGGGTAATTGTTCATCGGGTAAGTAACCGAGAAATTTAACATGATGATTGAGTGAGAGTTCAGTGGCTTGTTGTTCTAATTTTTCTCGTAAAATTCCTTTCCCTGCAATGGCTAACCAAACATCAGGAATGTGAGATTTTAGATTCGCCAAGGCTTGCAATAATGGGCTAATTCCCATGCGATTAACTAAGCGACGAGGGGTAAAAAGAATGAAGCGATCTTGTGGAAAATTAAGCTGTTCACGGGCTTGTTGACGAGATAAGTTAGCTTGAAAGCGATGGGTGTCAACTCCGCCGGGAATCATGTTTATTTTACTCCAAGGAATGTGATAGTTTTGGTTTAAAATATTACCAAAGGCTTGACTCAAAACAATAAAGCGATCGCAATGTTTGTAGACTTGTTGTTCCATGCAATACTTTGACCAAACTCCTAGCTTTTTTGCGCCTTCACCTTCGCTTTCTAATGCCCAAGGGCCATGAAAAGTAAAGGTAACAGGGACATCTTTCGGGAAGCTTGAAAGGATCGGTAAACTATACAGTGAAAAATGCAAGTTAATCGCATCAGGCTGAGTTAAATATCTGTTTTTGAAGTTTTTATGAGTTAACCAAAGTCGCTCTAAAAGTGAATGATTAGGTTCAGCTAAATTAGTCAGTTTTATGGGAGAGTTGGGTTCAATGGGTGGCAGTCCAACACCGCATAATTCAACGTTATCTCCTTGGGAGGCAAGTTGATGAGTGAGTTCATAAACATAGCGATTGAGTCCACCTGGCATAGTAGGAAACCAGCCATTCCCTACACAAAGAACAGAAGCTGACATGATAAAATTTTTGAGAGATTTTTGAACTATGATTTATTATAATAGGTAACGAGAGTGAATTAAACATTAATCTGTTTTTTATCCCAATATATTTATGAAAATCCTCCACATTTTGAATCATATTCGGGCAACAGGGAACGGTATTGTCAATGTTGCTGTGGATTTAGCTTGTTTGCAAGCAAAAGCAGGTTATCAGGTGGGTATTATTTCAGGCGGGGGAGAATATGAAGCCTTACTCAACGATTATGGAGTTCAGCTTTTCCTACTCAATCAAACTCGAAAACCCATAAATATTATTAAAGCGGCGATGGGTTATCGAGCAATTATTAAAGATTTTAAACCGGATATTATTCACGCTCACATGATGACTGGAATGGTATTCGCTAAAGTTTTAAAGGGTAATTTTAAATACGGACTTGTTTCTACTGTTCACAATGAATTTCAACGCAGTGCGGTACTGATGGGTTTGGCAAATCGAGTGATTGCGGTGAGTCATCCTGTTGCTCAATCGATGATCAAACGAGGAGTGAACTCTCAGAAGTTGCGAGTTATTACGAACGGAACATTAGGGAGTCCACGAACGCGATCATTAGTTGATTATCAACCGTTATCTTTAAAACGTCCTGCTTTAACAACGGTTGCAGGAATGTCCCAGCGAAAAGGAATTTCAGAGTTAATTGATGCTTTTGCTCAAATTGCTTTAGACTTTCCAAACGCTCATCTTTATTTAGTAGGAGATGGCCCCGATAAACAACTTTTTGAAACTCAAGCTCAAAAAATATCTGTTAGCGATCGCATTCATTTTGAAGGTTTTCAACCGGAACCTCAACGTTATCTCCTGGCTACAGATATTTTTGTACTCGCTTCACATCGTGATCCTAGTCCTTTGGTTATTCCAGAAGCCCGTGAAGCAGGATGTGCAATTGTAGCCAGTGATGTTGATGGAATTCCTGAAGCTTTAGAAGGTGGAAAAGCAGGTGTTTTAGTTACCCCTAAAAATAGTCATGCTTTGGCTATTGCATTGCGAGAATTACTCAGTCATCCTGATCTTTTACAACAGTTTAGAGAACGAGCCAAACAAAATTTAGAGGATTTGCAGGTTTCGAGAGTCAACCAAGAAACGTTAGAAGTTTACCAAGAATTATTGTTGAAACGTTGAGTTTCTTAAGTGGGTCTTAACTCAACAATTAACGGATGATCGGGGACTTTGAGCAGCAGTTTTTGAGGATTTTTTGATTGAAATATCGGACGAGTTGAATCAATTGGCTCATAACCATTAGCCTGAACAATATCTGTGTTTAAGGTTAAAGTCACTTCTTGTGAAGAAACATTCAGATCAATATTGTTTTTCAGGTCGAAACTTGGAACTTCTTGCCAAAGAATTAGATAAAAGATGCCTTTTTTATTTTGTAAGAGTGTATGATGCACATTATTGATGTTTCCATCCAAACTATAGTTTAAAGAGTTAAGTGAAGCTAAAGAATTAGAAGTTTCATTGTCTTCTTCCAACAGATCCATCATATTTCTAATTGCAATAAAAGCGGGTTTTCGTGAACCATCCGAACGCAAAAGACCAAAGTTTAAATTGGGATTGTCTGCCTCGGGATTGGGTTTTTGATTGATGAGCTGATGGATGTAAGTGCGTTGAATTCCTCGATTAAAATACTCCAAATATAATCGACTGAGATAACGAGCAGCCGCCCGTTCAGAAACTCCGGGTTGAGAGTTATTGTCTGGCTTATTAATAGCATTATGATAACCACATTCAGTGGCAATAATCGGTCGATCTCCACACATTTTTTTTGCGTAGGGTATCCATTTTTCATCGAGATCAATACTCGGAATCTGTCCCCCTGCATAGCTGTGCATATTCCCAATATCGCAAGGAACTTTCCCAAGTTTAGCAGCATTGTGCGGACGACCCATTGAAGGACTCAAAATGGGTAAATTTTTGGTTGCTGTATTGTTTTTTAGGGCTGAATAGAGTTCAGTTTGAAACAACCGTAATCCGTCTGGAAAAGCTTGTTCTTTGTACTGATATTTAGAATTCAAATCCCATTCGTTCGGGCCTTCTACAGCTTCAATAGAATCCTGAACAGATTTAGCAACAGTTACAGCTTCAGCCGCGTTAATTCCGTCTCTAGGGTCCATGACAAAAATCGATTTTATTCCTTGCCGACCCAAATTATTAAACTTTTCCTGCGTTTCCGTGTCGTTAATTTTCACTCCATCTCTAATATGATGAACGCCTAATTCTTGTAAGCGAGGTTTAATAATATCAGTGAAATTGTTGTAAGCAGTATCTCTATAATTGAGATGAACAACAACCCCAATAGAGTTTAGAAAAGAGTCTACAGTTTTAGCGCGTTCAAGTTGAGTTTCTGGGGAAGCAGTCGGTCGTAAATTACAAGCTATTAAGGTGATTAAAAAAATCACAAAAAGAGTAAAAAATTTTAAAATTTGTTTCATTGTAGTGAAGAAGCTAATTTAAACAATATCAATCAACTCAGTAAAAGAGTGATAGAGGGCTGTAGCATTCTCTAAAATTTCAGAGTTTCTGGATAGTAAAAACTCTTGTTTCTTTTTTTCTTTCAAAGCTTGACGTATAGATGATCTCGTAGAATTATCACTCACTTTAGCTTTGCAATGGATTTGTGCTTGTGCAGTATGTACGAGATCAAACTGGGTATTAAACTTGATATTTAATCTGTGTATAACTTGATCTAGATGTTGTGTTGTTTGATCAAAGCTACTGACGATATAGCAAGAGGAATAGGGTTTTAATTTTGAATAAAAACCTATAAAACTTTGCAAGCCTTGAGTTACTGAAATATAAGGCCAGCGACTGGTGAGTGAAAGAATAGTATTCATCGGATCTCTAATGGTTAATAATATAGGTATTTTCCATTTCGTAGCTTGTATAATTTGAGCAGGTGAATGAAGGTGATGCGCGAGTTTAATCGGTTTGGTTTGGCTCGTTTGAAATGCTAAGGTTGCAAAGCTATTTGCTGAACCTTGAAAGCCATCAATTACGATTTCCGTATCAGGGCTAACAAAACATTCTTTAGGATCGCCTCCTCTTGATTTTTGTTTGTACTGTCCCCACCAAAGATAGGGTTGATAAAGCAGGCTTAAAGTTGGTTCTCTCGCTAGAATAGAGCGAACAGAAAAGTTTATTTGTTTAGGTTTTTTGATGAGAGTATTTAAGGCGATATTGATGGGTTTCATTTTTTAATTTTCCGGTAAAAAATTAATTAAACTTGAGTAAAACAATCTTTATA
>NZ_LATL02000173.1 GCF_000972705.2 Limnoraphis robusta CS-951 | reverse complement strand
TTTATGTTTCCCATCAATAACTGACATAAACCCGCCCCGTCAGGCGTCTATTGTTTAGAGATCGATCATCTGTAGCATTATTTTCTGTATTTCATATAAGTTGAGGTTTAGCAAGATATATTATCTAATATCAATGTTCTGTCAATCTCCTGAACATTGTACAACGGTATAAAAACGATTGCCTCTGTTCGCCCTGTTAGAACCCATTTCAGACTTGGCGATTTTTAAGATATCCCATCCCAGTTGCAACTGAAGAAAGATTGAGAAGTTAAACTAGACTGGTGATTGTATCTGGATGAATTCATGCTCAACACCCTTGATCTTAGTTTATCTTTCGATAAAGAAACCTATCAAAGCCAGATTGAAAGCTTAATGCAAAAATTGCGATCGCTGCAACAAAGCTGCTGGGAAAAAAAGCTAACTGCAATGATCGCCTTAGAAGGATGGGCAGCAGCAGGAAAAGGGGCGCTCGTCAAAAAAATGGTCGGCTACATGGACCCGCGAGGATTTATCGTCCATCCGATATGGCCACCAACGCGAGAGGAACGTCGGTATCCGTTTATGTGGCGATTTTGGCAAGTGCTACCTGCTGAGGGTCAAATTGGCATTTTTTACCACAGTTGGTATACTCATGTTCTTGAAGATCGCCTGTTTGGACGACTTCCTGAAGCGGAAGTTTCCATCGCGATGCGACAAATTAACGCCTTTGAACGCCAAATGGTGGATGATGGTGTAGTGATGGCGAAATTTTGGATTCATCTCAGCCAAAAAGAACTCAAACGTCGCCTCAAAAAAGCAGCCAAAGATGAGTTGAGAGCGTGGCAAGTTCGTTCAGAAGATTGGCAACAAGAAAAAGATTATGACACCTATTTAGCCTTTGCCGAAGAAATGTTAATTCAGACCAGTACAGGAGATGCACCCTGGACGTTAGTAGAAGGCGATAGTCAACGCTACGCCCGTATTAAAGTGCTTTCAACGATGGTAGCGACTCTCACCGAAGCATTAGATAGGCTACAGGTTCAGCTTCCGCCTGTGAGAACACCCCTACAAGACCATCTTGACCCCACAGAACCCAATCCTCTGTCTCAAGTCGATTTAAAGCCCTCTCTACTAGAGGATGAATACAAACAGCAACTCTCTCAACAACAAGCGCGTTTAGGTAAACTCCAAAAAGAGATTTATCAACAGGAAGTTCCGGTCTTAGCAATCTTTGAAGGGTGGGATGCAGCCGGAAAAGGGGGAGCCATTAAACGGTTAACGGATATTTTAGATCCCAGGAGTTATCAAGTCCAACCTTTCGCCGCGCCCACAGACGAAGAAAAAAGCCATCATTACCTGTGGCGGTTTTGGCGACGTTTACCGCCTGCCGGAAAAATTGGGATTTTTGATCGCAGTTGGTATGGTCGGGTTCTCGTCGAACGAGTCGAAGGGTTTGCGACAGACGAAGAATGGCGACGGGCTTATCGAGAAATTAATGAATTTGAAGAACAACTAACCAGTGCGGGTTATGTATTGGTGAAGTTTTGGTTACACATCGATCCTGACGAACAGCTCAAACGATTTCAGGCGCGTCAAGACAATCCTTTTAGACAGTATAAGCTCACCGATGAAGATTGGCGCAATCGCCAACAATGGCCTTTTTATGAAGTGGCGGTTAATCAGATGATTCAACGGACTCACACGCCGACAGCCCCTTGGACAATTGTAGCCGCTAATTCTAAGTCTTCCGCTCGGGTGCAAGTGGTGGAAACGGTTGTAGAAGCCATTCAACGTGAACTACAACGTCGATCAAAGCAAAAGTAGTCGGAAATCGATTGATTATTCCATCCACTTTACTAATATTGACAAGAGGCTTTCAGCTTCCCACTATTTTCTGTAAACTTTAGCCATATCCAAATCGGAATTGTCATCTCAGTTGGCCCTCAAACCGGGTAAACTGCCCTGGAGAAAGCGGAAGTTTCTGTTCTCTCCAGTTGGCACCGAGTCGGATGGTCTGGGTTGTGAACAAAACACACCTCTAAAAACTCATCTTGAACAACAGACAAAATGTTTGTACAACTCACTCGACTTTTATTGTTGCTGCTAATTGGAACCATTATCTTTAGATTATGGAGACTTTTAGTAAGCAAAGAGGGGAATCTCGTTGGTCGGCTGTGGTTCCTATTGGCTGTATTTTTGTTACTGATTGCCTTTACCGCACCCGATAGCCCCATTGGACTCTCCATTTTGAGTCTTTTGTCCGTGTTTATCAAGCCCCTCGGTTTGTCGATTTTATTGTTGATTTTTGCCGCGACTCAAATTAATAAGGGGGGAATTTCTAATCCAGGCCCGAACTTGATTTTAACGGCTTTACTGATTTTGATTTTGTCGAGTATGCCGTTTGTTGCTCAATGGTTGGCTTTTCAATTAGAAAGGACTGCCATTGAAACGGTTCAAAGTGATTTATGTTGTGGAGAAAGAGCCGAAGCTATTGTTTTACTCGGTTCGGGAACCACTGAACCGAAACTTCCCTATTCCACTCAAGTTCAATTAACTCGTATTGGCGATCGCATTCCCTATACTGCTAAACTCTACAAGGATGGTTTAGCTCCTGTGGTTATCGTCAGTGCGGGTTCAAGAAATGAATACATTCAACCCGTTGTGGAGGCAGACTATATTGCCCGATTGTTGGTCGGAATGGGGGTTCCTTCTCGATCTATTATTAAAGACACATCAGCAGGAACGTTGTATGACAGTGCGGTTTCTATTCAACAAATTGCCAAAAAACAAGACTTAGGACGGGCGATTATTTTGGTGACTTCTGCACTGGAAATGCGTCGAGCGAGCTTAACGTTTGCCCAAGTTGGATTCAAAGTGATTCCGGCTCCGACTAACTTTTATGCTCCTCTACCCAATGAAAAATACCAGCGACGAGTTTCGACGAAAGACTTTTTACCCAGTGCTGAAGCTCTTTTGTTAACGACGGATGTAGTTGAAGAATATATCATTACATTCTATTACTTTATTCGCGGTTGGTTGGCTGCTGGGATTTAACGACTCACAAAAAATTAGCGATTCACAATTCACAATTATTTGGAAATTTTCAAGGGTGCTATCAATTTTCTAAGGCTTTGATTGGGGAGATTTAACCCAGAAGTTGTGAATTGTGAATTGGCTCTAATTCTTCGGATAAAATCAGGGACATTCGTTTACCAATTGGGTTGGGATAAAGAATTCATATTAGGAGATGTAGGAGAAAGTGCATCTTGAAAAGGATTTGAATTTGTCCCCGCCGTATTTCCAACAAAAAAGACTAAGCTAAATAACAGGAAAAACAAATACCAAATTGAATCCCATTCATCAGAAGAATTCCGATAGGATGATTCCCCTTTTCCTCGAGTGGGTTTGACATCAAATTCGATTTCAATTCGCTTCCCTTGAACAGGGCCAGAAACTCGAAAGCCATCAATTTGAACTTGTTCACGCTCTGACATTGGATTTCCTCAAAAACTTACAATCACTTCAACTATTAAGTGAGTACGGGGTTATCATGCGGCTCTCAGGATAAAATCTATAACAGTTATTGCGCGAAGCGCAAGGCAAGAGGCAAAAGCGCTTTCCTTGCGACGGGCGCGGTTTCCGGCGAGACTTAGTTCGCAATCTTAGCAAAGTTTGCAAGAGAGGCAAGAGGCAAAAGGCGGAAAAAAGCTTGGTATAGTGAGGCTTTTGACTTTTCTTCATTCGGTGCGTTTGTAAATATCAGTTCTAGGGATAACTGATGAATTACCCCTAGCAGTTAACAGTTTTGCCTTTTGTTATAATGAACTCTCATCCGCACAAACCACACAATTTCGCCCTCTCGTTTTTGCTTGATAAAGAGCGGTATCCGCCATCCGCAACACCGTTTCTAAGGTTTCTCCCTGTTGCGGAAAACAAGCCACACCAAACGAAGCCGTAATTGCACCTAAAGATTGATTTCGATGATGTAATTGTAAATGTTCAATCGTATAACGAATTTGTTCGGCTCGGGTTTGTGTATCCTGAAGAGAAGCTTCTGGTAAAATTAACGTCAATTCTTCTCCCCCATAACGACAAGCAATATCAGAACTCCGTATATTATTTTTGAGTAATCGAGCAATCGTTTTGAGAACTTCATCTCCCGCATCATGTCCAAACTGATCATTAAACCGTTTAAAATGATCAATATCTATCATCACAATCCCCACAGAATAGTTATTTCGTCTCGCTCGATGAATTTCTCGCTCTAGACATTCTTCTAAATAACGACGATTAAACAATCCCGTCAACGCATCCCGCATACTTTGGGCTTTAAACGTTTCCTGAAGCTTGACATTCGCCAGAGCAACCGCTAAATGTTCAGCAACGGTACGGGCTAACTGTCGTTTGGCTTCGGTTAATTCTCCCGGTGTTGACGCGCTAATATAAAGCAATCCTAAGGTATTTCCTAAAGCCATCATGGGTATACAAAGGGACTCAGCCGGAAGCGGGTGAGCCTGAGTATGTTGACAAAATAAATTTGGAGATTCTGCTTCTACCCAATGAGTTCGTCCCCGTCGCAACGCCCAACATTCATCGAGTCTAAATAGCGTTGGTGTCGTAAAATCTTCTCCCCAAGTGGCAACCACTTCAACATAGTTTTCTGACTCTCCCAACATAAACACACCCCCCCCACAGTCTGGAAATAACGGTTTGAGTAAATCCGCTAACATCTGATAAGCTTCTTGCAGAGAACTGGAAGCTTGCAGAAAACTATTCATTTCTCCTAACAACACCATCTCTTGATGACGCTGTTCTAAAGCATTCATCCCATCCTTTAACTGTTTATTAATTTGGCGTAACTGTTCGCGGGTTTGTTTATTTTCAGTAATATCAATACAAGAGCCAATATACCCAGCAAATTCTCGATTACTCGTTAATTGCGGAAGTCCGGTATCCAGCAGCCAGCGATAGTCCCCATCTGCCCGTCGCAAGCGATATTCTAAAGAAAAGGGTTCCTTAACTTGAAACTTCCGTTGATAGATTTGTAAAAACGCTTCTTTGTCGTCAGGATGAATATTTTCTGTCCAACCGTTACCGATTTCTTCTTCTAAGGTTCGCCCCGTAAACGATAACCAGCTTTGATTAAAAAAGTAACGCAAACCATCGTTTCCGGAAATCCAAATCAACACCGGAGCATGATCCGCCATCAACCGAAATCGTTCTTCACTCTCGCGTAATGCTTCTTCTATCTGTTTGCGTTTACTGATATCTGTCACCCAAGCAAAGGCGCCGACATATTTACCGGATGTATCGAAAATCGGTGCAGTAGAAACAGAGGTCCAAAGACTTTCCCCGCTTGAATGGCGAAATTTTAAATCATGTTGTTCGGAGATTCCTAAACGCCGACGTTCAACATTTGTTACCGCCATTTGCCAATTGTCTTGATCGATAAACTCAAAGATAGATTTGCCGATCATCTCCTCAACAGGATAACCGAGCATTATCGCCATTTGCGGATTAACAAATGTGGTTCTGTTGGCGGTATCAATCATCCAAACTCCTTCAATGCTGGTTTCAATTAAACGACGGTAACGTTCCTCGCTTTCACGTAATGCTTGTTCGATTTGTTTCTGTTCACTAATATCACGGCTACTGACTCGTCGCCCTAACCAACATCCATCGCTGCTATAAACCGATTGACAGTGATGAGCAAGCCAGCGAATTTGTCCGCTACGAGTAACAATGCGAAAATCCATGAAGTGGGGTTGATTCTCGTGCAAATGTTCTTGCAAATATTCTAAAACTATCCCTCGATCTTCGGGATGAACAATGGCGATCAAAAGTTGTGGGTTGCGGATAAATTCTTCGGGAGAGTATCCTGTAATGCGTTCACAGGAGGGAGACACATACAAAAAGTTGCCTTCGGGATCAATCCATGATTCCCAATCATAGGTGAAGTTGGCGACGGTTCGGAAGCGTTCTTCTCTCTGACGAAGTTCGACTTCTACTTGTTTGCGTTGAGTGATGTCTCGGGCGACAGCATAAATTCGATTCTCTTCAACAACAGGCGTTGCAGTCCACAACAGCCAACGATAAGTTCCGTCATTGCAGCGATAACGATTTTCAAATTCTAGGGTTTTTTTACCATTTTTTAAGCGTTCGAGTTCTGCGATAGTACGATCATAATCTTCGGGGTGAATCAATTCCAGAAAAGGTTGTGAAAGCAGTTCATTTTCAGTGTAACCGAGTGTTTGTTCCCAAGCGGGATTAACTCGTACAAAATTACCGTCAAAATTCGCAATACACAACAAATCACCGGAAAGATTAAAAAAGCAGTCTCGCTCTTCTTGAGTTTGAATGCGTTCGGTAATATCGGTTTGAATACTGACATAATGGGTGAGTCGTCCTTCGGGATCTCGCACTGGAGAAATGGTGAGTTCTTGCCAAAATAATGTTCCGTCTTTCCGATAGTTTCGTACAATCACAGAACAACTTCGTTCTTCACGTAAAGCTATCTCTATTTCTTCTAAACCGGGTTGATTGAGATCTTCTCGATACAAAAAGCGAAAATTTTTCCCAATTACTTCCGCCATCTGATAGCCTGTCATCTGTTCAAAGCCAGAATTGACGTAAATAATCGGATTCTCGGTTTGCGTCGGATCGCTAATCATAATTCCACTATGACTAGATGCGATCGCTCGTTCTAATAGTCTGAGTCGGGTTTCTTTCTGATTTCGCTCCCAAATTTCTCGGTGTAAACGCAGGTTTGTTTCTTCGACTGCTAGGGTTCGTTCCCGCACTTTGACTTCTAAATTGGCTTTGGAAGTTTTTAGGGCAAGTTCTGCTTTTCGTCTTTGTGCTAATTCATTTTCAAGCTGTGTAACTAAGGAGGCTTGCTGTATCGCGATCGCCACTTGTACGGCTAATTGTCGCAAAAAATCTATTTCCCAATCCATCCAATTTCGAGGTTTTGAGCAGTTTTGAGCCATTAATAATCCCCAGAGTTGATGATCGCAAGCGGTTGATTTTTTTCCGGTGTGAGTCGGTGTTAGTAAAATCGGTAAGACTAAATTGGCTCGGATTTCTAATTGTTCTAAAAATTCATCATAACACAAGATTAAATTGGCTTTTTCTCTATCTTCAAAGACATGAATACTATCCGGTTGATAAAATTTTTCTTTAATGCTTTCCCAACAAGGATCGTAGATGTTTCTACCTTGGAGTGACCATCTCGGTGTTTCTACGGATTCCACGATAATTTCTCCATCCCAATTCGGTTCAAAACGGTAGAGAATCACTCGTTCGTTTTGTAAAAAATGACGCACCTCATTCACCGTTGTCTGCAAGATTTCACTGAGATTTAAAGATTGACGAATCCGTAAAGATACGGAGGATAATAGATGATCTCGTTGAGATTGTAACTGAAGAGTTGTCATATATTCTTGCAGTTGTCGTTCTAGATTTAACCCGAGACAATCGAGTAGTTGTTTCTTTTCTGCTCGTAGCTTCTGCACCTGATCACTGAGATTTGAGATGATCGTGTTGACTTCTTCTTTTTTGTCTTCAGAGTTCATCGTATTTTTCCTTGAATAACTGCTTCTCGGTGAATTCTCTAATTCAAAGATAGAAATAAAAAGATCAATTTAGTTATCAATGTAATTTTTTTTTCATAAATCTTTATATAAGAATATTTTAGCTCAATTTATAATTGATCCAAATCAATTTATACCTGAGAAAAAAAGAGTCGCGTTCAGAGGAGTTCAAGAGCGGAAAATCAGCGAACTCAGGGATTTTTCTGCGGTTCAACGCCGGAGACAGAGATCTTTTGGGTTAAACTGGTTTAGACTTGTTGTACAATTAGAGTGAATGACAATCGCGATTGATTTTGGCACCAGCAATACTGTTGTTTCCCGTTGGAATCCAGCCACACAACAGCCTGAAACCTTGCGGCTTCCCGGATTATCCTGGATTTCGGCTCAAAACCCTCCCCTGATTCCCAGTTTACTTTATGTTAAAGATGCCACTGCGGATCAGGTCGTTTTAGGTCAGCAAGTGCGAGATCAGGGTTATGATATCAGCAGCGATCATCGTTTTTTTCGCAATTTTAAACGGGGAATCGGCACGAACATTCAGGGATTTCTCCCCGAACTTGATGGTCAGGTTGTCACTTTTGAACGGGTCGGAGAATGGTTCCTCACTCAAGTTTTAGAAGCAGTTCGAGGGATTCCTTTACCGATAGACTCCTTGGTGTTTACGGTTCCGGTTGACAGTTTTGAAGCCTATCGCTACTGGTTAGGTCAAGTTTGTCAGTCTCTCGAAGTTGAACAGGTGCGAATGTTGGATGAACCAACGGCTGCGGCTTTGGGATATGGACTGACGGAACAAGATGTGGTATTGGTAATTGATTTTGGGGGCGGAACACTCGATTTATCTTTAGTTCGTTTAAACACAACGGTACAAAATAAACCGTTAGGGTTTATTCTCAAATGGGGTCAAAAATCCTTTGCAGAATCTTCCGGACAAAAGCCAAAAACAGCCCGAGTTTTAGCAAAAGCAGGTCAAAATTTGGGCGGTTCGGATATTGATCATTGGTTAATTGATTATTTTGCCCAAACCCAGGGATTAGAAAAAACCCCGCTAACGACTCGTTTGGCTGAACGCTTAAAAATTCAGCTTTCCTTACAAACTCAAGCGACGGAAGTGTATTTTAATGATGAAACTTTAGACAGTTATGAATTGGAGTTGAGTCGAGAAAAATTTGAGGAGATTTTAACCCAACATCAGTTTTTTAAAAATCTGGATCGGGCGATGAATCAAGTGTTACAACAAGCCCTGCGTCAAGGAATTGAGAAGAGTAATATTAGTAGCGTTTTATTAGTGGGGGGAAGCAGTCAAATCCCATCCGTTCAAACTTGGGTAAAACAATATTTTGAACCTGAAAAGATACGCTGTGAGAAGCCTTTTGAAGCCATTTCTCATGGAGCATTACAACTGAGTCTCGGGACTAAAATTGAAGATTTTCTCTATCATAGTTATGGGATTCGTTATTGGAATCGTCGGGATAATTGTCACAGTTGGCATCCGATTATTCAGTCGGGTCAAGCTTATCCGATGACTGAACCTGTAGAATTAGTTTTAGGGGCTTCTTTAGAAAATCAGCCCAGTATTGAATTGGTGATTGGAGAATTGGGGGCGGAAACGGGAGGAACAGAAGTCTTTTTTGATGGCGATCGCTTAGTCACACGCAGTACCGCCGGAAAAACCCCCGTACAGGCGTTAAATGATACCCCAGAAGGGCGCAGTATTGCTCGATTAAATCCCCCAGGACAGCCCGGACGCGATCGGATTAAGGTGTTATTTTCAGTCGATGAAAAGCGATTTTTGCTCATCACCCTAGAAGATTTACTCACCAATGAAATGTTAGTGAATAATCAGGCGGTGGTGCAGTTGAGTTAGTTTACTGCTCTAAAGTTCCGAGCAACCGCAAAATCATGTCAACATCATTCAATTCTCCCACAATTCGCCGGATCGGTTTCGGCCAGACTTTAATTAAAGTGGGAGTGGCAGAGATTTGATCGACTTCTGCTTGTTCAGGATGCTTCAACACGTCAATGACTTTTAGGGTGTAAGGGTGACTTACGGATCGTTCTAAAAGTTGATGAAGTGTCGCTAAAGTGCGTTCAGTGGCTAAACTATGACCGGAAACAAATAAACGTAAAACATAACCCGCCGTTTGTGGTGAATTGACTTCTGAAGATTGATCAGCACGCAAACTTTGCGATCGCAATGTCGAAGTCACTTCTCGTCGGTCAGCATCAAGTTGAGTATCCATTTTTTGAAACTGTACAACCAGGTCGTGATTTTCCCAGAGTTGGGGAAATTGATGATAATAAGTAGAAATGACGAGAGGATTGCATAATTCTTCGGGTTCTCGAGTGGGTTGCCAAATTAAATTATCTGTACCAAACACGGCATTGAGTAAGGTTTGATAACGCAATACAGGGGGATAGGCTTCGGCTGATCGTTTAACGGTTTGGGTATTGGGATCAAGCCACTGATCGAGGGTTGCCGTGTAACAAGGAACTAAAAAGTGAGGGGTTTCTGACAATCCCAACATTTCCTGTAAAGCCGCACATAAATGTAGATGCCATCGACGCCGTTTCGTGGGGTCGATACAGTAGATTAAATCTCCCCCGGGTGTAAAAAGTGCAATTCCTTTGAACAAAAGGGGATCTGTAGGTTTAGCAGAATTCAAGGATGCCTATTGAGGAACCAAAGGAATTGGATATTTTCACAAATCAATACAATTGAAGTGTGAACTGCGATCGCCAAATTCGGCTGATAGAATACCTCACAATTCACACTTTACCCCAGAGTTGACAGCAAGGGGTTAAAACTTCAGACTTTTCTTAGAGTTGAGACTAAACCCGACCTCGCAGCATTTGACCCATCTCATTCGGGTAGGGCGACATTTCTAAACAGGTTTCTTCGGTAATCCGACCTTCTTGATAGAGGATGTAAAGAGATTTATTCATCGTGGTCATGCCCTCATAAGTATCTTTGAGCATGATTTGGTTAATTTCTTCGTACTGATCTTTAACGATGTATTCTTTGATGACATCAGTATTGATTAAGATGTCATGAAAAGCCGCCCGTTTTCCATCGGTTGTTTTACAGAGTAACTGAGCAATAATCGCGACTAACGTTTCAGAAATTGACACTTTAATTGATTGTTGTTCTTCGGCGGAGAACATATCCAAAATCCGAGTTAGGGTTTTAATTGCGCTGTTGGTGTGTAAGGTTCCGGCTACCAAGTGACCTGTCGATGCGGCTTTTAGGGCAATTTGCATCGTTTCTTTATCCCGAATTTCTCCGACCAGCATCATGTCCGGGTCTTGACGCAACGCCCCTTTTAAGGCATTAAAAAACTTCAACGTATGGCGTCCGACTTCCCGGTGTTTAATCAAGGCTTTTTTACTTTCGTGAACAAATTCTACCGGGTCTTCAATGGTGATAATATGATAGGCAAAAGCTTTATTCATGTAGTCAATCATCGCCGCCAGGGTAGTAGACTTACCTGAACCCGTCGGCCCGGTGATTAACATTAATCCTTTGTGATAGTGACAAATCTTTTTAAAGACTTCCGGGAGATTGAGTTGCTCCATTGTCAGAATTTTAGCCGCAATCAATCGTAATACCATTGACGGGCCTCTCAACGTATCAAAGGCACTAATCCGCACCCGCACAAAGCCAAAGTCAAAAGCACCGTCAAAGTCTAAATTTTGTTGGAAATATTCGATTTCATCATCGCTCATACATTCGCGCAACCAACTCATAAAGGTATTCAAGTCGGTGACGGGATAGCCTGTGGGGGAAATATCACCCCGTTTGCGGAACCGAGGTTCTTCATTCACCCCGATGTGAATATCTGAAATTCCTTCGTCATTGGCTCGAATTACAATTTCTTTGAGGGTGGGATTTCCAGGCGTTGGGCCTGATCCTCGGGGAGAACCTGCGGCACCTGTTGCGACAGGTTGAGCCAATTGAGGGGCGGAAGGGACTGTCTGTTGAGAGACGGTTTGAGGCGCAGTCGGAACAGCAACTTCACCGGAAACCCCGTCAGTGCGAGGGGCTTTTGGGGGTGCAGGGGG
>NZ_LATL02000172.1 GCF_000972705.2 Limnoraphis robusta CS-951 | reverse complement strand
AAATAAGATCATTAATTTTATACTGATAACAATAATTATCCTGAATCAATCAAGTATAATACATCTTATAATCATCAATTGCAAGTTTTTTAGTGATTTTTAAGTTCAGAGCGAATGGTTATAATATAGTCATCAACTAAAACCGCTAAAATTTAAAAATAAGTTCTCATCACTCAAACATTCCCAATGACTCAGACATCTGCTGTAGACTTTCAAGACGAATTTGATATTATTGTGGTCGGTGGCGGACATTCCGGTTGTGAAGCCGCGTTAGCCTCAGCCCGTCTGGGATGTCGCACCCTGATGTTAACGTTGAACCTCGATAAAATTGCTTGGCAACCCTGCAACCCCGCCGTTGGGGCGCCTGCCAAGTCCCAACTCACCCACGAAGTAGACGCTTTAGGGGGCGAAATTGGCAAAATGGCCGACCGCACCTATCTACAAAAACGCCTGCTGAATAACTCTCGCGGCCCCGCAGTCTGGGCATTACGCGCCCAAACCGACAAACGAGAATATGCAGCCGTGATGCGAAATATCATTGAAAACCAAGAAAACCTCTCTATCCGTGAAGGCATGGTGACGGACGTTGTATTGGGTGCAAATGATGAAATTATTGGCGTTAAAACTTATTTTGATGTCGCGTTTAAATGCAAGGCCGTTATTCTAACAACCGGAACGTTTTTAGGTGGCGTTATATGGGTGGGAAATAAATCAATGCCCGCCGGACGTGCGGGTGAATTTGCTGCGGTTGGTTTAACCGAAACGCTGAATAAGTTAGGCTTTGAAACGGGACGGTTAAAAACAGGAACTCCCGCCCGAGTTGACAAACGTTCGGTTAATTATAGTCAGTTAGAACCGCAACCGGGAGATGAAGAAGTTCGCTGGTTTAGTTTTGACCCGGAGGTGTGGGTTGAACGCGAACAAATGTGTTGTTATCTGACACGAACCACCGCAGAAACTCATCGTATTATTCGGGAAAATTTGCATTTATCTCCTGTTTATGGCGGTTGGGTAGAAGCAAAAGGGCCGCGTTATTGTCCGAGTATTGAAGATAAAATTGTGCGCTTTGCCGATAAAGAAAGCCACCAAATTTTTATCGAACCGGAAGGGCGAAATATTCCTGAATTGTATATTCAAGGATTTTCTACGGGTTTACCGGAAAGACTGCAAGTAGAAATGTTGCGGAGTTTACCCGGTTTAGAAAAGTGTACGATGT
>NZ_LATL02000171.1 GCF_000972705.2 Limnoraphis robusta CS-951 | reverse complement strand
AGAATCCGTGAAAAGGTAAAATCTTTAGCGATTGAAATTAAGAGTCAGAAGTTTGGTGGTTTTCCAGAAGAGTTTGTCACGGTGAGTTTGGGTGTGTCTAATACGATTCCCAATGCAGAAGAAAATTATAGAGCCATTGTACAGGCAACTGAACGAGCATTGTATCAATCCAAGAGAAAGGGGCGCAATCGAGTCACTGTTAGTCAGTTTCAAGCGAGTACAGTCAGTTAGACTGTTTAATATTAACGAAAAAACCGGGTGGGTGCTAATGTTTTTCTCTAAGTATCAAGTCGGTGGAAGTCTTAAAAGTGACGATCCCAGCTATGTTATCCGTGCCGCAGACAGACAACTTTATACCGCTCTCAAGTGCGGAAAATTTTGTTCTGTTTTTGAAGCTCGTCAGATGGGAAAGTCATCTTTATTAGTGAGAATGAAGCGAAATCTAGAAGCAGAAGGGTTTTGTTGTATCTCTCTAGATATGAGCAGTATTTCTGGTGAACAAAAACAGGATGAAAGCTGGTATAAATGCTTGTTATTTCAAATTTTAATCGAGTTAGACTTAATTCAAACAATTCAGTTTCATACTTGGTGGGAAAAATATATAGCGCTCACTCCGATTCAGCGATTTCATCAGTTTATCAGAGAAATTATTACGATTTATTTGCCTCACAAAAAACTATTGTTTTTAATCGATGAAGTTGATAGTCTTCTGCGTTTACCGTTTTCTTTAGATAATTTTTTTAGCTTGATTCGATTCTACTACGATCAACGAACGATTGCTCCTGAATACAACCGTCTTATTTTTGCTGTATTTGGCGTAGCAACACCCTCAGATTTAGTCACAGATATCGTTGAGAGTCCTTTTTCGATTGGTACATCTATCGAACTTCAAGGGTTTAAAAGCACAGAAATTCAACCGCTCATCAAAGGATTAGAAGGAAAAGTGTCTCAGCCTGAAACGGTACTCAAAGAAATTCTCTTTTGGACAGGCGGACAACCTTTTTTAACCCAAAAAATTTGTCAGATAGTTTGGAAAATAAGTCAACAAAACTCTAATAAAATACTTACTATTCCCCAGGGGAAAGAAAGATTATGGATTGAAAATATTGTGCAGTCTTATCTTATAAGATCCTGGGAAATACAAGATGAACCTGAACATTTACGAACGATAAAAAATCGACTGATTTACAATCAAAAGCAAACTCAAACTCTCCTCAAAATTTATCAGAAAATCCTACAGGGTTTAAACATTGAAGTTGATGATAGTCGGGAACAGACTGAACTTTTATTAAGTGGGTTAGTGGCTAAACAGGAAGGATTACTAAAAGTTAAAAATAACATTTATCGCCATGTATTTAACCTAAAATGGGTTGAAGAACAACTGACTCATTCTCAAGACTTAGAACTCCAATCTGTTCTCAATAAATCAAGCTTTTCTTCCAGTTGAACCGTTAAGCGTTCAAGTTTTGCATCTGAACTGAGTTGTTGTCGTCCCGTTTCAGCAATTTTTAGCAGTTGTATTCCATAAAGTTGTTCTTGTTCTTGCCAAATTTGACTCATGTTTGGAAATTGCAGGAAACTATTTTTCCAATGAATTAAAGCTGGAAATGTTGAACGTATTCCCCGAGCATACTTAGGATAAGATTTCACCAAGGGAGAAAGAGAATAAGGAGAGTATTTTACACCCATTGAAGAACACCAATCTTGCCATTTAAAGGCTAGAATTCTCGGACTGGTAATCATCGGAATCCAAGGCACCCTAAAAGTATCAGCAATAATTGCACCGTGCATCGCTTCAGCCAGTAAAACCTCTGTTTGGCTAATACTAGAGAAAACCTGATCAACAGAGGCGCGAGGATCAATATAATGAAAGCCAATTTGTTCACAAATCCGTTGCCAGATTTCCCCCGCAAAAGTGGCATGATGAATGTGCGGCATATAGGAATAACGATAACTTTTTTGTAAGGAAGGTTGATATAAACGTCTTGTTAAAATGGCACCATCTGTAATTGCTAAATCGGTTGATAAGCCTAATTTTTTTGCAGATAATTTACCTCTAACACAGTAAACTTGCCAATTTTTATCTAACGTTTTTAAAGGCTGTTCATAACCCACACCTGTACTAAAAATAATTAACTGTTTGGCTTGGGGTATTCGTTGAGGTAATATTTGATTTAGTAAGGTTCCAATACCGATAAACGTCGTTGTTTCGTCTTCATCAAAGAATCCGGGTAGGAGTTGGGGCCATAACCAGTTATTCAGTTGATCTCCAAAATTACTAGCTCTATCTTTTCGCTGATAATAAAATAGTTTCATCGTTTAAAATTTAATGCTAAGGATGCAATTTTAGACTGTCCTCGATGAATAAACCAAGATAAATAACGAGTTTCGAGAATCATATTTTGAACTCGACGAGGTTTTGAACACCAGTCCTCAAAAGCAGGAATGGCAATTTCTGTGAGAAAGTAACGCCACTTTTTAGTAATTTGTTCAGGATGAATTTTTGGTGCTTGTAATTGACCATTGTTAACTATGTTTTGACGAAAGTTACTATCATATTTTAACTTTTTTAAAGCGGAAATCAACTCATTCATCGAAGTCACTTCTAAATAATTTAAGTTCGGTTTTCCCTCAGTTTGATAGGCTGACTCATACCCTAAAATAGCAGGAACACCCGCTAACCAAGCATTAAAAAGTTTGGTTGCAGGTTTATTGGTATATTGATTTCCTTTTCCAAAACTACGAATAGCAACCACAGCGTCAACTTGACTGTAATCATTCCAACGATTATCAATTTTTTCATAATCTGCCCAGTGATTTTGATTAATAATTGGACACCAATTTAAGCCGAGTTTCTCAAGTTTATTTTGCCATTCAATACTAGAAAGTTCAGGTGTTAGATTTTTGATATGTCCAAAAAAAACAATATTTTTAAATGTTTTCCCTCGTTTAAAATCCCGAGTAATTAATCCCGGTTGTGTCCAATGAGGGATATAATATCTGGAGTTTATTGTTGATACTTCTTGAGGATTTTGTACCACATGAAGTTGAGCGTAGGGATAGAAATCTACATCGGATTTCATACAGATGAGGAGTAAATTTTGCCCCGGCTTAAGCTGTTTGTGAACGTAAAGACACTTCCGATGAACGATCACAATTCCAGACTGAGGTAATTCATCAACTAATTGACAGGGAAAACCATCCGCTTTTAAACGGAGATAAGTTTGCAACGTCCAAGCATAAATTCCTAGACAAAATCCAGGCCAATTTTCATTTATATTTTGAGGAAACTGTTTAGGGAATAAATCACGAGGGATGTAAAAGTAGATGATCGGTTTTAGCATAAATTTATGATGCTTTTCTCACTAAAAAATAATAAAAAGGACTCATTAAGCTACTCCAAAAAAATTCTAATTCACAACGAGCTACTAAATCTGTATTGAGAACTTTGTGATGAGTCCAGTAATGAACGATAAATTTACGAAGATCGTTCAAAAGATAAATAACCGTAAAAAAAGGCTTTTTCCAAGCTGGAAGTTGCAGCATTCGAGTGTAATAGCGACTCAAACCAATTCCCCGTAAAAGTTTGACGAGATAAGATTTTTGTAAACGATTATTAGGAATATAATGATCTACNGTATTGAGAACTTTGTGATGAGTCCAGTAATGAACGATAAATTTACGAAGATCGTTCAAAAGATAAATAACCGTAAAAAAAGGCTTTTTCCAAGCTGGAAGTTGCAGCATTCGAGTGTAATAGCGACTCAAACCAATTCCCCGTAAAAGTTTGACGAGATAAGATTTTTGTAAACGATTATTAGGAATATAATGATCTACTTTCATCTGGGGATTGTGCCAAATTTCCCAACTTTTTTTTCTAAAATAAGACAAAATTTCAATATCTTCGCCTTTATTTTGTAAAGACTGTGCTGATACTCCGGTGAAAAAAGGTTTTTCGGGTACGCAGTCTAACCAAACTTGTTTACGAATCACTAAACCCGCACCGGGCGGAAATAACCAACGTTCTAATAAGTCATAACGAAAGGCTTCTTCTCCCCGATTAATAATCGCTAAAAAGCAAGCAATTCGATGAAAGTTTTGCGGGGGGTTCGCCTCATATAACGCTTGGATTTGACTGCCATAGGCTCCCGCTTTAGGATGCAATTGAGCAAACGAAGAAGCCGAGTCAACCCAATCATTACGAGGTAAGTTATCATCATCTAGAAAGCCAATTAAAGGGCTTTGTGCTTCCTTAATCGCTAGACGTCGAGCAAATGTAATCCCTTGTTGCCGTTCAAAGCAGTATCGAATTTTAGGAGAATTTTGGGAAGATTCTGATTGATACTTGCGAACCACTTTTTCAGTATGATCTGTGCTATTATTATCAATAACTAGAATTTCCCAAACGAGAGGTTGGGTTGTTTCTTGAGCAAGCAGACGATCTAGAACTTGAGGTAAACGATGTTCTCCGTTATAAGTGCAGATTACTACTGTGAAGTCAAGCATAAGATTCTAAAATCACATCAATAATTTTGCTTGGTGTTGATTGTTTCATACCATAAATTATTACTTAATGCAATATCAAGATGTCAAGGTATTATTTTTTGAGCATTATCTTCTGTAAAACTTATAGGGTATAGGTTAAGCAGGTATTAAGAAGTAAAAGAGAAAGCGTCACTTTTACCAAAGATTTACATTTATTTTATATACAGGGGGTTTATTTAAAACGATTGGGGTTCGTTTAACCGTTCATCTAAAATTTATGTCTAGCAAGCCAGACACTTGCGCTAGCGAAATTAATTTACAATAGTTTTCAAGCCAATGTTACCCAGTGATTTATTAAGTTATCGCCAACTAGGAGAAACCCTAATTCCCCTGCATCTCAAAATAGACTCCCAAAATTTAGATGTTGCAAATCAGGTAATTTCCTGTTTTCAAGACTCCGTAAATTCCACACAGGGAGAACTCAACCAACGTCTCAGTGAATTTGAAGGAGATAGCCCAAATTATCGCATAAAACGAGGACTTGCTCATTTACTGAAAAGTGGTTTTTGTACGTTTGAAATTATCAGTCCACTCGAACCTGTTGAGTTGCGAGAACAGGTTTTTACCTTAGCCGCTAAAACCATCCCTAGTCCTGAAAATACAGAAAAAACCCTAGAAAAACTGGCTTTAACTTTATCTCAAACACTCAAACGAGAAGTGGTTTTAGATGAAATTAGAGCGGGTTTATATGCCGATTTACAAGAAAATAAAATTCTAACTCAGTTTGATACTCCGACTCCAGAAGCCTTGTTACATCGCTATAATTTATCTCAAGTTCAGGGAATTTTTTATCGAGCGAGTGACATTCAAATTAACGCTTATCGAAATGATCCCGGCGAATATAAACTCTTATTTCGCTATCTAAAATTATTTCAAGTTATGACTTATATTGAAGGAGATGCAGAACATGGTTTTACGCTCACTTTAGACGGGCCAACCAGTTTATTTAAACCCAGTACCCGTTATGGTTTAGCCTTAGCTAAAATGATTCCTGCTTTACTTCATGTGACTCGATGGAGTCTCAAAGCGACTTTACAACAGCGTGATCCTTATAGTCGAGTCTTGCGTACAGGTTATTTTAGCCTGAATTCTGATTGTGATTTAGTCAGTCATTATCCACCTGGAAAGCCCTATGATAGTCTGTTAGAAGAGTCTTTTGCAACTCGTTGGAAATCACTCAAAACCGACTGGAAACTTGAACGAGAAGTTGATCTAATTCCCCTTCCTGGAAGTGTAATGATTCCTGATTTTCGTTTAGTTCATCCCGATGGACGGGTCTTTTTATTAGAAATTGTCGGGTATTGGCGTCCTGAATATTTACAAAAGAAATTTTATCAAGTTCGTCATTCTGACTGTGATAATTTAGTCTTAGCGATTTCCGAACGTTTAAACCTAGAAAAAGCGGGAGTTAAACTGAATAATATTCCCGCTCGGATTGTTTGGTTTAAAGATAAGTTATCTCCTAAAAGCGTTTTAGAAGTGATTGAAAGTTAAGGAAAAATGGATAAATTGACCACGAAGAAACAAAGACACAAAGAGTTGCTTGTGGTATTTTCTGTGTCTAGGAGTTTGTGTTTTACTTCTTATTTTTTGGCGGAACGGGGTCATACCCGCCGGGGTGAAACGGATGACAACGCAAAATTCGTCGAATGGCTAACCAACCGCCTTGCATCACCCCAAATCGTTCAACAGCCTGCATCGCATAGACTGAACAAGTGGGGTGATATCGACAAGAGGGGGGTAACAAGGGTGAGATAAACATCTTGTATCCCCGAATTAATCCTATTACGATTTTTTTCATGGTTTAGTCATTTCTAATAACAAAATTTTTCGACACAANCTGCATCGCATAGACTGAACAAGTGGGGTGATATCGACAAGAGGGGGGTAACAAGGGTGAGATAAACATCTTGTATCCCCGAATTAATCCTATTACGATTTTTTTCATGGTTTAGTCATTTCTAATAACAAAATTTTTCGACACAACGGACAAATATTTCGACGCCCATTCCTAATGCTGTTTCATCGAAATCAAACCGAGGATGATGATGAGGGTAGGCTAAATCTTTCTCAGGGTTTGCTGAACCTAAAAAGAAATAGCAACCGGGAACTTCTTGCAGGAAAAATGCCATATCTTCCCCGCCCATTGTTTGACAGTCGGGAACAATTCCGAGTGGGGTTTCGATAACGGTTTCTGCTACACTTTTGACTAAATCTGCCATCTGACTATCATTAATTACAGGCGGATAAAAGGAGTAATAATTTAAGTGATAACTCGCCCCTTGACCCTGACAAATTCCAGCGATAATATCTTCGATGCGTTTGCCAAAAAATCCCGCATATTTGGGGTTAAAATATCGCACGGTTCCGGTCATTTTTGCCGAGTCTGCTATCACGTTATTCGCGTGTCCGGCATGAAATGAACCGACTGTTACGACTGCGGCATCTAACGGGTCAACATTGCGACCTACAATGGTTTGTAAAGCGTTGACAATTTGGGAAGCAACAACAATTGAATCCACCGTTTGATGGGGCATGGCACCATGTCCGCCCTTGCCTTGAATGGTGCATTCAAACAGTTCTACGGCTGCCATTAATGCACCACTTCTCACTCCGACTGTTCCTAATGGTAAATTATTCCATAAATGCAACCCAATAATCCCATCAACATCAGGATTTTTTAACACTCCTGCTTCAACCATCGGTTTAGCGCCGCCGGGGCCTTCTTCTGCGGGTTGAAAGATGATTTTAACAATTCCTTTGAAGTCTTGGCGATGATGGGCTAAATAATAAGCTGTTCCTAATGCAATTGCCGTGTGTCCGTCATGTCCGCAAGCGTGCATGATTCCATCATGTTGGGACTTATAAGACACTTGATTTTGTTCTTGAATAGGTAAGGCATCTATATCCGCCCGAATCGCTAAAACAGGCCCCGGTTGACCACTATTTATTGTTGCGACGATTCCGGTTTTGGCAATTTCAGTTTGATGTTCGATTCCCCAACTTTTTAATTTTTCAGAAATAAATTCTGCGGTTAACTGTTCTTTAAACCCAAGTTCAGGACGTTGATGAAGACGGCGCCGCCATTCGACTAATTGGGGTTGCAGATTGCGAATCTCTAATCGCAGTTGAGAGAGGTTAACGCTATTGCGGATGGGAACAGTTGAAACCATAGAGCTTTAGGAGTGAGAGTTATTACAGCTAATCACATGAGCTTTTATTATAACCGTTCTCACGTCTCGATGTTAATGTTGAATTTCTCCCCTCTCAGGACATAAGAGGGGGAACTCCTACCAAATACAATGATTAATTCCCAGAAACTTCAATATTGATGGTTTGTTTTCCAGGATTTTGAGCCGCAATTTCGGCTTCAGCTTCGGCGACTGTATCTTGCCAAAGTTCTCCCACTTCGGCTAAGGTTTTTTGTCCGTTCTGATAGAGTTTAACGCCGCTTTTAATACTCGCTTTTGCAACCGTTTTGGCAACTGGAAGTAAGAGGGGAACTAAGACTAACGCCCCGACTCCAAATGCTGCTGTTGTCAGTGAAGTTTGTTTGAAGGTTCTTAATAGATGAAGATGTGCCATGACTGATTTCCTCGCTTTATTCAAAGGGATTGAAAACTTTTTTGACTAACTGACGGTTTGAGGCATGGGACGACCTGCCATGAAGTTTAAAAACATCGTCAGCATAGAGGACTTAAATCCTGAAAATATACTCGTTTTTTCAGGAACTTTCGGCGTAGAATTGACGGTTTTTTCAGTAACTCTCTGTACAAGTTTCTCAACTTTGACTTCGGGTTTAGCTTCCTCAACAACTGGGGCGACTTTGACTTCAGAAATTGTTGGGACAGACGGGGTTAAAATCTCAGAAAAACTCGGTTGTGTTTCTGCGACTTTTTCAAACAAACGGTTTAACTCTGATTCTAGTATAGCATTATTTTTAAACTGATGAATGATACTCACAGAAGCGGTTGTGAGATTGATATTAATGTCTTTAATACCCGAAATTTGTTCGGCAAATCTTTCTAAGCGTTTGGCGTAGCGCGAATCTTTTTTCACTTGTGGAACTCGCAATCTGATTCGTCCGGGTGTAGAATGAATCACGGTAATTTCTATATTTTTTTCTTCTGTTGGCTGAGAATTAGAGGTGAACTGTGTAATATTTTTGAGTTGGGGTTTAACTCCATTAATCACTTTAGCCGTGACTTGACTGGTTGCATAGGAAACGGGAAGCGACACCCAACCGCTAATCCCTAAATGACGGTTTAATAGCATCGCTGCACTCATCCGAATTAACGTTTCAATGATTTCTGTTGAGGGTTGAGGTGTTGGGGTGAATATCACGGTTTCCGCAGAAGAAATGCTATTATTTTCTAACTCACAAGGAGAAGCGGTTAATTGGGCTAAAAGTTCATACAGGGACAGCTTTTGAGTGTCAAATTTCAAGACTAAATTGTTTGTCTGAGGATGCAAAATAACGCTGTAAATTCCCTCAATTTGTCGCAACTGTTGGGCGACGGTTTCTAAGTGACCCCGGACTTTAATTCGCACACGCCCTGACGTTGCATGAACCACTTCAATTGATGGATGAAAAGGTTGCAGGGTCCTATTGGTCATTTTCCACCTCCTTGGGGAATCTAAAGTAGATGCTAAACCCAACTTCCTCAAAGCTGTTTTACTAAGTTTAAGCAGAGGTTAAGTCTGGTTATAATTCTAGCTTAATGCTTTATTGTTCTGATGACAAGTCTAATCGTTTTTATTTTACAAAAATTTATTTAAAACGTCTATGTGTTGTCTCCTAAGCCTTTTGTAGCAAGGAATTTAGGAAAGTTTTAAAATATCTAAAATTTCCTATTGAGAATAATATGCAATTGTTTAAACAGGGCTTTTTTAAGCAAAATTCAAGGAATAAATCAGTCACAGCTTAAGGAAAACTTTGTTAAACTTTTAAGACCGTTGATTTTATTGAGAATAACCTCCACTAAGTTGTTGTGGGGCTATCGGAATTTGCCCTAAAGCGCTACAACATTGTTCAAAGTCTATGGTTATGTCACAAAATCTATATTTTCCTCTATAGTGCTATTTTAGATATTGTCACATAATCAAAAAATAGGCTAAGATGAATCTATCAAACGTTAGGAGTTTAACCAATATGCACGGAAGAGGAGGATGTCGTCAGGGCGCCGGACGTCGGGGGGCTTGGAGACATGGGGCGACGCAAACCATTCGGGTGCCGATGGCGCTAAAAGACCAGTTACTCGAAATTACGCGACAGTTGGATAATGGAGAGTTGGTGGGGAATTTCCCAGAAAACGACCTACAAGACGTCATCAATCGTTGGCAAGAACAATGTGATGCGGCTTCCCCGGATGCGGTAGAATGGAAAAAAGTGCATCAACTCTTGGCAGAACTTCAGCAGGTGGTGTTAACGTCAACGGTAGGATGCAGACAAGGGAAACGTCACCGAGGTCAAGGTCACTGTCACGGACACCATCACGAAGTCGTTGAAACGCCGATGATTTAATCCCAATTTGTTTATCCCCCCTGCTGCTTTAAAAAGGGGGGTTAGGAAAGGGAAGTGGTTAGTTTTTAGTGGAAAACTCCGCCATTCAGAAAGGTCTATCATCGGTTATTTTTGAGGCGATCGCTCAACAAATTCAAATTCTGTTCGCCGCCCTCCTTTTTGAGGTTCCTATCCGATTATGAATGAATTAGAAAACGAATATCAATTAAAGATACTGGATATGGCAGCTAATCTTTGTCTGGATAAAATCGCCACTCCAACGGATGAAAATCTAAGATTTATCGAATCTAACGTTGATAAAATTGTTTGGGACGTGGGTACCCAAATCTATCAACAGAGCGGTTTTAAAGCCGATTTTGCAAGGGTCAGGGATATCATTATTTCTCGCCTTGAAAAGATCAGGCATCAAATTCAGCTTAAAGGGGAACGAAAAGCGGTAGAACAGGCTAAACGTGAAGCCGAGTTGCGCGAACAAGGCGAACGAGAAGCAGCAGAAGCCCAACGTTTAGCCGAGTTGCGCGAACAAGCCGAACGAGAAGCAGCAGAAGCCAAACGTTTAGCCGAGTTTCTAGAACAAGCCGACTTTATAGAACAATTTGATGGGAATAAAAATAAAGCCGAAATTTTTCTCAAACTGCGATGGGTATTGGTCAAAGAATTAAGACTCGATGAAGAAAAGGTAAATTTAGACAGCGATATTAAACACTATTTGGGTGCAGATTGGGCGGATATGCTACTCCTTTCTGTGGCTATAGAACA
>NZ_LATL02000170.1 GCF_000972705.2 Limnoraphis robusta CS-951 | reverse complement strand
GATTTGATTGTATCTCCAAAAACTTCAGAACCTTCACCCGAGAGAACTTCTTTTCAAAATGATGAAATACCAGAACCTTGGTCAAGTCAATTTGATCTAAGTGCTGAAAGTGTTCCAGCGACAGACAATGTACAAGAGTCATGGTCAAATCTGACGGAACTTATCGATTATGAGAACTTCAACCCCTCATCTAATTCTCAATTGACTTCAGAGAGTTCAAAATTGATTACAAGAGAACAAAAAGAATCTATTCCAGATAGTCCAGCATCGGTTTCAAGTTCTCCAACAAAAGCGGAAAAAGTAATGGGAGAACGCGAAGAATCTGTTTTAATTGATGAGGAACAGTTGGAAATGTTAGCGCGAAAAGTTTCTAATTTATTGCGACAAAAGTTAGAAATAGAACGAGAAAGTCATCATTTCAAAACCGATGGTTCTCTAGCTTGGCTGGATACTATCAGTCAAACAAATCCCGTAAAAGCATCTGCATTTTCCTCAAATACATCTCCAGTCGGACAGCTTCAAACCCAAACCGGATCGACGGTTTCATTAGTCAATTATAAATTACAAACACTCACCCAAAAAGTTTATCAACTCTTACAATTTAAAATCGAGACAGAACGAGAACGTTTGGGATTTTATTATAGAGGTAATATCCCCCGGTAAATTCTGTATATTCTTAATTGTTTTTCAAGGAGACTCTGATGACACAGCTTGTTAAAGCAACCCTAAAATGTCAGGATAATGCACCGGATATCGTATTTATGTTTAACCCCGGAGAATTAGTATTTGAGGGAGTCGTAGAAACCGCAGATAATCCCGGTTCGCGGAGTCAGGATCGCGGAATTCCTAAAGTCAGCTTTTCTCACACCAAAGCCTACAAAGTAACAATTAATAATATTTTATTTGATACCTACGAAGCCGGAATTAACGTGGTAACAGCTTTTATTGAACCCTTTCGGAAAGCTGTAGAATTTGCGAAAGGAAAAGAACGTCCGCCAATTTATATGTTAATTTGGGGAAATCAAGTTTATCTTCGGCGATGCTTTATCGAACGACTCAACTATAAACTTACAATGTTTCTCAGCGATGGAACACCCGTGAGAGCGGTGATCGATAGTTTAACCCTTAAAGAGGTAGAAGATACTCAGCCTTCCGGGTCACTTCGAGTTGACGATAAAATTGATCAAGTCTCCGATAAACTTTCTACAGTTCGCCGTGAAATCGATAGTTTAGATAATCGTAAGAAAGACAAAAATAATCGGAAAGGTCGGTTATAAATTCATCTCAATCTCAATAGAATCAACAACTATTTTTAAGAATTAACTCCTATGACATCAGCAAATTATCTCGCACTTCCAAAAGTTTATATTGAAGGTCAATCCCCGGAAAAAATGAAGTTGGTTTTGGAAGATGTAGTGCAAATCATTGTCGAAAGTTTAGATAATCGTAAGAAAGACAAAAATAATCGGAAAGGTCGGTTATAAATTCATCTCAATCTCAATAGAATCAACAACTATTTTTAAGAATTAACTCCTATGACATCAGCAAATTATCTCGCACTTCCAAAAGTTTATATTGAAGGTCAATCCCCGGAAAAAATGAAGTTGGTTTTGGAAGATGTAGTGCAAATCATTGTCGAAGAAAGTCTGCATCTACCCGCAATGTTCACCATTGTAATTAGAAATGACTATTTCCCAGGTCGTCAAGAGGAAAAAAAGTGGAAACATCAAGACCTGCTACAATTTGGCAAAAAAGTTAAAATAGGCTTTAGTTCAAGTACAACAGAATCACAAGATTTTAGCGAAGAAAAAGAAGAATATTTAATAGAAGGAGAAATTACAGCCATTGAAACCCATTTCACGGAACAATCCCAAGCGCCGATTGTAATTCGAGGTTATGATATTTCCCATCGTCTACATCGAGGACGGTGGAATCGTTCGTTTCAAGGAATGACAGATAGCGATATTGTCAAGAAAATTCTTGCTGAAGTTGTCATAGAACCCGGTCAAATTGACGAGAGTGGAATTCCCCACGAGTACGTTTTTCAAAACAATCAAACCAACATGGAATTTTTGCGAGAACGGGCCGCTAGAATTGGATTTGAACTGTTTGTTCAAGATGGAAAATTAAACTTTCGCCGTCCCACATCGACCCAAAAAATAAAACTCACATGGCTGACAGACTTGCACAGTTTTCGAGTGCGTGTTACCAGCGCCGAACAGGTTAAAGAAGTCAATGTTAGAGCTTGGGACTACAAACAAAAAAAGCCAATTGTTTCGACTCGTAATTCTGAAAATGTTATCACAAAAACTGAAAATGGTCAAGGAAGTGTGGCAATTTCTGAATTTAAAGGAAAGCCGACTAAACCGACAGTTTATGTTGTCGATCAACCCATTTCTACACCCAAAGAAGCCGATGCGATCGCCCAAGCTTTATTTGATGAATTGGGCGGACAATTTGTTTATGCAGATGCTAAAGCCGAGGGAAATCCTAACATTCGACCCGGACGAACGGTAATATTAGAAGAGTTAGGAAAACACAGCGGTTCCTACTACGTTACGGAGACTCGTCACACCTATTTTGAACGAGTATATACCACCGAGTTTAGCGTGCGGGGATTGCGCGGAGGCGATTTATTAACAACACTTTCTCCCCCTACTCGTCTTCAACCTGGACAAAGTTTTTTAGTTGGAATTGTCACCAATAATCAAGATCCTGAAGGGTTAGGGCGAGTGAAAGTTTGGTTTCCCACCCTCACCCCTAAAACGGGAGAAAATGCTCACGCGAGTCATTGGGCTAGAGTTGTAGCAATTGGTGCGGGAAAGGGACGAGGATTTGACTGTTTGCCGGAAATCAATGATGAAGTATTAGTTGGATTTGAGCATGGAAATATTCACCGTCCTTACATTTTAGGAGGGGTTTGGAACGGTGAAGATCTTCCTCCAAAACCAGTCGCTGAAAGTGTTCGAGATAGCAATGTCCGAGTGCGAACATTCAAAACACGCACGGGTCATCAAATTCAGTTTATAGAAGAAGATCAAGGGAATAGTAAAGCGGGTGTTTATATTGAGACAACAGACGGACATCAGATTCGGTTAAATGACACCGAAAAGGCTATCGAAGTAAAAACAAAGGGCAAACATGAGTTACGATTAGATGATAAAAACCGTTGTATTGAAGTAAAATCAAATTCAGTTTATAGAAGAAGATCAAGGGAATAGTAAAGCGGGTGTTTATATTGAGACAACAGACGGACATCAGATTCGGTTAAATGACACCGAAAAGGCTATCGAAGTAAAAACAAAGGGCAAACATGAGTTACGATTAGATGATAAAAACCGTTGTATTGAAGTAAAAACTCCAAGTGGTCATACATTCAAGATGGATCGTACTGGAATCAGTCTTAAATCAGCAGGTAATATTGATATCCAAGCGAGCGGAGTTATTACTGTTCAAGGAGCATTGATTAAGTTAAATTGAATTCTATCATTACAAACTATTAGACTGGAGCGTTTGCCCGTTGTTCTTCACTAAAACTGATAATTAACCAGTCACCGCACCGAGAGCAATACTGATTAATGGGTTCGCAAAGAAATCCTAACAATGAGCATCCCCAGTCACAAGACGGTGGTTCTCGATTTTCTGATGACGATTAATTAACTCCTGTTAAAATGGTAGCATAAATGGCTCCTGTCACTCGAAATAGTAGTGGTGGGGGCCATCCGCTTCTGCAAGCTGATTAACAGTTGCCGGGATGCCATAGAGAACCCAGTGGGTAAACCCGCGAGGCATCGGTGCATCCGGGTCATGGCAGATTAATGCTAATTGTTGGGTTCCTGACGGCAACCCGCTCCATTCCAAAGCAGGTGAGACATTTTCGCCTTCGCTGGTATAGCGTTTGGGAATGCGATCGCCGGCAGTAAATGCAGGGCTAACAATCCGCAAATTCTTAATGTTTAGTCCCATTGAAATATCCTGATTAAAAACACTATTGAGCAAGTTCAACTCAAGAGGAAAAATCGGCTTTTTAGATCAAGTTGGCAGTTGGTCTTGAGTCGGAAAACCGTGTTGCTTCCTGCCAACATCAGCATCAAATTTTTTAGAAGACTTAAATAACTCAAATCGCCCATCGGTGGCATAGGGAACAACCCGCTCTCGCAATGCCTGCATTTCTTGCGCTGTCATCGGTTGAAAATCGCGAGCGATCGCTATATTTTGCCGCAGCACTTCCACCGAATCAATCCCGCTAACTAATGTTGCAATGGGGAAATATCCTGATTAAAAACACTATTGAGCAAGTTCAACTCAAGAGGAAAAATCGGCTTTTTAGATCAAGTTGGCAGTTGGTCTTGAGTCGGAAACCGTGTTGCTTCCTGCCAACATCAGCATCAAATTTTTTAGAAGACTTAAATAACTCAAATCGCCCATCGGTGGCATAGGGAACAACCCGCTCTCGCAATGCCTGCATTTCTTGCGCTGTCATCGGTTGAAAATCGCGAGCGATCGCTATATTTTGCCGCAGCACTTCCACCGAATCAATCCCGCTAACTAATGTTGCAATGGGCATACTCATCGCATAACGGATAGCTTCTTGAGGCGTTACCAAACCTTTTTTTACCGCTTCTCCATTTCCGCTTAAACTTTTCATCCCGATCGCGGCAATTCCTTGCCGATCCAGTTCGGGAAGAACCTGGTTTTGAAAACTCATAAAGCTGGCATCAAAACAATTAATTGGCAATTGTACAGTATCGAAAGGATAATTGTGAGACAACATTTCCAAGTGAATTGCCGGGTCTTTGTGTCCGGTAAATCCAACAAATTTAACCTTCCCCTCCTGCTTCTTTTCATCCCGATCGCGGCAATTCCTTGCCGATCCAGTTCGGGAAGAACCTGGTTTTGAAAACTCATAAAGCTGGCATCAAAACAATTAATTGGCAATTGTACAGTATCGAAAGGATAATTGTGAGACAACATTTCCAAGTGAATTGCCGGGTCTTTGTGTCCGGTAAATCCAACAAATTTAACCTTCCCCTCCTGCTTTGCTCGTTCGAGGGCTTCAATGGCACCATCGGGACGAAAAATTAACTCCGGGTCATTGTAATAAATCACCTCATGGATCTGCCACAAGTCTATATAATCGGTTTTCAGACGACGTAATGATTCTTCGAGTTGCTGCATGGCAACGCTTGCGTCGCGTCCGTGAGTGCAAACCTTAGTCATCAGAAAGACTTGATCCCGTCGTCCCTGTAAAGCTTCACCCATCCATTCTTCACTGCGATGGTTGTTATATTCCCAGGCATTATCCATGAATGTGATACCATTATCAGTCGCCTCGTGAATAATGCGAATTGCTTCTTCTTTGCTTTTGGCTTGTCCGAGAGTCGCGCCCCCCAAGCCAATTGCAGAGACTTCTACACCCGTTTTACCCAAAGGACGACGGGGAATTTCGCCCGAACTCTCTGAGGTTTGAGCGAGAATCAATTCAGCAGAAGAGGTGTTGAATTCAGCAGCTTCAACGGAAGTATTGGAGTGCAGAATATGATCTGCCAAACCCGTACTCGCCCCAACTCCAATAAAGCCAACCCCTTTCAAAAACTGCCGTCGATTGAAGTCTCCGAGAAAACGGTTGGCATCCGCTCCGGGGCGTTGATTACTCATAGGTTATAACTCAATTGCAACTACTGTCTATAATCTTGTTGTAGTAGTTTGAAAACCTCTCCCTAGAGACATAAGTCTCATGTTTAGATGCAGGAGTACAAATCTTGTAAATCTATGCGCTTGCACTTATGCCTGACCAGATGAGTTAATTATGATAAAATTATGACATTTGAATACCTAATTTTATTAGGGAAAAGACGCTCAAAAGCTATAGGAGTAAGGGTTTCAGTCTTATTTAGCGAAGGATTATAGGCAAGCCCTATAAAAATTGATTCGATCAAATTAAAGTTAGTAAAGTTAACCCTCAATTGTTATGAGTGAAATTCACTTACGTCAAATCAAGGCATATCTCCAAAAAACATTTAATGGTTTGATTGATTTATCAGACTATCAAAATAAATCGGAAACAGACAAAGAATCGATTTTTTTAAGCCGAAGTGCGCGTGCATTGCAATCTCCTTAATTTTGCGACTGGCTTGACCTGCGTGACACTACCACGTCAATTGTTTGTTCTCTTTGCGATCGCCATCTGTGAAGATCACCAAAAGTTGCCAAGACCCTTTAACTTTATTCAATCGGAGTTTGAACAATTGCATTGGTGTGGTTTGTTCTGGGTATCGCCTTTATTTCCCCCTCAACCCGGATTCAAGTTATGTTAGATTATGCCCGGAGCCATCACCTGAAACGACTCTACAATGATGAAGCATCACTATGGCTGAATTAATTAACCCTCTCAATATCTATCGCTACAAACGCAAGAATAAGTGTTTCAACGAACATCTTGCAGACGGTGTAACGCTGACATTAATGCTCATCCCCGCAGGAGAGTTTCTGATGGGCGCACCCGAGAGCGAACCCGAAAGTCGGGACAACGAACGCCCCCAGCATTGGGTAAGAGTACAGCAGTTTTTGATGGGATGCTACCCTGTTACTCAGGCACAGTGGCGAGTTGTAACAAATTATCCTCAAATAGAACAGGAGTTAAACCCAGAACCGTCTGAGTTTAAAGGAGATAACCGCCCTGTTGAGCAAGTTAGTTGGAACGACGCGACTGAGTTTTGTAAAAGATTATCAGCAAAAACCGGACGAGAATATAAATTACCCAGTGAAGCCCAATGGGAATATGCTTGTCGTGCTGGAACAAAAACACCGTTTCACTTTGGAGAAACCATAACAACCGAACTCGCCAACTACAATGGAAACTTTAGCTATAATGAAAGCCCCAAAGGAGAGTCTAGAGGACAAACAACAGATGTTGGGAGTTTTCCCGCAAACGTTTGGGGACTATACGATATGCACGGAAATGTATTTGAGTGGTGCTTAGACGACTACCATAACAATTATGAACAAGCACCAACAGATGGTACTGCCTGGATAAATAAAAATCGTGCAAATACTCACCGAGTGCTGCGAGGCGGCTCCTGGTTTAACCTTCCTAGAAAATGCCGTTCAGCTTTTCGCTTCAAAGGTTATTCCCGCGTCAACATCAGCCATTACGTTGGTTTTCGGGTATGCTGCACAATACCAAGAACTCTTCTTAACACTTAACAAGAGTTTCGACGAATTTGTAGGGCGCATCAGACAATCATAGCAGGCAAGAGGCAATAGTCAGGAAAATCGTTGACTTTTTAGGATACAGATGTATCAATATCGAAATTTTTCGAGGTTGAGAAAATCGAGAACCTCCATCTTTGACTTCAGGCGGTACATTGTTCTTATTGACAAGAGTTTCGACGAATTTGTAGGGCGCATCAGACAATCATAGCAGGCAAGAGGCAATAGTCAGGAAAATCGTTGACTTTTTAGGATACAGATGTATCAATATCGAAATTTTTTCGAGGTTGAGAAAATCGAGAACCTCCATCTTTGACTTCAGGCGGTACATTGTTCTTATTGTTCGCGAAACAGATGAAAGTTTGACTAAAGGGCTGAGACATCGGACTAGAAAATAAACAAACAGCAGAAACCATAACCGTTACCCAAACAGGAATCGATAAAATTTTCATATTCTTCTCCTCAGTTGTAAAATGTTTTCTGTGGCTAGGGTTCAGTCAAGCAAAACCCAAAAAACTGATTTCTGTGGGTTGAATGAAATCCCATTACAACTCCACCTATAAACTTTTAGGAATTAATCAATCACCCAAAAGCCATTTTGTCTCCAATATTGCTCTTTAAGTGCCTGTTCTAAATCACCTCTTTGAATTAATCCTTGCCCCATCAGTATTTCTCCCAACTTTTGAGAACAGGAAGATTGAAGCGTCAGAGCTTGTTCCAGTTCGGATAAAGAAATTAACTGTTTCCGAATCAAAATTTCACCTAACTTCATCATGGTTCTAACTCCAGTACAATAGTGTTTGGGTTGTTCTTGAGTTGGCTGTTGCTCAACTGAACTCACTATCGCTTTGGGGTCGTACCCGAAAGCAAGCGGACTTTCAGAATTAGCAAAAATCAAGCTATATTGGGCATTGGGGTAGTTTGGGGTAACTCAAAACATTGGAACCCAACGCCTTAACCCCAAACTTTTTGTAAAAATATCCTTGACCCCCATGCCCAGAGCAACTTATGGCCCCAAAGTCAGAGCTAGAGCCAAATCTTTATTGAAAATCCTGCTATTATTTGTTAACGGAGAGGTAGAAAATAGCGATCGCTTTGATCTAAAATACTGTTGGTTAGATGAAGAAAAGCCTCCCCAACTGCGGATAGAAACGAACCTCAGAACATTAGAAGCCCTAACAAACAGCCAGGAAAACAGGTTAACAAAAGCTCAAATTCGAGAATCTCTCAAACGGATGGATGACTTTCTGAACATCTTAAAAGACGAACGAATCCAAAAACGGGGATTGGAAGATTGGCGTTTTACGCTTACTTTATGCTCAAAAGATATCGAAGAAAATTTACAACAATTTTCAAAAACATGGGATAATCTTTGTCCTCAAACTCAGGAAAAGCTAATCAGTGAATCAATTTTCCCACCGATACCCGAGTTAAACTCAATTCCCGAAAAACTTAACTCCGAACACTTAGATAACCTCTTACAAAACCATTGGGAACGCCTGAATAATACCGAGAAAAACAATTTAGAAAATGCAATTCAAGCAGCATTTCAACTCTGTGACCCCGCCCAAGATTGGATAGAAGGTGATAGACTCGATAAGTTTATAAACTTGAGTCAAGTGTCTTATCCCGGTTGGAGTGAAATAGATGGGTTAACCCAATTTGCAGTATTTTTAGCCACGTTTTCGGATAATTTAAGCAGTGAATTATTCGACGAAATTAAAGTATTTGTTGAGTCTAGGCAAATTCAAGCAGCATTTCAACTCTGTGACCCCGCCCAAGATTGGATAGAAGGTGATAGACTCGATAAGTTTATAAACTTGAGTCAAGTGTCTTATCCCGGTTGGAGTGAAATAGATGGGTTAACCCAATTTGCAGTATTTTTAGCCACGTTTTCGGATAATTTAAGCAGTGAATTATTCGACGAAATTAAAGTATTTGTTGAGTCTAGGCAAACAAAGTTAAACTTCAACAACTTACTTATTAAAGCAATACGAGAAAAATCGGAACGCAATATTTCCCCCAAAAACACCCTCGAAGATTTAATCATAGAAGTCATTCCCACTGAACTTTCAAAAGGAGTAAGAGTTTCAATGTGGGATGCGAATAATTTCTCCTCGCCACTGGTTCAAGATGAAACAATGTCACTTGACGAACTGCCGAACTTTCTAGAAAATTGGTTAGAAGAAAACTCAGAATACACCTCACCCACCCTTCATATATTTGTCCCTAGAAATTGGTTGAATTTAGATTTAAGCGAGCGCCAAACAGAATCAGAATTAACCCTCGGAAGTCAATATAAACTGGTAATGCGAACCCATCACAACTTAACCCCAACCGGAAAACAATATTACAAACTTTGGCAACAAAAATGGCAGTTATTAGAAGCTAAAATAGACCAAACCGCCCAAACAACATTTGTTCGCGCCGACTGCGGAAGTCCTGCTAAACTCTTTCAAACGTTGAAGTCTTCGGAAATGGCAATTCTGGAAAACTTGGACATGGCAAAACTCGAAAAAATCTTGGAATTTGTAGCAAGAAAAACCGCCCTTCCCGTTGCTTTATGGTCGCGGCGCAGCGAACTTAGCGATCGCATTGATAATATTTTAGACTGCGAAGTGAACCAATTATCCGAACGTATATTAGAAGAACGTTGTAATTCTCTCACAGAAGATGACAACCACATCGGTCATCATTTAACCTTAGTTTGGGAAGACCCAAATATTGTACCGCCCACCTTACAATTTGACTCGGAGGCTTGTTAGAATTAACCATGAATGACCCAATATTTCAACCGATATTTAAAGGCACAGGTAAACCCAACCCAAAAGCCATTTCTAAGCTTCCTTCCCCTCCACCCTGGCGAAAAATTGATCGCCGCCAACCGGAAAGAGGCGCCACCTTTCAAGCCCAACCCACCGAAATAGAAATGGTGAATGCAGCCTTATATTTGCGTCGCCCCCTATTAGTAACAGGAAAACCGGGAACGGGTAAAAGTTCCCTGGCTTACGCCGTCGCCCATGAACTCAACCTCGGAGAAGTTCTTTACTGGCCGATAACAACGCGAACAACCCTCAAAGATGGGTTATATTTATATGATGCGATCGCCCGTTTACAAGATATCGGAGAAAAAGATAGAAGCAATTTCGAGAATATTGGTAAATACATCCGTTTGGGGCCACTCGGAACGGCGTTGTTACCTTCTAATAAACCCCGTGTTTTGTTAGTTGATGAAATTGATAAAAGCGATATTGATTTACCCAATGATTTACTTTATGTTTTTGAAGAAGGAGAATTTGAAATTCCGGAATTAGTGAGAATTGAAGAAATTAAAGGGTCAGTCGAAGTCCGAACTGCTTATAAAAATAATAGCCAAGATAAAACAACAATAATTCAAGGAGGTCGTGTTGTTTGCAGTCAATTTCCCCTGATGATATTAACCAGCAACGGTGAACGAGATTTTCCCCCGCCATTTTTAAGACGTTGCGTGCGGTTAACGATGGAAGAACCCAACGAAAAACGTTTGGAAGAAATTGTCAAAGCGCATTTTGAACAAGAAGAAAATGGGGCAGAAAAAATAGCAGAATCCGAAGAATTGATTCAAGAACTTGTCAAAAAGTTTGTGAAAAAACGTTCAGATCGCAATAAAGGAGATTTGGCAACCGACCAACTTCTTAATGCCGTTTATCTGGTGATGCGAGAACGAACTTCCGATTTAACTAACCGAGAAAATCTTATTAATAGACTGTGGAAACACCTAAACAGCAGCGAAGATCAACTATCGGACAATTCGCCCAACAGTTAAAACGTTCGGGACTAGAATTGAATGCGGCCGACCTGGCCGACCTGCTTTGGCTGGCTCAATTTATTGAGTCGGAAAGTGAGATTTATTCTGAAGAAATATCCGAAGAAAGTTTAACATCAAGTTCAACACAAACGAATAGTATTGATGATATAATTAATCATACAGATATCTCAATATCCGAACCGACTTTTAATTTATATTCTAACGAAGAATCCTCATCAATACCTGAAACAACAGAATCTTTTGAACCTTCACAAACAGACCAAAAAGTATTACCTTTTCCCGTTCCCTCCGCCCCCGCTATTCGGACACGTTTAGACTTGGCGCGTGCGTTGCGTCCATTGATGCGGAAGGTACCGTCGCGCATTTTGGTTGATGTCGATGAAGAAGCTACCGTGACTCAACTCGCTGAGACGCGCATCTGTGTCCCCGTCGTCCGACCCACCCCGGAACGTTGGCTTGACCTGGATTTAGTGGTAGAATCTTCTAAAACAACGGTATTATGGAAACGTGCGATCGCCGAATTGCAACACCTGATGGAATATCAGGGAGCGTTTCGGACGGTGCGGACTTGGCGGTTGCAAGCCGAAGAACAGACTGTACAACTGTTTCCCCGTTGGAATGAACGTCTAGAAAACCGTTTAACTCAGCGTCCCCGCAGTATTCGAGAATTAGTTGACCCGTCGGGGCGGCGTTTGATATTATATGTTAGTGATTGTACTTCGGCGTTGTGGCGACAAGGGATAATTTACGAAACGTTGTGGCAATGGTCGCAAACCCAACCTGTGGCGTTAATGCAGATGTTACCGGAACGGTTATGGTCGCGCACGGCTTTGAGTAATGGTTATATTGTCCGGTTGGGGAGTCCGGTTGCGGGGTTGCCGAATGCGAGGTTAGATGTAGAAGGTTTACCCGAACTTGATGAGTGGGATGAGTGGGACGAACCGGAGGAAGTTAGCGACGGTAGATTATTAACTTTACCCATAATAACACTTGACCCTAATTCTTTTCGACGTTGGGCGCGAGTGTTGGCGGGTGCGGGAGAGTGTCGGACACCGGGACGGGGGTTTGAACTAGCTTTTGTGCGGGAAATGGCAGATGAACCCGTTTCAACGCCTGTACGAACCGCAAAACAACGAGTAGAATTATTTCGGGCGACGGCTTCACGGACGGCGAGACAGTTGGCGGGGTTGATGGCGGCGATACCTGCGAGTTTACCTGTTATTGATTTATTGCGGGATGAATTTTTACCGGATGCACAACAGGATCATGTAGCGGAAGTGTTGCTGAGTGGTTTGTTGCGGCGTTGCGACTCGGATGAAAGCGAGGTTTGTCAGTACGAGTTTTTTGATGGGGTGCGGGATTTGTTAATTGATGGGGTTCCGATTGCCAAGACGACGGCTATTTTAGATCGTCTTTCTGAAATTATAGCACAAAAAGCCGGACGAACGATTAACTGTTTTGAAGCTTTGTTGACGGTTTTAGAAGGGTCTGAATATGCTTTGGGGGAGTCGGCGTTACCGTTTGCAAGTGTTGGTTTGGATGTGTTGCGGCGTTTGGGGGGAGATTATCAAGAATTAGCCGAACGTTATGGGCGTCGGGAATTGTCTTCTGTTGGGGAAACGGAGACTCAAACGGTTGATTTTCTGTTGGAAGAACGGGAGTATGAAGTCGCTAAAGTTGTTAATTTTCCCCCTTTGCAAACCTTCGAGTATGAACCTGCAATTATTACCAATATTCTCGAACGTTTTGAGTTTGAAACCGCAACTATTAGCCGTGAAAATGAAGAATGGGTTATTCATCGTCGTCGTTCTTCTGCTTGGGGTTATACTGAATCTCTTAACGATGAAATTGGTTTGGAGATGGTTTTCATACCGGGCGGAACGTTTGTAATGGGCGCACCCGAAGACGAACCCGAAAGCCGAGAAAATGAACGACCCCAACACAATGTAACGCTCTCGGAGTTTCTGATGGGACGTTACCCCGTGACTCAAGCCCAGTGGCGAATTGTCGCGAGTTATCCGCAAATTGAACGAGAATTAGAGCCAGACCCGTCTCAGTTTAAAGGAGATAATCGTCCCGTTGAAAGTGTTAGTTGGTACGATGCTACAGAATTTTGTAAAAGACTTTCAGCCCATACCGGACGAGAATATCAACTTCCTAGTGAAGCGCAATGGGAATATGCTTGTCGTGCGGGAACTCAAACCGCATTTCATTTTGGTGAAACTATCACAACTGACCTTGCCAATTATCGCGGCACCTCCATTTATAATGAAAGCCCCCAAGGAGAGTATCGAGAACAAACAACAGAAGTGGGGAGTTTTCCTGCCAATGACTTTGGGTTGCATGATATACACGGTAATGTCTGTGAGTGGTGTGAAGATGATTGGCATGAGAATTACGAAGGCGCACCCAATGATGGAAGAGCATGGTTATTAGATGCTATAGAAAATACATATACTACAAAAATCCGTCGTGGCGGCTCCTGGTGCAGCCTTCTTAGGTACTGTCGCTCCGCGTACCGCATCATCAATTACCCCGGCATCGACTTCAACAATTTCGGGTTTCGTGTGGTATGTGTCCCCCCCAAGACTTAACCCTTTGCCCTTTTGCCCTCCGGGATTCTCGCCTTTTGGCGAGTCGAAATAAGATGATCGCATCAGTTTAAAGACGATAATCAATAAATGGCGCTCTTATCAAATTCCGTGACATGAGAAGCATATAATATGAGCAACAACCAACGATTAACCAACCTAGAAAACCAACTCTCAGAAGTAACGCAGCGATTTGACGGCCAACTGTCAGAACTCCGACAACAGCAAGAAATCAACACCAACTCCATTGTTGGACTCAACCAAGCCGTTCAAAGTCTGCTAGAAGTGATTCGAGTTGACCGGGAAATTGCCCGAGAGGATAGAGCCGTTATCCGAGAAATGCAGTCTGAGATGAGGGAGATGCAATCGGAAATTCGGGGGTTACAGCTAGAATGTCAGCGCATCTGGGAGTATCTTCTCAGACAACAAGGCAATGGCAACAGACCCAATTAACCTCATTCTACTATTTCTAAGCTGTTGCTCCTACGCGATTTTGCATATGTCCAGCAAGCGAGACGCTTGCACTATAAAGGTTTCAGACTTAGAGTTGATGTTATTTAAGTGATTAACAGCTTATTCCCTTTTTCAGATGTCCAACGAAACAGAAAAACGTATTATTATCACCCGTTACAAACGCACGGGTCAGTATTTCACCGAAAATTTGGGAGATGGGGTTGGTTTGGATATGGTACTTATTCCTGGTGGCACGTTTTTAATGGGGTCGCCAGAAGATGAACTCGAAAGCCGAGATGACGAACGCCCCCAACACGAAGTTACAATTCAACCGTTTTTTTTAGGGCGATATACTGTTACACAAGCGCAGTGGCGAATTGTCGCAAGTTATCCCCAAGTTGAGCGAAAATTAAACCTTAACCCCTCTAGATTTCTAGGGGATAATCGCCCAGTTGAGGGAGTCAATTGGTACGATGCCACAGAATTTTGTAAACGGTTATCGGCAAAAACCGGACGAGAATATAAACTGCCCAGTGAAGCGCAATGGGAATATGCCTGTCGTGCGGGAACAAAAACACCATTTCATTTTGGAGAAACTATCACAACGGATTTAGCTAACTACAATGGAATAAACGACCCAGATGGTAGATGGTTGGGTTCATACGGTAGAGGAACTCAAGGAAAATATCGAAAACAAACCATCGATGTTGGCAGTTTTCCGCCCAATGACTTTGGGTTACACGATATGCACGGCAATGTTTTGGAATGTTGCCTAGATGACTGGCATAAGAACTATGAAAATGCCCCTACAGATGGTAGTGCATGGTTTGATGACAGTAAAACTCTAGCAGAAAAAGAAGGTACATTTGTCCTACGGGGCGGTTCGTGGGGTATGTATCCTGATGTCTGCCGTTCTGCGATTCGCATCTTCAATGGGCGTGTAAGCCGCGACGATTTTATCAGTTTTCGTGTTGTGTGCGTGATGCCGTTAACGTAACGCCTACAAACTTGACCGTCTGGGATAGTTTACCATTTATTGAGTTAATAAATAGCCCGTTTATACTGTTGATATCGCTGTTCTTGAGCGCTCCAATACTTATCAATTGCTTCGCTCAATCCCATTGCCCGTTCGTACTCTATCCCTTGTTCTTTTTCCAGACGTTTTTTAACTTGTTTGCGTAACTCTGACACCACTTTACCATTAATCTTTCGCATCTCATACCAATCTAACATTGATGAGGGATAACCCCTCAATTCCCCAATTTCCCCTGATCAAATTTGCTCATCGGTGCAGTCTCTCAACTCCGGTATCCAATCTCGCACAAACTCAAGTTTGGGGTCTTTTTCGGTTAAATTTTTAGTTGGGTTGTAAATCATAAAAGCCCTCTATAGCTGAAAAATAAAATGGGGCAACGGAGCAATTAAACCCACAGTAAGCCGATAAAAATCACCAAAATATTGAGAGTTTATGCTAAAATAAATGGAAAGAGCATCAGATTATTGTCGTCCCTTCAGGAGTGTCACTCAAAAAAGCGACTAGCCGATAGATGTAAGCTTTCCTAAATTATAAGTATTAGCAATAAAATAGGAACCTTATTGGGACAGTCCACATCTAAAAATTACTAAATTGTGTCTGTTAAATTATGCCTCAAGACTTTTCGGGTCAAAGTCTCCGAGGTCGTTGCTTTCAAGGTGAAGACCTCACAGGCGCAAACTTTTCATACTCAGATATTCGAGGTACAGATTTTACCAACGCTCTCCTGAGTGGTGCAAACTTTAGTTATGCTAAAGCCGGACTGCAACTTCATTCTCGCCTTGGCTTGGTGCTGATCTCGCTACTTTTATCTGCTTTTTCAGGATTCACTTCAGTCTTAACGTCGCTTTTTACTGGCTATTTACTTTTTCCTTATTCGATTAGCTCCGACAATCTTTTGGCAACTATAATTGTCCTATTAATGTTTATCCTGTTTTTGATTCTTACAATTCGCCGAGGGTTGCAGGTCGCTTTTGCTGCTGTATTAATTGCAGGAACAATACTGGGGACAATACTAGGAACTTTTACGCAGACTATCGCTGGAGTGGCAGCAGGAGTCGTTACAGTTACCTTAACGATAGCAATTGTAGCCGTAATGATGACTGCGATCGCAATCATTGTAGCAATGGCTGGGACTGTGGCAGGCCTAATCGGTGGGGTAGCCGCGATCGCAGCAAATGAGGAAAAATATCAAGCTCAACTTAACAGTAAAGATGAGCAAATTTCGATTGATCGCCAGCATCATCAAGAGTTAAAAGAATTAACTCAAATTCTAGCTAACAGACCTACTAACAGTCAACAAATCAAAAAAGAGTTTCTATCCCAATGCTACGAATCAGCAGAAAACTTGAAAATAAAACTGAATCTCTGGTTAAATTCGGAGCAATTTCGCCCCATCAAAGAAGAACTCCTCACCACTTTAAACACCGGAGAAGTCTTGGTTCTTGGCTCTCGTTTCAATCCCTAATAGGGATTCTTGTTAATTGTAACCTTTGGATAATCCTTGTTTGAATTCGTCCCATTCGGTATTGTTTCAATCCCTAATAGGGATTCTTGTTAATTGTAACATTCTATTAATAAATGAGAGAAGTTGGTAATTTTGTTTCAATCCCTAATAGGGATTCTTGTTAATTGTAACCTTCATCCGGCACTGATCCCCCATCACCCAGTTGTTTCAATCCCTAATAGGGATTCTTGTTAATTGTAACAATTGTGGTTCACATTGCCAAGCAGAAGATGATTCTGGATGTTTCAATCCCTAATAGGGATTCTTGTTAATTGTAACAACGAAGTCAAAAGGCTAGAATAACTACTTAAATCTGTTTCAATCCCTAATAGGGATTCTTGTTAATTGTAACTTGTCCGAGTAAATGTGATATCCACCGTTGAAAGTTTCAATCCCTAATAGGGATTCTTGTTAATTGTAACCCTTACTTACCAGTCCTCTGTGTAGGAAGTTCTCCTCGTTTCAATCCCTAATAGGGATTCTTGTTAATTGTAACGCTCGATAAATATGATAAGCGGTTTACATCAACAGAAGTTTCAATCCCTAATAGGGATTCTTGTTAATTGTAACAATCGTTATGGTTCTCTACTTGACACAAGTTTGTCTGTTTCAATCCCTAATAGGGATTCTTGTTAATTGTAACATGAATTTCCTGAACGAGCGCTGTCTGAAACAAAGTGTTTCAATCCCTAATAGGGATTCTTGTTAATTGTAACAACGAAGTCAAAAGGCTAGAATAACTACTTAAATCTGTTTCAATCCCTAATAGGGATTCTTGTTAATTGTAACTTTAAGGGTGAAATCTCTATCACTATCAGGGTGTTTCAATCCCTAATAGGGATTCTTGTTAATTGTAACTTTATCGATAAATTCTTCCTCGGAAGGCAAAATCTCTAAGTTTCAATCCCTAATAGGGATTCTTGTTAATTGTAACAAAACCAAACCAGAAAAGGAGTGAAGAAATATTTGTTTCAATCCCTAATAGGGATTCTTGTTAATTGTAACGGCATTGAAATTAAACCTCAAAGACAAATAATTTGTTTCAATCCCTAATAGGGATTCTTGTTAATTGTAACATTGAGGAGTAACTGGATTTGTACCAGAGCAACAAGGTTTCAATCCCTAATAGGGATTCTTGTTAATTGTAACTTTCATCAAGTATTAAAGTCTTGGTACATTAGGTTTGGTTTCAATCCCTAATAGGGATTCTTGTTAATTGTAACTCGATAGAAAGATTCCTCAACTACAAAGAAATGTTTCAATCCCTAATAGGGATTCTTGTTAATTGTAACTCCTATAAACTCATCTCTCCAATCACTGGTAATATTTGGTTTCAATCCCTAATAGGGATTCTTGTTAATTGTAACGTCATCATATTCTTGAAACCTTGCTGTTGTTGAGTTTCGTTTCAATCCCTAATAGGGATTCTTGTTAATTGTAACTAATAGGGATTCTCAAGGGGGGTATTTTTACCCCCATGTTTCAATCCCTAATAGGGATTCTTGTTAATTGTAACGGTTGGGGCAGCACCTGCTGGAACGTTTGAAAAAGGTTTCAATCCCTAATAGGGATTCTTGTTAATTGTAACGAAAATAGTAAATTCAAATAATTTAGTAATAGAAGTTTCAATCCCTAATAGGGATTCTTGTTAATTGTAACTTTAAAAATTGTCCTGCTTGAGAAAAGTCAACATTGTTTCAATCCCTAATAGGGATTCTTGTTAATTGTAACCGGTAGCTGGCAGTCACCACATCCTTTATATCTAGTTTCAATCCCTAATAGGGATTCTTGTTAATTGTAACATCGAACGAGCGATGTCTGAAGCTGTTGGAGGCCGGTTTCAATCCCTAATAGGGATTCTTGTTAATTGTAACTTTGTCTATTTGAATCGCCTGTAAGGTTTTCCCCTGTTTCAATCCCTAATAGGGATTCTTGTTAATTGTAACTTGGCAGTCGGGTGAGGTTCGATATCCCACAGCCGAAGTTTCAATCCCTAATAGGGATTCTTGTTAATTGTAACCTATTCCAAGCGTCAGTCTGAATTCAGCTTAGGAGTTTCAATCCCTAATAGGGATTCTTGTTAATTGTAACCTCTGAAATTCCCTCTGTATCTGTTCGTCTAACTGTTTCAATCCCTAATAGGGATTCTTGTTAATTGTAACCTCTGAAATTCCCTCTGTATCTGTTCGTCTAACTGTTTCAATCCCTAATAGGGATTCTTGTTAATTGTAACCTCTGAAATTCCCTCTGTATCTGTTCGTCTAACTGTTTCAATCCCTAATAGGGATTCTTGTTAATTGTAACCTCTGAAATTCCCTCTGTATCTGTTCGTCTAACTGTTTCAATCCCTAATAGGGATTCTTGTTAATTGTAACCTCTGAAATTCCCTCTGTATCTGTTCGTCTAACTGTTTCAATCCCTAATAGGGATTCTTGTTAATTGTAACCTCTGAAATTCCCTCTGTATCTGTTCGTCTAACTGTTTCAATCCCTAATAGGGATTCTTGTTAATTGTAACGCAATGAGAAAAATTAAAACAGCTTCAGTTATTTTCATTGTTTCAATCCCTAATAGGGATTCTTGTTAATTGTAACTCGGATTTGAAGAGGCTGGGATAGGAGCGTCGATGTTTCAATCCCTAATAGGGATTCTTGTTAATTGTAACTCAGTCATCAGTCCCAGATTGAGCAACAAAACGTTTCAATCCCTAATAGGGATTCTTGTTAATTGTAACTTGTCATCTTCATTTTTATCACAATCGTCCGTACCATGTTTCAATCCCTAATAGGGATTATTGTTAATTGTAACCTTGGAATCGCTATTTTCCGAAGTTGCCCTTTGTGTTTCAATCCCTAATAGGGATTCTTGTTAATTGTAACGTGATGGTGAGAAAGCGATGAATATAGGGAGTTATGTTTCAATCCCTAATAGGGATTCTTGTTAATTGTAACATTGGTTCCATTGTTCAGGAGTTAGTTAAATTCGTTTCAATCCCTAATAGGGATTCTTGTTAATTGTAACGCTTATTGTTCATCCCCCACCATCTTTTGAGGGGTTTCAATCCCTAATAGGGATTCTTGTTAATTGTAACGGTTGAATCCCCAGTTATGCAGAGGCTTTTGGGTGTTTCAATCCCTAATAGGGATTCTTGTTAATTGTAACACGCTAGCCAGTCTGCTATTGAACTCGTTCTGCTGATTTTCTAGTGTTTCAATCCCTAATAGGGATTCTTGTTAATTGTAACTTTGCTCAAAGCTAGCGTGATTTTCTGTAGCAAGATTGGCGTTTCAATCCCTAATAGGGATTCTTGTTAATTGTAACATTTGAGATAGGAAACGAAGATATTGTGTACAAAGTTTCAATCCCTAATAGGGATTCTTGTTAATTGTAACTAGTCAGCGTTAAGGTAAAGAGTGGCGCGAGTGTTTCAATCCCTAATAGGGATTCTTGTTAATTGTAACTTGGAGAAGAACTAGACTTAGATATACAAGACTTGTTTCAATCCCTAATAGGGATTCTTGTTAATTGTAACTGGGTTGATGAACACGTGTACAAACAGTCTCTAGTTGTTTCAATCCCTAATAGGGATTCTTGTTAATTGTAACGGTGGAGATTTCCAACTGAGCATCTTGATAGCTTGTTTCAATCCCTAATAGGGATTCTTGTTAATTGTAACAAGAATGAATTTCCTAATCCGAGAATGGATTTATGTTTCAATCCCTAATAGGGATTCTTGTTAATTGTAACCGCTATCGGCATAGATCTTGTACCCGCTTCCGATGTTTCAATCCCTAATAGGGATTCTTGTTAATTGTAACATTAGTATGATTAAAACTCCGAATATCTCCATCAGGCGTTTCAATCCCTAATAGGGATTCTTGTTAATTGTAACTTTCGGGGTCAGTTGAACCAATCAAAACAGCCAGTGATGGTTTCAATCCCTAATAGGGATTCTTGTTAATTGTAACACTTTCCACAATTGCTGATTGGTTTTGGAAGTAGTGTTTCAATCCCTAATAGGGATTCTTGTTAATTGTAACATTGGTTCCATTGTTCAGTAGTTAGTTAAATTCGTTTCAATCCCTAATAGGGATTCTTGTTAATTGTAACGCTTATTGTTCATCCCCCACCATCTTTTGAGGGGTTTCAATCCCTAATAGGGATTCTTGTTAATTGTAACGGTTGAATCCCCAGTTATGCAGAGGCTTTTGGGTGTTTCAATCCCTAATAGGGATTCTTGTTAATTGTAACAATCAATCAATCTAACGGGCAATCTATCAATGTACAATCAGTTTCAATCCCTAATAGGGATTCTTGTTAATTGTAACTTGCAGTTTTGCTGTTTTTTTAGAAGTTTTAGTCGTTTCAATCCCTAATAGGGATTCTTGTTAATTGTAACTTTCCTCCGACTGGGTAAGGCTCATAAATCCAAGTTTCAATCCCTAATAGGGATTCTTGTTAATTGTAACTCTCGCTAACTCGTTGATATTCCAAGGGGAGGTTTTCGGGTTTCAATCCCTAATAGGGATTCTTGTTAATTGTAACTGTTGTGTCCATCTGCCCAGATGGTGGTTCCATTGTTTCAATCCCTAATAGGGATTCTTGTTAATTGTAACTCAAAAAGAGATAGAATTGCAAAAACGATAGTTATGAGTTTCAATCCCTAATAGGGATTCTTGTTAATTGTAACTTCCGATTCCCTGTTCCCATTCCCCATAAAGTTGTTTCAATCCCTAATAGGGATTCTTGTTAATTGTAACCTTTCTTGTGAACCCGTTGTGAAGCTAGAAATTGGTTTCAATCCCTAATAGGGATTCTTGTTAATTGTAACCCCAGATGGGTTAGGTATCCCGCCGAAGTTAAATTTAGAGTTTCAATCCCTAATAGGGATTCTTGTTAATTGTAACGAAGCACTCTTGAATTGAATGTGCCTGAATGCTCGTTTCAATCCCTAATAGGGATTCTTGTTAATTGTAACTATCAAACGTAGTTAAATCTTTCAGATATGTTGAGTTTCAATCCCTAATAGGGATTCTTGTTAATTGTAACTTCCTCACCATCCATTTGAAGATCGTCAATAATAGTTTCAATCCCTAATAGGGATTCTTGTTAATTGTAACTTCGTTTAGCCCTAGTGAGATTAGGCTGGCTCCGTTTCAATCCCTAATAGGGATTCTTGTTAATTGTAACAACAGATCCTTATTTGAAGCTTGTAGATCAGACGTTTCAATCCCTAATAGGGATTCTTGTTAATTGTAACTTTTGTTTTACAGGGAATACAAAAGCATCGATCAAGTTTCAATCCCTAATAGGGATTCTTGTTAATTGTAACAGGAAATAGCCTGTAAGCACTGCTACTCAGTGCTGGTTTCAATCCCTAATAGGGATTCTTGTTAATTGTAACAAACCATACCCTAATCTGTTCGCGAGGATATCGTGGATGTTTCAATCCCTAATAGGGATTCTTGTTAATTGTAACTATCATCATCCTCATCATCATTACATTCATCTCGGTTTCAATCCCTAATAGGGATTCTTGTTAATTGTAACTCTGATCACTCTTCTTGAAATACACACCAATGTTTCAATCCCTAATAGGGATTCTTGTTAATTGTAACACTCCTTGCAACCCCTGCGCTCCTGTGTCTCCTTTGTTTCAATCCCTAATAGGGATTCTTGTTAATTGTAACCCTATAAATATGCTCGTAAGAATGGCTTACTACTAGTTTCAATCCCTAATAGGGATTCTTGTTAATTGTAACAATGGATAGGTGATAAAAAGCCTGTAAGCTATTCTGGTTTCAATCCCTAATAGGGATTCTTGTTAATTGTAACCAGCAACTTGAAGAATTAGCGAATCATGGATGGGCAATGGCTTGGTTTCAATCCCTAATAGGGATTCTTGTTAATTGTAACTAGACAAAATGTGTCCCCAAGACTCAACTTACTTCCTGTTTCAATCCCTAATAGGGATTATTGTTAATTGTAACTCGCTTCGACTCACCAATTACCTTCCCAGCTTTCCGTTTCAATCCCTAATAGGGATTCTTGTTAATTGTAACCCTAAAGGTAGCGCCCCGAAAGAGGCGGAAGGTAGTTTCAATCCCTAATAGGGATTCTTGTTAATTGTAACTAGTGTCAACATATCCCCGTAATAGGTGGAAGCTGTTTCAATCCCTAATAGGGATTCTTGTTAATTGTAAC
>NZ_LATL02000169.1 GCF_000972705.2 Limnoraphis robusta CS-951 | reverse complement strand
GGCAAGAACCCCGTACCTTAAGTTTTCAAGGTTCATTGCATCGATTAGATGCTGGGTTTTTCAACTGGTTGAATACCCTGCCAGTAGAGTTATTATAGCATTAGAAAGAGCCTTATATCCCCATACCTGAAGGTAGGGGCGTGTGCGGCAATTTTTGGTAAATCTTTGCTGTTGTACATACGTTGATGCCTATACCAAGTTGATGATGAACTTGAAACTCACGCATTCCCTTTGAATGTAGCCTGTAAACTACTGCCAACCGCCTGCGGCTGAGTTGGCAGCTTTCAGTAGCCCGGAGCTATCATAAGACAAATCGCATCTTAGATAACTCGAACCGACCGGCGTGTTTACAGAACGCCCCAGTTGTTCAATATTTTTTGCGCCGTTTAGATCGGCATCGCCACGCCATCCACAGTTGCCACAGGAAAAGTTTTTTCCGTTGCGATAAGACTTACCTTTAATCGGATGAATATGAAGACATTGGTGGCACGTCTGGGACGTATAGGCTGGGTTCACAAACACCAGCCCAACACCTTCTTTGATAGACTTATATCCCAGAAATTGTCGAAGCTGATCAAATGCCCAACTATTAGATTTTCTTCGCTCAGTTTTTGAGCGCGGTTTCTTGTTGGTGCGTTCTCGAATTCCAGTTAAATCTTCCAAAGAAATGAACTGATTGTTGGCTTTGGCGTACTGAACCAAACGATAACTGATTGTATGATTTTGCCAGGCTTGAAACCTCCGTTCGCGTCCACTTAACCGTGCTAGAAATTGACGGCATCTTCGCCGCGAACTCCGAAGCGCCTTTGGACGCTTTTTGTTGAACACTTTGTCTAACTCGGCTAAAATGCGCTCGAACTTTAGTTGTTTGTTCTCCACTAAATGAATGACCTGCACTTGTTACGGCGATGTCACGACGACCCAAGTCAACACCCAAACACTTATCAGTTTCTTTTGTTTTTGGAGGTTCAGAATGTATCTGAATTTGCAGGCAATAATCACCACTTCTCTTTTTGACAAGAGTGGCAGATTTAGGTTTTTGGCTTGTTAACAAGTGTCGCTGATAGTTTCCAATCGCTAGAGGAAACTTTTCTCTGCCTTTCATCATTGTCAACGAGACTTGCCATTGGGACTCGTTCAACGTAAAAGTCCGAGAATCGTAGTTGGCTGAGGTTGCTGCAAACTTTCTAACAGGTTTGTTTTTCTGCTTGGCTGTTTTCCGATTTCCACAAACTCGGCGAATAGCAAGGATTGTTAACTGAGAAGAAAGTCCAGAATATGCGCGTGCCGCTTTATAAATAAGTGACTGAACAGCAATCTGATTTGTCAGGTTGCCAGGAGTTTCACGATTAACGCGCCTCACAGCATTTGGCAAAATTAGACAGTACCGCATCAAGCTTTTCTGCCTGTGCTGGCGACACCTCTAACTTGCAACTAACTGTGAGAATTTGAGTCATTTTCAAATAGTGAAGTTTCTGCTGGTTATTGTAACACTATTATTAGATTTCAGGGTATCGAACCCTAAAATATAATTCGCTCTACCTCCCCACTCCGCGTTGCTGAGAGTGGGGACTCTCGCGAGTGACGTTGAAAATATAATATTTTTTCGAGACATATTATAACAAAGTTGAGATATTTTTTTATTTATAGGTTTCAGATTCGTTAATCGGAAGTTGCTGAACCCAGCACTAGACTGGAAGGACAGATCTGATAAATCAGGGCTATTCAAACGGATATTTTCTGTGCCTTCACAATTACTTTAAAAATAGTGACAAGTTTAAAGCTTTTGTAAAAATTTAGGTATGAATTAGACATTAATTCGGGTTGGGGTGTACTCAGTGCGCCCTCTTTTGAGAGAGCAAAGTCGGATAACTTTGCGACTTTCAGTTGGCAAGAATTGGACTATAAAAAATTCCCGGCTTCCACCAGAAACCAGGAACTTAAACCCGTAAATTATTGAATGCAAATTAGATAGCAGTCGATTCAGAGATCATCCTCTATCGGTTTAGAAAAGCGAGAACCATTGATTATATATTTCCCGGGGATGTTTGTTGAGAACCTGTCGGAGAAACAACCTGACGCAAGAAAGTAATTTGTTGTTCAAAATCTAAGGTTTCTAGGGCAGCTAATAGCGTTTCTGCTTTTTTGTCCAGCTTATAACCTTCGGGCATGGGAACAATTTCTCCGGTTTCCATTCCTTGGGCTAAACGATACCAGAATAACAGCTTTGTATTATCGCTTAAAGCACCATATTCACGGGAAATTTCATTGTTAGTTTGTTGTAAAAGATCCCGTTGAATTTGTAATTGTTCCTCGTGAGAGACTTCTTTGACTTGATTGTATAATCCTTCTGCAATCGGCGGTGCAGCCGCACCCGGAGCAGCCGGAGTGATGGAACTTCCCATCTTTGTATAGATGAACCACAACAGCGCAAGTTGAGTATCAGTCCTTAAACCTTTAAACTCATTTAAGGCGGCGGTGATATCATTTGTGAGTTGAGAAAATGTCATACAATATTCTCCAAATTTTTATCGTAATTGTTGGAAAAATTCTCGGAAACCCAAATTTAAAAATGGCAATTTAACCAACTATTTACATATCTTAATAAAGACAAACTCTCCGTTCATCCTCCTAGAGTAAGAAAGATAAATGAGGGAAACAAATGCTTACTCGAAAAACCTTATAAAAACCGGATTAAATAAAATCATCCTCCTAAAGATAGATTTTTGAGAAGAGGGGTTGATGGGGAAGGAAAAATAAGAGAACGTGACAGGGCAACTTAAATCAGTTACCCTATAAAAAGAAAATGTGAAGGTTGAATTGTGCTATGCTGACTCTTTAAAGAGAATCCTAAATATTATCGAGTCCTTGATGCGATCGCCGACTTTGAACAAATGTCTTGGTGAGTCATTCGCTATGGGAAGGATACTGCTATCGAAGATGGGGTGCTTGTTTGGGTATCTGGAAAAGAAGCGGGAATTTATAGGATAGCAGAGATGATCGCCCAGCCTGAGAAGTTAGACAATATTCGCGATCGCAACGACTAGATCGATCAAAGCCTTTTAGGGATTAAACCGTAAACAATGATACAGTTAAGCGGCAAAATTTTCAGAAAAACTTTGACTGCGGGAACCATTAAAACAAGATCCCGTCTTCAAAGAGTTACTTGTAATTGGCATTCCCAACAGCAGGAATTTTCCAATCACACCTCAACAGTAGAAAGGAGTTCATCCAGTGTTAGAGTCATATGTTAAGAAGTTATTAAACTGTGATCATAAGTAACATAAATTAAAATTGATTTGGAACCTATGAATCCGGGGCGATAATCTCTAAAAGCCTTGCCCATAGGCAGATTGCCCGATCCTAAATGTAAAATAATATAAGTTTTTTATTAATCTATAAATCGTCCGGATGAGAGAGATAAAACCTTGAGAATAGATATAGATATGGGTGACTGAAATCTAAGCAACAAAATTTTAGAAGATCAGGGGACTCAAATCAATTCTCCGATTAAACTTAGTAAATTGATCAGGGAACGGCTTACTGCATTAACGCTTTGGTTTAGCGCGTAACAGTGTGAATTTTGAAAGTTCCTAGAGTAAAATATGTCTCAAATTATTACAACCCCTCAAATCACCCCATTACCGGGCGGTGGCTTTTTGTTTCAAGGCGCGACGGAACAACCCAATAGTTTCCTGGGTTCAGATTTTGGTGATGATATCGCAGGAGGTAATCTTAATGATCTCCTGTTTGGCTTTGGTGCTGATGATAGTATCGAAGCCGGGGATGGAACAGATATCGTTCTCGGAAATCAAGGAAATGATCTCATTAGCGCAGGAAAAGATGAAGATCTCGTCTTTGGTGGTCAAGGTAACGATACGATTAGCGGTAATCAAGGAAATGATCAACTATTTGGGGATAAGGGAAATGACCTGATTTATGGCGGAGAGGGTAACGACACAGGTTTTGGTGGGGAAGGAGATGATACCCTGATTGATAATGAAGGTGACGATATCCTCGTCGGTAATCAGGGTAATGACTTCATCAGCAGTGGAGAAGGTAACGATGTTTTATCTGGTGGACAAGGCAACGATACTCTAGTTGCAGGTAAAGGAAATGACCAGTTATTTGGCGATTTGGGTAATGATAGCCTCAGCGCCGGAGAGGGTGACGATACTGCTTTTGGTGGCGAAGAAAACGATACCATTGGTGGTGATACGGGAAATGACCTCTTATTTGGAAATCAAGGAGATGACATTCTCGTAGGTGGCGCAGGAGATGACACGCTATACGGCGGTTTAGGTAAGGATATATTGGAGGGTGGAACAGGTAAGGATTTATTCATCGGAGGTCAGGGAAATGATTCTCTAACTGGCGGTGAAGGTGTTGATACTTTTGCCTTCTCTTTCTTCGGTGCTGAAAATACAGATACACTGACAGATTTTGATCCCACTGAAGATGTTATTCAACTGTCAAACACTGTCTTTAGTGCTTTAGATGGTACTATCGATCCGAGCAAATTTACTACAATTAATAACTTTGTTCCGGGCCAATCTTCAACTCAAGGTGCCAACTTGATCTACGATCAAAATCAGGGTTTATTGTACTACGTTAATGAGTTAGGTGTAGTCTCACCGATTGCTCAATTTGATAACAAAGCTAATCTTGGATTAGATGACTTTGAAATCATCTAATCTCTCATGTTTTTACTTGCCACTTAGAGCTATTCTGCCTTGACGGATATTCACACATGAAGTCTTTCTAAACACTATGCGTCATCCTCCTGAAATCCTCGCTAAAATGGGTCTAAAATGCCACCAAAAGGGACAATTTGAAACAGCAGTTTATTACTACCAGCAAGCTCTGATTCAAAAACCACATTGGCCTGAAATTTACTATAATCAAGGCTTGGTTTTATATAAGCTAGAAGATTTACCTAGAGCGATTGAGAGCTACCAAAAAGCAATTGAACAAAATCCCAACTACCTGCAAGCTTATTATAATTTAGGGGTTGCTCTCCAACACAGTGGTCAAATTGATGCGGCAATTAATATTTACAAAAAAATGATTAATATTCCCGCCGAAAACAAAACAAAAAAAGCAGATTATTTTTTAGTTAATGCTTATAATAATTTAGGATACTTATTCGCTTCTACAAATCAGGTTAAGTCTGCTATTTATACATTAAAAGTTGCCCTTGATAAATTCAATAATGAATCAATCATACAAAATAACCTGGGTCAAATATTCTTGGAAATAGGTGAATTAAAACAAGCCATTTATCATTTTAAACAAGCAATTATGTTAGACTCAGAAAACTATATTTTTCATCAAAATATAGGTAAAGCGTTTCAACTTTTGAATCTTCATCAGGATGCAATTGAGAGTTTTAAACGTGCAATTCAGCTTCAACCGGATTCTATTTTTGCTGAGAGTAGCTTGGGAGAAAGCTTACTATTCGTGGGTGAGTTAAAGTCCGCGATCGCCTTTTGGAAATCCGCCGTTAAACAATCGGATTTTTTGATTGATTATTATTGTAGTTTTGCTCAATCTTTAATCGGCAAAGATGAATTAGAAAAGGCTATTATTGCTTGTGCGAATTTTTTAACTTCTTTGAAATTAGATACTGATTTTTCTCAGATAGTTGCATCTCTCAGTCAAACCTATATCAGTCTCGGGAATGTCTTAATTGCATCGGGAAAATATGCTCAAGCTGAATTGTATTATCACAAATCATTACACATTTATCCTCAAGGGAATGAAGCTTCTTTAAACTTAAAACTCTGTTTAGAAAAACAAGCAAAATGGAATTCAGCTAAGATCATCAAACAATTGTTCTTAGTTGCCAATCAAGAATTCAAAGCCTTTCAAAAATCAATCGAAAATCATTCATCCATTCAAGTAGACAAAAACCTTAAAGTTTCCAATATCAAGGATGAATTTTCAAAGGGAACATCAAAACCATGTGAAGGCTTAAATTGTCAATCCTGTCTGAAGAAAATATTCAGTAAATTTCAGATTCAGTCCCTCAGTCAAGATGTGTATTTCTGTCAGTTTCCTGATACAATAGAAATCCAGAATGACCCGATTAAAGTCTCTAGATTTTTTCATGGACGAGCTTGGGTAAGTCCTCAAAAAAATAGTTGGTTAGTTTGCGAACAGATCACCATTTGGAATTCAAAAAATCAAATCATTCCTGAACTTTCTCGCAGTTATCCTGGAAAACTTCCCTTCTGTGAAAAGACTCATAACGTTCAAGATTCTAGTTTAATTCCAGATGAATTACCAAACCTAGAACTCATAGAAGGAACCGTTGCAGTTCTTTCGGGGTTATCAGGAAACGTTTACTTTCACTGGATGGTTGATATTTTACCTCGATTTGACATTTTACGAAATGGAGGATATTCTTGGGAACAGATAGATTGGTTTGTTGTGAATAGTATTCAGCAACCTTTTCAGCGAGAAACATTGGAAAGATTAGGGATTCCCCTGAGCAAAATTATTGAAAGTGATCGCTCTCCTTATATCGAAGCTGAAAAGTTAATTGTTCCCTCATTTCCCAGTCATCTAGGGTGGTTATCTTCTGAGGCGTTAGCCTTCCATCGCAGGCTATTTTTGACACCAAAAACCCCAAATCAATCTCACTCACCAACCCGTATTTATATCAGTCGTGAACGAGCCAGTTATCGTCACATTATTAATGAAGCCGAAGTCATGTCATGGCTGAGTCAATGGGGATTTGTTCGAGTCTCACTGGAGTCTTTGTCAGTCGAACAGCAAGTTACTCTATTTGCAAATGCTGAAATCATTGTATCGGCTCATGGCAGTGGTTTAACCAATATCATGTTTTGTTGTCCTGGAACAACAGTCATTGAACTGGTTTCGCCCCACTATATTCGGCATTATTACTGGGTGATTAGTCAGCAGCTAAAACTGCAACATTTTTACATAAAAGGCTCAGAGTTCGGCTGTTATCCGGTTCGACAGCTTATGTATCCCAACCCTTTAACTGAAGATATTCTGATTTCCTTAAAATCTCTTGAAAAAGTTATGAAAATAGCTGGCATTATCGAATCTCAAACCCAGATATCCTTACCGTCTACCTCAAAACAGCCCATGTCTCTTAATCAAAAGATTTCTTACTCTATCCCACAAGTTACGACTTCAGGAATTGAACCCTCTACTCAATCGGGGTTATTTCTCAATAGCGAAGATCAGGACATTTATCTACACGGAGCCGAAGCCCTTTATACTCAGAAAAAATATCAACAGGCAGCGGCAGCTTGTCAGCGTGTAATCAGCATTACACCTAATGCGAAAGCTTATAAAATACTCGGGAATATACAACAAATTAAAGGTCAATTTGAAAAGGCTAAAGATTCTTATGCTAAAGCCATTCAGCTTCAGCCAGACTTTGCAGAAGTCTTCTGTAATTTAGGGACATTATATGCCCAAGAACAAGATTGGCAACCCGCAATTATTTGTTATCAAAGAGCGATTACGTTAGAACCAAAATTAGCCATTGCTTACCGCAATTTAGCAAGAGCTTGGACTCAATTAGGCAAGAAAGAAGAAGCCGCAGAATGTTGGTATCATGCTTATTCTATTAACCCCGGAGCCATTTCTTCAGAAGAACACTTGCAGCTAGCTAATATGTTGCTGAATATGGGATTAGTAGAACGGGCAATTGCTTCTTATTGCCATGCAATTCAATCTAATTCTTATTCTCAAGAGTCGTATAAAAAGCTAGGAAAAGCCCTGAAACGCCAGATGGAACTGAGTCAAACTGCACTGGATTATCAAAATATGATCGCTTTGAAAGCTTTAGGTTCTTTACCGGAACAAAAGCTAGAAGAAGGGGTTAAAAATGAAAATACACTTTCAGTTAACCCCGCGAGAAAGTCTATCAAAGGCTTACGAGGTTTCTTGAATCATGTATTTTCAGCTTGGAGTTTTGAACCAGAACTTTCTTCCGCTTTTTTAGAGGCAACCTTGCCAACTAGAGGGAAAAATAATCACACCATTTTTACAGTTTCTTCATTGACAAAAGTTGACTCTGTTCCTCAGAATCAAGAGTTAAAATCAAGCCCATTGCATGATATGTCTAACCGAGCATTATCAGGAAATGAACTTAAATCGAGTCAATATTTAACTGGAGTTAAGGAACAAAGTTTAAGTTATAAAACTTCAGATAAATTAACGGTTGAACACTATATTAAACAAGCAGAAGCCGCAGCCCAACTCGGCAATTTAACCGGGGCTATTGAGGCTTGTCAAGAAGCACTAAAAATTCAACCCAATACAGCAGTTGCTTATAAGATTTTAGGAGAAATTGAACAAGCTCTAGGTCATCGAGAATCTGCTCAAGGGTTGTATAAAAAAGCAATTGAGTTAGGATGGAAAGATGCCGAAATTTATCTCAACTTAGGAACCCTATGCGCTCAACAACAAAACTGGAAAGATTCAATTAAGTATTATCAGGAATCGATTAAGATTAATCCAAAATCTGCGGTTGTTTATCACAACTTATCTAAAGTGTGGAAACAGCTTAATAAACCTTTAGAAATGGCTGGATGTTTGTATGAAGCCTATAGCTTAGAACCCGAACGAGGAACCGCTAAAGAGCATTTGAATTTGGGAAATATTTTGCTGAAGCAAGATCAGATTACACCCGCGATCACTTGTTATAAACGAGCCATTCAGATGGACTCAAAATTAACAGCAGCCTATCAAAATATCAGCGAAGCGTTGAAGCGTCAAGGTAAGCGAGATGAGGCAGAATTCTATTTACAAAAACTAGAACAACTTCATCATCCAACGATTTCTATCAAAAAGGATAATCAACCTCGAAGCAATTTTCATCACTTGTTTAATACCCATAATGGTCATCGAAGTTCTGAGTTTGATAATATTACGCCTCTTCAACCAATTCCTCTCAATGGTTATTCCAATGGTCATCTGAAACTCGAGTCAAAACCCAGTAATATTACAACTTTACCTCAAACTTTAGAAAAGGTTGAGATTGTAGCAACAGAAAAATATAACAAGACTTCTCAAAATGTTGATATCGATCTCAAAGAAGCTGAAGAATCCTTAAAAAATAAACAGTTTGAAAAAGCAATTAATGCTTGTCAAAGGGCAGTTAAAATACAGCCTAATTCAGCAATCGCTTATAAACTCTGGGGAAATGCTTTGCAATGTTTGGGTCGAGTTAAAGAAGCGAAAGAACAGTACAATCATGCTTTAGTTATCGATCCTAAGTTTGCAGAAGTTCATGCAAATTTAGGAAGTCTGTACGCCAAAGATCAACAATGGGATGCGGCGATTTCTTGCTATCAAAAAGCGATTCAGATTAAACCTAAATTAGCGTCTGCTTATCGCAACTTAGCTAAAGTTTGGAAACAGTTAGAAAAGTCTGAAGAATGGGCAAATTGTTGGTATCGTGCTTTAACTTTAGAACCGGAAGGAGTAACAGCACAAGAGTATATACAATTTGCTAACGCTCTGATAGAATTAGGAAAAGTAGACTGGACCGTGATTTGTTATAAAAAAGCAATTCAGTTAGATCCCCGTCAAGTCGAAGCCTATCTCAATTTAGGGGAAATCTTCATCTCTCAACAACAATTAGAAAATGCGATCGCGATTTATAATCAAGCCATTGAACATCATCCTCAAAAGCAAGGGTTTTACTGTAAATTAGGTCAAGTTTTAGTTCAACTTGAACGTTGGGAAGAAGCGATCACCGCATATAACCAAGCTCTCGATATTAACCCAAATTTAGCTTTAATCTATCACAATTTAGGAGAAGTTTTTGTTTCTCAAGCTCAGTTTGAACAGGCAATTGACTGCTATAAACAATTAATTCAGTTAGAACCTGACAACTGGGAAGCTTACCATAAACTGGGTGATCTCTTTCAAGAAATAGGTCAACTTGATGAAGCCGTTGAAGCGTATCATCAAGCCATTGAATTGACGGAAACTGAACCCTCATCAGTTGAGAATATTGAGGTTGAAGTCAAAAGTTAAAAAATCATCCGGATGAGGGAACATAGCTTTGTATAAATAAGCTATGACCCTTCTTCAAAAGTTCAGTATATCTTCAACGAACTTTCAACTTGTTTGCTGAATACTCTCTAAAAGTCATACTCAAAATGTCTAACCGAAATCAAGCTAAACTCGTTTCCTCTCTCACTCAAGCCGATCAAGGATCTCTCGTTTTGAGTCAACAGAGTAAAAAATCAAAAATAAATCCAGCTTTATCTCACTATAAACTAGGGCTTGTTTTAGCTAAAAAAGGTAAGTTAAAAGAGGCAATAACCGCTTATCGAAAAGCCATAAAAGTAGAGCCAATATTTGAAAATACTTACCACTCTTTAGGTGATGCTTTAGTAGAAATAGGAGAAAAAGAAGAGGCCATCGATGTTTATAGAAAAGCCGTTGAACTCAAGCCAGAATTATGGGAAGTGTATCACAAGTTAGGTAATTTGTTGCAAGACACAGAGGAGTTTGAAGAGGCTGTTGTTGCTTATAACAAATCGATTGAATTAAAGCAAGATTTTTGCTGGTCTTATAATAATTTGGGAGATGCGCTGCTGAAGTTGGAACGCTGGCAGGAAGCCGTTGCAGCTTATCGTCAGGCTATTAAGTTGAATCCTGATTTTTGTTGGGGTCATTGTAAGTTAGGGGATGTGTTGGCTGAGTTGCAGGAGTCAGAAGAGGCGATCACAGCTTATCATCAGGCAGTCGCTATAAATCCTCAAGCCCCTTGGTATCTCTACAAATTGGGGGAACTATTGCGCCAACAAGGTCAGTTTAAAGAAGCTGTGGGCTATTTGCGTCGAGCAGTTGAACTGCAAGCAGATGTACCTGAGTTTCATCTCGGTTTGGGAGCAACATTGGTGAAGTTAGGACAATGGTCAGAGGCAGAGAAGTATCTTAATCAGGTTATTCAATTCCCTTCTAATTCTCTCCCAACTCACTATTTAGCAGAAGCGTATTATTATTTTGGAGTCGCTCAGTCTAAGCAGCAGAAATGGTCAGAAGCAGTAGAGTTGTATCATCGAAGTTTAGAGATTAATCCCAATGGGCGTGATTGTTCTTTAGGTTTAGCTGAGGCTTTAAGTCAGTTGGGGCAATGGTCTAAGGCCGTAGAATATTATCGTCAGGCAGTGCTTTTGTCTGGTGAGTCCAGTGAAGTTGTGTTCCGTTTGGGGCAGGCTTTGGGGCAGTTAAAACGGTGGGCAGAGAACGTAAAATCAGATCAAGAGTTAGATTTTCAACCCGAGAAAGTTGGAGATGTAAAAGGGGAAATTGTCAGCCATCAACAAGCAGTTACAAAAGAGGCAAAAATTATCTTATTTATGCCTTATTATAAAGCAAAGCACCCAGAAAGACAACAGGAACTAATTTATTGCCTGCAAAAAAATGTTCAGTGTGATGAACTCGAAAAAATTGTTTTGATCATTGATGATAATCATATACCAGAAGTAGAAAGTCCGAAAATTGAAATCGTCAAGATAGCTGCCAGACCGACTTATCTAGATTGGGTGGAATTAACAGAAAAAAGGTGTCGTGGTCAAATTTCTATACTGGCTAATACTGATATTTATTTTGATGAATCAATTTCTTGGCTCAGAGAAATATTTTCCGCAAACCCGCAAGCATTTGTCGCCCTGAGTCGCTATGAAAAAGAAGGCTCTAATCAAACCTTACATAAAAATCCTCATTGGTCACAAGATGTTTGGGCTGTTTCTGGAGAACATAAATTTACTAAGTCTTTTAAAAACTCTCTGAGAGTTTCTTTGGGAGTTCCTCGTTGTGATAATAAAATTGCTTACTTGTTTGCCATTCATGGCGCTCCAGTTTATAACCCCTGTCATCACATTAAAACGGTACACGTTCAGGAGAGTCAATTAAGATATTATGATAAATACGGTGATACTACCGTTTTAGGGGGTACAGCCTGGGTTTACCCCAGTGTTGTGATTGATGAACCCTCTAAGTTGCAAATCGATCTGTGGACACTAAACTCATCTGATTTAGCGGGAGTGCAAATCAATAAAACCTGGGATTCTTTGAATAAAAAAAGTAAAAAAGAGCCAGAAAAAGTATCAGAAACCCGGATAGAAGAAAAATCAGAAGCTCAAAAAAGGATTAAAAATGTTATCGCCTTTGACTCAGATTGGCAGTACCCAGCAATAACCGAAAAATACGCCTATGAAATGGCGAATAAATTTGCAATTGGAGATCAATATGCAAAAAATGTTGTTTATTTTGGATTTCCTTGGGCAACACTCATTGATAAATTGCTTTATAGTAAAGATCCAACCGAAGTTAACACATTAATAGAAAATTTGCTCGGTTTTAAGAGTGAACTCCAAGAATACAAAAAAGTTATAACAGTTTGTCAGCATATACGGATGTTGGAATTTGAGAAGATTTTTAATGAAGTTGGTATTACTGACATTTTTTGGTCGCATACAATCAAAGACCAGAATGTTCTCCCTTCCTATCCAAACATCTCATTACATCCTTTTCCTCTCTATCCGGTGCAAGCCATTAATATTGAGCAAACGGATACAGAAAAAAAATATTTGTACTCATTTGTTGGCGCTCGTAGTAACAAATCTTATTTGACAGACTCAAGAAACAAAATTATCGATTATTTATCAGGTGATAATCGAGGATTAATCATCGAACGAGATCAATGGCATTACAACAGGATTGTATATGATCATCAAATTCTAAAAGAGGTTAAAGAATCTGATGCTCTTATTCACCAATCCGCATCAGAAGAATTTAAACAAGTGATGAAGCAAAGTGTATTTTCTCTTTGTCCATCGGGGTCTGGTCCTAACTCAATTCGCTTATGGGAGGCTATGGGTTTCGGAGTTATCCCAGTTGTTTTAGCCGATACATATTTACCCCCTGGTGATTTAACACTTTGGTCTGAAGCTACGGTTATGTGTCCTGAAACTTTAGAGGATATCAAAGCGCTGCCTGATCGTTTAGCCGAAATACAGAAAGATGATGAACTTCTCAATAGAAAACGTCACGCACTCAAACAACTTTGGATGAAGTATGGACCAGACTGCTTTGTATATGACATCGTGAAATTGTTTTTCAAATATGCGTCAGGTAACATTGGGTCATCTCCTGTAAAAACCTCTCCTTCTCAGGAAGCCAAGAAAGCTGCTAATGTGCCAGCTACTTCTATTCAAGAATTAAAGAAAAGGGAAGTCAAGAAAGAAGATTTTAAGCCTTCCTATACTTGGCCGAATCCAACTTTCCCATTTCGGTTATATTATGACAGTCCTCAGTGCAGAATTTTTATCATTGAAAACATCCAGCACAATTGGAACTGGATGGCTGAATGTCACGCACGTTTTCGGAAAACAGATTTTTTCTTTGTGATGACTGGTTGGTATCAAAGTCCTTCCTTTGCAGATGAAGCCGAGACCATTTTTTCAGTGCTGAATTTAGATAAGACACAATTTTTCTTTATGTACAACTCTCCACTAGAAATGCAACATTTTGCAGAGAAGGGCTTTCAAGGTGATGTCATCAACCAAAATGCTTGGCTGGATGAAAAAAATCTAGTGATGCAGCCTCTAGGGAAGGATAAAATATACGATGCGATTTACGTTGACTTTGACAAGAAATCAAAACGTTATCAACTGGCTTCCCAAGTTTCCCGACTAGCACTTGTGACGACAGCAAATCCAGGAAAAGTGGTGTCAGAAATTCCCCCACATGATTACTTGAATGATAAGCCATTACCACCCAAAGAAATATGTGAAAAGATGAGTCAAGCTCACTGTGGCTTAATTTTATCGGCAGAAGAGGGCGCTTGTTCGACTTCGAGTGAATACCTATTATGTGGGATACCAGTTGTATCAACGCCTTCGTTGGGGGGTCGTGATGTTTGGTATGACGAATATAATTCAATTATTTGCGAACCTACACCAGAAGCAGTTGCGCTGGCTGTAGAAAAGTTTTTACAAAATCCTCCTGATCCACAACACATTCGTCAGAAACATATAGAGAAGGCGGAAGAATACAGAGCCAAGTTTATTCAGGTGGTAGCGGATGTTTTTAATCGCTTTGGAGTCGTCGATGTTGATCCATCAAGCTATTTTAACAAGAATTTCTACCACAGAATGAGAAAAAGTGAAAACATTAATTTTGTTAAATCTCTTTTTTGTTAAATTTAAAATGATCAGAGGAGTTAAACTCTAGGATGAACACCATAAATTCATCAACCCAAAAGATTAGCAAGTATAGCTTTAAGCCATCCTATACTTGGCCAAATCCAGCCTTTCCATTCAGAGTGTATTATGACAGTCCTCAGTGCAGAATCTTTATTATAGAAAACATCCATCACAATTGGAATTGGATGTCTGAATGGCACGAACATTTTCGGAAAACGGATTTCTTCTTGGTTTATTGCGGTTGGTATCAAAGCCCTTCTTTTGCAAATGAAGCCGAGACTATTTTTTCTCTCCTGAACTTAGATAAGACTAAATTTTTCTTTTTGTATAATTGCCCACTGGAAATGCAAAATTTTTCAGCCAAGGGCTTTCAAGGAGATGTGATTAACCAGAATGCCTGGATTGATGAAAACTTAGTGATGCGACCCCTGAATCTTAATAAAATTTATGATGCTATTTATGTAGGTCGTCGCAGTGCATTTAAAAGACATATGCTCGCTTCTCAGGTGTCTCGCTTGGCACTGGTAGCTGGAAGTAATCACGGAAATGCTATTTCAAAGATTCCCTCGCATGACTATCTAAATAATCAGCCATTATCACCTGAAGAAGTGTGCGAAAAGATTAATCAAGCTTACTGTGGCTTGATATTATCTGAAGTTGAAGGAACCTGTTTTGCTTCGAGTGAGTATCTTTTGTGTGGAGTACCTGTTGTTTCTACGCCGTCAAAAGGAGGACGTGATGTATGGTATAACGAATACAACTCAATTGTTTGCGAACCAACGCCAGATGCGGTTGCATTGGCAGTAGAAGAATTTGTACAGTATCCTCGTAATCCACAGCGAATTAGACAGATGCACATTAATCAAGCGCAAACGTACAGAGCAAAGTTTATTAATGTATTAGCTGATATTTTTAATCGTTTTGGTGTTGTAGATGTAGATCCAGTTAACTATTTCAAAGCTAATTTTTACCATAAGCTTAGAAAATCTTACAAACCAGATTTTCAAGCAATATTTGGAAAAGTTTATTCTTGAATTTTAATAAATTTAAAGTAGTAAAAAAGGAGTTTTGTAGACAATGAACAATTACGAAAACTTGAAAATCAAACAAGAATCTAGCCACCGTAGCTCTTTTCAGAAAATGGTGGAAGATGATAAGAGTTATACCTACTTAGATGTAGAAAATTCACATGGTTGGTCGAGAAATTATCCTCTTTATAAACTGGAAAAATTTTTTCGACACATAGCACCTAGTGAAATTGTCACCATAGGCGATGGTAAAGGCGGCCATGAGGCACAAATTATCAAAAAATTTGGCAATAAAGCGATCGCTACTGATCTGGCTATAGAAATTCTGGAAGTTGCAAAACAAAGAAATTTAATTGATGATTTTGGAAAAGAAGATGCGGAAAACCTATCATTTGCTGATAACTCCGTTGATTATTGTTTTATTAAAGAATCTCTGCATCACTTACCCAGACCATATCTGTGCATTTATGAAATGCTCAGAGTTTCCAGAAAAGGCATTATCTTAATTGAACCCAATGGCGATCATTGTTACACAATCGGTAAAGAACAGTACGAATCATCAGGAAACTATAAATATCAATTTACACTCAAAGAATTAGTTCAATGTGCAGCTTGTTTAGGATTTAATCATGTTGCTTATGGATATTCACCTAATGTAAATTATATTTTGAATTGTTTTTGTTTTCAGCAAGAATTTCCTGAAAAATGGGCTAAAAAAGAAACGAGGCCTGCTCCTATGGAACTTGCAGGCAGGTTAATGCCATGCTCTATTAAGTATGGAGATAAATTTCAGCAATCAAAACCGAATTTTGAAAAAGCAGTTGATATCTGGTACAAAAGCCACGATCCTAAAATTAATCCATTACTCATTTTTATCATATTTAAGAGTGAAATTTCACCGCAATTAAAAGATATCTTGAGAGAATGTGATTTTGAAATTCCTGATATTCAACCAAATCCTTACACTCGTTAATGCTGCTATGAAAACCAATACCCTCAAGATTTGTAACCTCTGTCGCGGAAGCGAATTTGATAGTAAATTAAGAGCTTCACGCTTTGGCAGCCCACCCCATTGTCTTAAGTGCGGTTCAGGAGAGCGAGAGCGTTCCATAGTCTTCCAAAATACTTTGATCTAAATTCAAAAAAACAAGTTAACTTTGAAGGTTATCAAAATGATTCAAACAACAGATATTCTCAGTCAATTTTTCCTGAAGCTAGAAGAAGACAGTCAAAAAAATGATATTCCAGACTGGATAAAAGCTTGGTATTGGAAAGAGCTAAATCCTCAATTTGGAGCTAGTCAAAATTATAATGGTGTTATAGATTTATTTAATTGGTATGCGGGACAATCATCTTCCCGAACTTATCCCAATGTTATTAACGATAGTTATTTTCAGTCTTTAGTCCAAAAAAGTATTGACTTAGATCATTCCATATTTTCTCGACCTTTATTTTCTGACATTCAAGCTGAACAACCCCATAAAAAAATCAACCTTGAAAACTACAGTATATATAATGCACAAGATTATTTTTTCTCTAAATCAACTGCAAATATGTTTGGTCAAAAAATTGCTAATGTAGTAGATTTTGGTGCGGGATCTGGTAGGCAGTTAAATTTATGGTCTCAAGATGCAGACTTACAGACATTTGTTGGTATTGATGCAATACCACAAACCTACTGTATGCAAAATTTATATTATCAATTAATTGGTTTAGAACTTAAAGAGTATATTTT
>NZ_LATL02000168.1 GCF_000972705.2 Limnoraphis robusta CS-951 | reverse complement strand
ATAAGTTGATAGTGGGAAAACATAAATAATTGCTGAACCCGCCCCTACATGACTGGTCACTGATAACTGTAAACTGTAAACTGTAATGAGGCGCGCCCCTACGCTTGGGATGATTGATGAGTCGGACATGATATTATCTAGCAAGATGCTTGCACTCTTGTTAAAAATTTTAGGGAAAATATGAGAAAATGAAAATCAAAATATTGAGACTCAACGAAGCGGCAATTTTGCCAAAATACGCCCATCCCAATGATGCGGGATTAGATTTATATTCAATAGAAGATCAAGAGATTTTACCGGGAGAAAGCAAACTCATTCATACCGGAATTTCTATCGAACTTTCACCCGGAACCGAAGCCCAAATTCGTCCTCGTAGCGGTTTAGCCCTCAAACATCAAATCACGGTATTAAATACACCCGGTACCATAGACGCAGACTATCGGGGCGAAATTGGGGTGATTTTAATCAATCATGGCAAAACAACCTTTAATATTAATAAAGCCATGAAAATCGCCCAACTCGTTATCGCACCCGTCATTCATGCAGAAATCGAAGAAGTTCAACAACTCAATTCAACCATTAGAGGAGATAATGGATTTGGATCAAGCGGTTTTTAATTCATGGATGAACAATTTTCTCACTACGAACCCCCACTCCGCCCCACTTGGGACGAATATTTTTTAATGTTAGCCAAACTCGCCGCTACCCGATCAACTTGCTTGGCGTTTCCGGTGGGTGCAGTGATTGTCAAAGATCGGCAAGTGGTCGCCACAGGGTATAATGGTTCACCATCCGGCTCAGTACACTGCACAACCCAAGGTTTTTGCTATCCGGGGTTGAGTAGCTGTGACGCCAGTTCATCTTTACCCTCACGGGCGGTTCACGCTGAAGCCAATGCGATCGCCCAAGCTGCTAAACACGGAATTAGTTGTGGGGGAGCGAGTATTTATGTGACGTTAGAACCCTGTCTTTCTTGTTTGAAATTAGTGATTTCTGCTGGGATTAAAGAGGTGTATTATGAAACTTCTTTTAACAAGGGTGAAAAAGCAATGGTTAGAGATTTATTTGTCAGTGAAGATTTAGTTAAACTAAAGCAGATTTATCTTTCAGAAGCGATCACCCAAAAAGCCGCAGATTTTTTGTTAAAACCGACTTCTATTCCCCAAAGTTAAAATGTCNGTCTTTCTTGTTTGAAATTAGTGATTTCTGCTGGGATTAAAGAGGTGTATTATGAAACTTCTTTTAACAAGGGTGAAAAAGCAATGGTTAGAGATTTATTTGTCAGTGAAGATTTAGTTAAACTAAAGCAGATTTATCTTTCAGAAGCGATCACCCAAAAAGCCGCAGATTTTTTGTTAAAACCGACTTCTATTCCCCAAAGTTAAAATGTCCGATCCCAATTTTACAAACTCAGAAACTCAATTAGATCGATGGCAATTTAACCTTAGACAAGCCAATGATAATAATATTTTCTGTCATTGTCGCCAATGTAATTATGAATGGGTAGATTCTTCCGATGAGGCATCGTGTCCCACTTGTGGGAGTTCAGACGTTGAATATATCGCCTGTTGGCAGTTTCCTGATGATTAAACCCATGAGACAATAAAGGTGAATTGAGTTTAATGCAATATCAGGGGGTTAGATGGAGTGAGACTGGTGATTCTCGGAGGGCCAGGCGCCGGAAAAGGGACACAAGCCGAAGGGATATCTCAGCATCTCGATATCCCCTCGATATCAACGGGTGAGGTTTTGCGAAACGCGATCGCCGATCAAACCAACCTCGGCGAAAAAGCCCGTCCCTACGTGGAAAAAGGGGAATTGGTACCCGATGATATTATGATTCAATTCATTCGTCAACGGTTACTTCAACTCGATGTCAGTCAGGGATGGTTGCTTGATGGCTATCCACGCACTGCATTTCAAGCCGAAGAATTGGATTTTTTACTCGAAGATTTGGGACAACAATTAAATTGGACAATTTATCTCAATGTTCCCGAAGATGAACTGATGAAACGTTCATTACAACGATCGCGTTCAGACGATCAACCAGAGATTATTCAACGTCGGATAGAAGTCTTTTATCAACGTACCATCCCTATACTAGAATACTACAGTCCGCGCGATCGCTTACTTGATATTAATGGTAATCAACCTCCCGAACAAGTCCAACAGGAAATTTTTAGTCAGTTGAGACGTTCCACAACTTCCGAGACTTGAAAACAGTTCATTTCCAAATACTAATATAGGTAAATTATTATGGCTTGGCAACGTCTGGATGATAGACAACCGGATCAACTGCGTCCTGTTTCTTTTGAACTCAATTATACTCGCTATTCTGCGGCTTCTGTACTTACAAAATGCGGGAATACTCAAGTCTTGTGTAATGTGACAATTCAACCCGGAGTTCCTAACTTTTTAAAAGATAGTGGACAAGGTTGGTTAACCGCAGAATACCGAATGTTACCGGGTGCGACTCAACAACGTCAACCTCGGGAATTGATGAAATTATCAGGAAGAACCCAAGNCAATTATACTCGCTATTCTGCGGCTTCTGTACTTACAAAATGCGGGAATACTCAAGTCTTGTGTAATGTGACAATTCAACCCGGAGTTCCTAACTTTTTAAAAGATAGTGGACAAGGTTGGTTAACCGCAGAATACCGAATGTTACCGGGTGCGACTCAACAACGTCAACCTCGGGAATTGATGAAATTATCAGGAAGAACCCAAGAAATTCAGCGTTTAATAGGTCGAAGTTTACGCGCTGCGGTAGACTTCAAACTATTAGGTGAAAAAACCGTTATTATTGATGCGGATGTTCTGCAAGCGGATGCGGGAACTCGTACTGCTTCGATAACAGGTGGGTTTGTGGCGTTAGCCAATGCGTTTAATCAATTAGTCGAAAAAGGAGAATTAGAAAAATCACCAATTTCTCATCAAATTGCTGCCGTTTCTGTGGGATTATTAGAGGGGGAACCTTATTTAGATTTAAACTACGAAGAAGATGTAGCGGCAGATATTGATTTTAATATTGTAATGAACGATCAATTGGGAATGATTGAATTACAAGGAACAGCAGAAGCCGAAAGTTTTACTCGTCAGCAGTTAAACAAAATTATGGATTATGCTGAAATTGGAATTAAACAGTTATTAGAAGCCCAACGTCAAGCGTTAAACAGTGAACAGTGAACAGCTTTGTAGGGGCGGGTTCCCCCAGATTTTTCGGAATTTGAATAAATTTCTATAAACCCGCCCCGCCCCAATTGCAATTATTTGTAATATAAATAAACCCCGGAAAACCCGCCTATTATTAATATGAATGGCGGTTTTTTCGGGGCGGGTTTAGATAGATTGTTGATAGGAAAACAGAGATTTGTTCGGAACCCGCCCCTACATTTGTGTGGGGGGTGAGTTTAGATAAATTTTTGAGGGGAAGACATAATTATTCACCTTTTAAGACGGTTTTAGAAACAATGCGGGTTTTCTTGCGCTCGGCTTCTGAAAGTTCTTCACCTGATTGTAAACGAGTTGCACTGGTTTGTAAAACAGTTGCGGCGTTTTTATCCCCCATTTGTAATGCTGTTTTTGCGGCGGTTTGTAACATTGTTGCGGCGCCGACGCGATCGCCTTGTTGGAGTTTTGTTTCGGCAATTTGGGTTTGTCGGTATTTCGCTAAGGCTAAAATATGTTGCTGAACTTGGGAATTTTGAGTCGGTTGATAGCCTTGCATGACATTAGCTTCTAACAAAACAGGTTCAGAATATAATCCTTGCATTCCCAAAGCTGGATCATCATAACGGACTTGTAATTGAGCGATTTTTTGTCTTCCTGGGGGCAGTTTTCCGATATAAAGATTCGCGAGAACAATTCGTTCTATGTCTTTCATTAAATCCCCCAAACGAACCACAAATTTATCGGCTTCTTTTTGTAACGGTAATTCTATCGTATCTGGGGAAACTTGGGCAATCGGTTTTAACTCAGCAAATCTTACTCCCGGCATCAGAGAAAAAAGTAAATAAGAANATTTTTTGTCTTCCTGGGGGCAGTTTTCCGATATAAAGATTCGCGAGAACAATTCGTTCTATGTCTTTCATTAAATCCCCCAAACGAACCACAAATTTATCGGCTTCTTTTTGTAACGGTAATTCTATCGTATCTGGGGAAACTTGGGCAATCGGTTTTAACTCAGCAAATCTTACTCCCGGCATCAGAGAAAAAAGTAAATAAGAATTGGTTAAACCCACAGATTGCATCCGATTAAACAAGCGACTAAACTCATCAATTACCTGTTCTGGATATTCAATATAAGCGAGTGTTCCGCCACCTGCATCGGCAATTTTTTCTAAAACATCTTGGTTCCAATCATCTCCAAAACCCAAAGAATTTAAAGTCAAGTTATAATCCGTTGCCAGTTTTGCCAACTTCAAACAGCGATTATTATCTCCATGTTCATTTTCACCATCCGTCAGGAGAAACGCTTGAGAAATGCGCTCAAGTTTCCCTTTTCCCAACTCTTCAATCCCGAGTTTTAACCCCTCATCAATCGAGGTGCCGCCCGAGGTTCTTAAACGGTTAATTTGCTTTTTAATCCCTTCTGGATCAATAATATCTTGATTCGGAATTAACACCTTAGCCCGATGATCAAATACGACAACCGAAATGCGATCGCCAGGGTTTAAGCGATCAATTAATTCACCCGCCGCTTTTTTCACGGTTTCCAACGGACGCCCACTCATCGAACCACTATGATCTAAAATCAGACAGAGGTTCAGGGGAACATGGTGATCAACAGCGTTAGGAATCGCTGAAACCGATAGAGAAAGCTGACGCTGGCTGCTTCCTTGAGTGATATCGAGATTCGGATCGTTGAGAAAAGGTTCTAAACTAACGTTCATAGGAGTGAGTTGGAGTTGCGCTAGTATATCTTTATATCAGAATAGCCCNCTATGATCTAAAATCAGACAGAGGTTCAGGGGAACATGGTGATCAACAGCGTTAGGAATCGCTGAAACCGATAGAGAAAGCTGACGCTGGCTGCTTCCTTGAGTGATATCGAGATTCGGATCGTTGAGAAAAGGTTCTAAACTAACGTTCATAGGAGTGAGTTGGAGTTGCGCTAGTATATCTTTATATCAGAATAGCCCTTTCGTGACTCAGAGTAATTTGTTTAACTCTACACTAACTGTACAGCAACTTCCTGATACCTAGAAAATCAGGTAAAGTGAGCAAGGTTAATGTCTAAAAACCCGCTAATTTGAGCGGATTGTTAATGTTTAATGCTGCGTTGTCAGAGGTTTAGGGGTGGTGTTCCTCTGTCAGAGCAATTATCCCCGAAGGCTTTTGAGATCGGAAATCCACACCTTGGCGTAATCACCGAACCGTTTAAGATGAGCAGTTAAAAACCCTAAAATTCGCCAAAACCCTTGAATAAAAGGAGCGTTATCACTCGACTGGGATGAAATCGAGATACAGAGGATCACTGAAAAAGGTTGTAAACTAACCCTGATCAGACTGAGCTGAACTTGCGTTAGTATTTCTGTATAAGAATCGCTTTCTGGGTTCAAGCTACAATTTTTGAAGAGTTCATACCGAATAAACCGTGCAAAGCTCATACTACAACGATAGCCCGCTTCGGACACCGCCCCCAGATTTAGAATCTCTGCTGTTAAAAGAGCGGATTGTTTACCTGGGATTGCCATTGTATTCATCTGATGACATTAAACGCCAAGTCGGAATTGATGTCACCGAACTGATTATTGCTCAACTGCTGTACTTACAGTTCGACGATCCCGATAAACCCATCTATTTTTACATTAACTCGACTGGGACTTCCTGGTACGGAGGAGATGCGATCGGGTTTGAAACCGAAGCCTTTGCCATCTGCGATACGATCAGCTACATCAAACCGCCTGTTCATACGATCTGCATCGGTCAAGCGATGGGAACGGCGGCGATGATTTTGTCAGCAGGTACAAAAGGATACCGTGCTAGCTTACCTCATGCTACGCTGATTCTCAATCAAGCCAAATCAGGCGCCCGAGGTCAAGCGACTGATATTCAGATTCGGGCGAAAGAAGTCTTAGCCAATAAACAAACCTTTTTGGAAATTATGGCTAAGAATACAGGTCAATCGATCGAGAGAATCTCTAAAGATACGGATCGGATGTTCTATTTGACCCCCGAACAAGCCAAAGAATACGGTTTAATTGATCGGGTTCTGCAAAGCCGCAAAGATTTGCCAAAACCTGTTTTAGCTGTTTAATTTCGTTAATTTTATTAGCAAGAGCGAGAAAATAGTCATGCCTATTGGTATTCCCAGTGTTCCTTACCGCCTTCCCGGTAGTCAATATGAGAGATGGGTTGATATCTATACCCGTCTGAACCAAGAACGAATTATTTTCCTGGGTCAAGAAGTGACCGATGGGTTAGCCAATCGGATTGTGGCGTCAATGCTCTATTTGGACTCTGATGATCCGAATAAGCCGATTTATCTCTACATCAACTCCCCCGGAGGTTCCGTCACAGCAGGCATGGCAATATACGATACCATGCAATACATTAAATCCGATGTCGTGACCATTTGTGTGGGTTTGGCGGCTTCGATGGGGGCTTTCCTGTTAGCTTCGGGAACCCCTGGAAAGCGCCTCGCCCTCCCTCACGCCCGAATTATGATTCACCAACCGATGGGCGGAACTCGGGGTCAAGCGACGGATATCGAAATTGAAGCCCGAGAAATTCTACGAATTCGCAGTCTGTTAAACAGTATCCTCGCCGAACGGACGAATCAATCGATCGAAAAAATCGAGAAAGATACGGATCGCGATTACTTCCTATCCGCCGAAGAAGCTAGAAACTACGGTTTAGTTGATCAGGTGATCGAAGAACGTCCGGTTTAAACGGGTAGGGCGGGTTTATGTCAGTTGTTTGTGGGAAACATCGATCAGTGTGGAACCCGCCCCTACAATTCTGTAAACTGTAAAGGCTGTTAACTAAAATTAGGGTTGACGGAGTTGATACAAACTGAATGGATACGGCAGATTATTATCGACAATTGGGATTGCTATCTGGTGCAAGTTTAGAAGCAGTCAAAGCTTCTTATCGGCGACTGGCTCGGCTTTATCATCCTGATGTTAACCCGGATCACTTAGCCCGAGAAAAATTTATAGCGGTGACAGAAGCTTATAAGTTTTTGCTGAATATTGCTAAACCCGAAGCCGAAAGTTTTAGTCCATCTGAACCTCAGCAAACGGTTGTTTCTCAAGTGCCTTTTCAACCGCTCCGGGTGAAAGTGACTCGTCAAGAACCTGCCTTAAAAAGAAACCCTCAACTCTCAGAACTCGAGCAAAAATTGAAGGAAAATTCTTATCGAGAATTGCAACAATTGCTGAAATATCAACGCTTTCCTAGAGCGATCGCTTTAATCGAAGGTTTGGCTGAACGGATTCCGCAAGATGTGGAAATTCGTCAATGGCAAGCTATTACTTATCAACGATTTGGACGCGCTCTAATTAAAGATAAAAAGCTGGAAAAAGCGAGAATTTATCTCAAAAAAGCTCTGAAAACTGATCCGCATAATCGCGCACTTTGGATCGAAGTTGAACGTGATTTTCGGCAGTTAGAAAAGGTTTATTAGAGCTTGTTGACTTCAAAACCTACATATTCCTGCCCCGAGCGCGAAATCCGATCTTGCGGGCAGACCCCCTAAAGGGTTCGTTAGTTGCTCTCAACTGTTCACTGAAAACTGTCTACTGACGGCGAACACCCAACCCCCAATCCCTAATAAAGTAGTTATTTATACTGATTTCTGAAAAAAATGCGGCGAGGGACAGTAAAACTTAATTTTTTAAGAAAAAAAAATAAATCCAGCTTGAGTAATCAACCAAAGATATAAAACTTAGCTTAAAATTTGGCCGTCTGACCCAAAAAGTCTCCTTAATATAGATGGAGATCCTTCTGCTGTCGAGCCGCCAGTGGAAGTCAAACTAAAATGCTTCAGGACTCGATAGTAGCGGGGATTAGATTTTTCTAAAGTCTAATCTAGTTAAGAGGGGAAGAAGCAAGAATCTCTCGACAAGTGAAAAGCTTGTGGGTGAGAGTGTCCAAGGAGAAACGAGTAGACACCGGAGACGATAATCATGGTTCAGATTCCAGCCAAGCCCACGCAAAACGATCCTCTGGATCAGGGGCATTACATTGATCGGGACTGCACCACGCTATCCCGTCATGTTCTCGAACAACTCCATAGTTTTTCACCCGATGCTCAAGATCTCAGTGCATTGATGAATCGCATCGGACTTGCGGGAAAATTGATTGCACGCCGTTTAAGCCGAGCGGGATTAGTAGACGATGCCTTGGGGTTCACAGGCAGTGTGAACGTTCAAGGAGAAGAAGTCAAGCAAATGGATCTCTACTCCAACTCGGTGTTTATCTCCGTGTTCAAACAAAGCGGTTTAGTCTGCCGCTTGGCTTCTGAAGAAATGGAGAACCCCTATTATATTCCCGAAAACTGCCCCATCGGACGCTATACGTTGCTATACGATCCCTTGGATGGTTCATCCAATCTAGACACCAACCTGAATGTCGGATCAATTTTCTCGATTCGTCAACAGGAAGGCAATGATGAGGACGGTACGGCTTCAGACTTGTTGCAACACGGACATAAACAGCTAGCCGCCGGGTACATCCTTTATGGCCCGAGTACATTGCTGGTTTACAGCATTGGAACAGGCGTTCATTCGTTTACCCTTGACCCGAGTTTGGGTGAGTTTATTCTTGCAGATGAGAACATCAAAGTTCCCGATCACGGCCCTGTCTATAGCGTCAACGAAGGCAACTTCTGGCAGTGGGATGAATCGATTCGTGATTATATCCGCTATGTTCACCGTCACGACGGTTACACGGCTCGGTATAGCGGTGCTTTAGTGGGAGATATCCACAGAATTTTGTATCAGGGCGGTGTGTTTTTGTACCCCGGTACGGTGAAAAAACCCGAAGGAAAATTGCGTTTGCTGTATGAATCAGCACCGATGGCCTTTTTAATGGAGCAAGCGGGAGGACGGGCTTCTACGGGAACTCAGGAAATTATGGACGTGGTTCCCGACAAATTACATCAACGCACACCCCTGGTGATTGGTAGTAAAGAAGATGTTGCCCTAGTCGAGTCCTTTATTCAAGATCGGGCGCGTCGGGAGGAACAATAGGCATGATCAACAGGTAAAACGATACAGAAATTGAAGTAGGCATTAATTTGTTTGTCAAAGTGTTGACTTCGTTGATCAGTTCTCGGGAAGAAAAAGTCAAATCGTTTTCTCCAGTCGGATAGTTCAGTTCGGGGTTATCAGTTCATCAACACCGTAGGAATAGGCATTAAAACTTAAGCTGGAATCCCGAAAATTTTAGACCATCACGGAGAAAAATAAACCAACGGGTTCACCTGCTATTTATCGCTGAAAAGCTTGCTCATTGAGCCTTTGAATCCGAAAAAATCCTCGCCGAAAAGCCAAAATGGGTAAGTGTTCATTTCTAACGGTTTGCTGATCACCGAAAACAGATAATTAAAACAAACAAAAAGTGTCACCGCCTCAACTAAATTGACAAGGGAATGTAAATGGTTACACTACTAGAAAATCCGTTACGGATTGGACTGCAACAAGATCGCATCCCGGAACCTCAGATTTTAGTCATCTATGGTGCATCGGGGGATTTAACTCAACGCAAATTGGTTCCGGCCCTCTATCAGATGCGCCTCGAACGCAAGCTGCCTGCGGAACTGACGATTGTCGGGGTGGCACGCCGAGACTGGACTCACGACTATTTTCGTGAACAAATGCGTATCGGTGTCGAAGAATTCGGCGGCGGCTTACAATCGGAGGAACTGTGGAACGACTTCGCGAAGGGGTTGTTTTACTGTTCCGGTAACATGGATCAGCAGGAAAGTTATCAGAAACTTAAAGCATTTCTCAGCGAACTAGACGAACTCCGAGGAACCCGAGGAAACCGCGTCTTTTACCTGTCTGTCGCCCCTGCTTTCTTCGGGGAAGCCATTCAACAGCTCGGTGCTGCGGGAATGTTAGTAGACCCGAAAAAACATCGTTTGGTGATTGAAAAACCCTTTGGTCGCGACTTGAGTACCGCCCAAGTTCTTAACCGGATTGTGCGTCAGGTTTGCGCTGAAGAACAAGTTTACCGGATTGACCATTATTTGGGCAAAGAAACGGTTCAAAACTTGATGGTGTTCCGGTTTGCTAACGCGATTTTTGAACCCCTGTGGAACCGTCAGTTTGTCGATCACGTCCAAATCACAGTTGCCGAAACCGTTGGTTTGGAAGGACGGGCGGGTTATTATGAAACCTCCGGGGCGTTGCGTGACATGGTGCAGAATCACCTGATGCAAGTTTTCTCCCTAACGGCGATGGAAGCCCCGAACTCCCTTGATGCCGATAGCATTCGCAACGAGAAGGTTAAGGTGTTGCAAGCGACGCACTTGGCGGATATCAACAACCTCGACCACTCAGCCATTAGAGGTCAATATACTCCCGGCTGGATGAAAGGTAAGCCTGTTCCCGGTTATCGAGAGGAAGAAGGAGCAGACCCCAACTCGACCACGCCGACTTATGTGGCTCTGAAACTGCATATTGATAACTGGCGTTGGAAAGGGGTGCCGTTTTATCTGCGAACTGGAAAACGGATGCCGAAAAAAGTCTCAGAAATCGCCATCCAGTTTAAAGAAGTTCCCTATTTGATGTTCCAGTCGGCAGCCAAACAAGCGAACCCCAACGTTCTGGCCCTGCGAATTCAGCCGAATGAAGGGATTTCGATGCGGTTTGAGGTGAAAACACCGGGAAATTCCTTGAGAACCCGTTCGGTTGATATGGATTTTCGCTATGATACCGCTTTTGGTAAGCCGAATACGGATGCTTATGCTCGTCTATTGATTGACTGTATGCTCGGTGATCAAACACTATTTACCCGAGATGACGAAGTAGAAGCCTCTTGGAAGATTATTACTCCGCTTTTAGAAGCTTGGGATGCTCCTGCTGCCCCGGATGCGATTCCTTTCTATGAAGCCGGAACTTGGGAACCTGTAGAAGCGGAACTATTGCTCAACCGCAATGGTCATCGTTGGCGCCGACTGTAGAATTGGGGGAGTGCAGTCAAAAGTAAGACCTTGAAAACTCTTGCTTTTTGACTGACTACAGATGTGAACGTGAGAACATCTCTACAATGAACAGCTAATAGCTAATCACTAACGACTGATACTATGAGTACACCACTTGTTGCGCTACAAAAACCAAAAGATATCTCCCTGAGCGAAATTGAGGGCGAGTTAAATAGCATCTGGCTTTCTCAAGCCGTCGGAGGTGGAAAGACCAAGGCAGTCGCCACTCGAGCCGCGACGTTTAGTATGGTTATTTATGAACCCGAAGAATTCCAACAACTCCTGGGTGGGTTGGGATTTTATACGGGGGCGCTGGATGGGATTCACGGTACGAACACCCGCGAAGCGATTAGAGAAGCTCAAAACGTTTATGGTTTGAGTATTACGGGTCGGGTAGACTCACATACTCTGGCTAAACTGCGCGAAGAATTTGCCAAGCTCCCCCCGGAACGCCAACAAATTACTAATTTGGATAGTCGCGGTTTTAGTATCAGTGAAGCGATCGCTGCTCAAAATCCTTGTCGGATTATTACCCTTTGTCCGACAATGGGCGAAGATACGGGTGTCACGGCTCAGGTTTCTGCCTACTGTCCGATTCAGCAAAAGAGCGAAGAAAGTCTGATTTGTGCTGAATATATTACCCTACGCGGCACCAAAGAAGCGTTAGAACGGGTGAGCGATGTTGTGGCGTCTTTGATGATTCCTGACTTACCTAAGTTTGTTTGGTGGAAGGCGACGCCGAATCCTGAACAAGATTTGTTTAAGCGCTTGTCAAGTTGTAGTAATTGTTTGATTGTGGATTCTTGCTATTTTAGTGATCCTGAATCAGAATTGCTGAAAATGCAGAATTTGATCGAACAGGAAACCTACATTGCTGATTTGAATTGGCATCGTTTGGCACCTTGGCAAGAATTATCGGCGGCTGCTTTTGACCCTCCTGAACGTCGGATGTCGTTGGGTGAAATTGACAATGTGGCGATTGATTATGAAAAGGGAAATGCAACTCAAGCGTTAATGTTTTTGGGTTGGTTTGCTTCTCGCCTCGATTGGAAACCGATTTCTTTTACCTCTGAAGGTGGAGACTATGACTTGAAATATGTCAAGTTTAAAGCGCCAAATGATAAGGAAATTGTTGCTGAGTTGGCGGCGATTCCGGCTGCTGATTATGGCGAAATTCCTGGTGATTTGGTGGGTTTACGGTTAACTTCGAGTAATCCAAATGCCAATTGCTGCACGATTTTGTGTTCAGAAACGACGGGTTGTATGCGGATGGAATCAGGCGGAAGCGCTCAATCTTGTCGCACGGAACAGGTGACAGCTACTTCTGATCAAAAAGCTGAATCCCTAATGACGCAGCAATTGCAACGTTGGGGTCGTGATATTTTGTATGAAGAAAGTTTAGCGTTAACGGCTCAAATTCTTAAACTCCGTTAGGTTTAGAATTTTAATTCAATTTGTAGGGGCGCTGTTGGCGCCTCTTGTTTTTTGTTTTAATCTACCACAAAGACACAAAGACACAAAGAAAATGAACTCGAAAACGTTAAGAAACTCGCCCCTACAGAATCATTATTCATTCATCGGCAGACATGATATAATCATTCAAAACTCAACGGAGGCGTTGCTTGATGTCTTACAGTGAGTTTAGTTTAGCGAGAGCCAAACAAGAGTTCGGTTTAGTCACCTTAGAAAAACGCGCTCTTTTTGCTGATATTCCCAAAGTAGAAGCCAGTAATTTGCTCACAGAAACCCTCAACTATCATCTACCGATTGCTTTAGGAAGTAATAGTGAAAAAGCTCGTTCTGAACTGATTATTGCTCCGATATTGGTGGATTTGCGCCGACAGTTAAAAGAGCAAATTAGTTTATTTTCGGGGATTGATTTTACCGTTGACTTAACTAAAGGATTAAATGGAATTTGTGATTTTATTATTACGAAGTCTCCAGAAATTCTGATGTTAACAGCACCCGTGATTATCGTTGTAGAAGCCAAGAAAGAAAATATTAATGCTGGTTTGGGTCAATGTGCGGCGGAAATGGTCGCGGCTCAAATTTTCAATGAGCAAGCCGCAACGGAAATAAAAATCATTTATGGTGCGGTAACAACAGGCAGCATTTGGCAATTTTTAAAGTTAGAGAAACAAACATTAAGCATTGATTTGAGCGAATATTATCTCAACGATGTCAATAGAATTCTGGGTATTTTAGCGAGTGGTATTTATCAAGGAAATTAAAATTGACAACTCTTTATACGGCTGTTAAAATTAAATCTGTGGCATTATAAACCACATAATCAAACTCTGATTCATCAATGTCATTCGGGTCTAAATATCCTAAATTTAAGGCTTCACATTCGGCTTGGCTAATATTTTCTGAAGACAAAATCACTTGATATTTTTGTAACGCTTGACTGACTCGCATCATGTGACTGGCGACAACTGGACTGCTTAACTCTCCAGAATCAACTAAATTTTGAATGGTTTCTGGGTTAGAATAGCCGAACTTTGCGATCATTTCGCCGTGAGTTCCTGATATTTTTTCCGAAAGTTCACCTCGAATAACCAGTTTTCCGCCTTCTTGGATGCGAGAACCGCAGTTATATATGGCTTTTGCACCTTGCCAAAAATCAACACATTTGTTATCAATATAAGTGAGAATACTTGAACAAGTTTCAACGGGTTTAACGAAATATTCGGCACAAAGTTCGGCGGCTTCTTGGTAAGAGGAATAAAAATCTCCAATAAATAAATGAGCAATTCCGGCGGGGAGGGTGATAAAGTTCACCGAAACATAGATTTTGGGAAAGGTTGTGATCACCAAGTCGGCAATTTGATGGATGATTTGACGAATCGGATTCTCTATTTTGCCGATAATTTCTGCTTCTGAATAACGAGTTATTTTCCAGTGGGTGTAATCAATAGCGGCTTTATTAGCAATTCCCGGACAGAGATATTTTGCCCCTCCAGAAAAGCCTACGACACGATGAGGAAGCACACTTCCTAATGCAATAATTATATCATGTTCGCTGACTGCCTGATGAATTTTAACGGGAATATTATCTATTTTTCCGACTTCTATTAACAGCGAGTCGTCAAAAGCGTTATGGTTGATCAGTTCAATTTGACTCGCCGCTTCGGGAGAAATTCCCAGCTTTTGTTGCATTTCTAGGGTTGTCATCGGGCGATGAGTTCCCAAGGCAAAAATAACACTAATTTGACTGGCTTGTGTTTGGAGAACTTTTAAAAAATCAGGAAAAAATTGATAAAGAGGTGTTGCACGGGTGACGTCTTCACAAATGATCAAAACTCGCTTTTGATTCATGTCAAACTGAGACAGATAACTGAGCAATTTTGTCAGAATATCCTCTTTTGATAAGACGCTTGGCACTTCTAAGGCTATTTTTTTCACAGCTTATATTATGTCCGGTTGAACAGTTATAAATAAACGACAGAGGAGTCAGGAGTCAGGAGTCAGGAGTCAGGAGGAAATAAAGAAGAAGAAAGAGTCGGATTATGAGAAAGTTTTTGATCACTAATTATCCGGACATGATATTACCCATACTAACACTTGATCTAAGATAATAATACAGCTATTTCACCAGAAATTCAAGTTCCTAGTGAATAGCTAAAAGTTAAGTTTTTAGTAATTTTGAGGGCATTTAATGGGCTAGTCTAACGCCCAATTGCTTGATAGGTGACGAACTGACCAACACGGGGTTTCCCAAAGCGTTTCCAAGCACTTCCACCCCGCAAAAATAACTCCATCCAACGCACTTGTTGTTTGTCATTCAGCGTCCAACCCGAACTTCCAGGTGCAAAGGCTAAGGTTCCTTCACTGACGCGAAAACTACCATCAGAATACACGGCATCACTGACCATATCTCCGACTCTAACGATGACTTTTGTTTCCGGTTCGAGGTCAACCGAATCCGCAGAAATGGTCGTTTTAATATTACCATATCCATCAATCCAAGCGACCCGATCTTTTGGATAATCAGGAATTTGTTCAGGTGTAATGATATCTCCTAAGACACTTTCATCCCCTTTCGCTAATGCAATTGCGGCTTGAGGGAAGACATCTCGTGAGCGAAATTGAGAGCCGCCGCGTGAAACTTTTATGCTATGAATAGACAGAGCAAATTCTTTGATAAAGGATAGAGAATATCCGGCTAAAACACCCACAACTTTAACACCATTGGGTAGTAAAGCATAAGTCAGTCCTTCACCTTCATTATTGGGGCGAGCTTCTAAATCATCTTGACGAGGGGCGCAATTATGATAAATTAAATGGTTGTCTGGGCCGGGATTAAGCCCTAATTGAGCGATCCAAAAACCTGTTGCTAACGTGCTAAAAGCCGGAACAGAAAGACAGTGAATTTTTGCATCGCTTAAGTGTTGAAGTAAACGTTGGTTGACTTCTGCAAACGCTGGATCTCCCGCACCATAATCAGCAATTAAGTTAATCAGCATGATGGAAGTTTTGAAAGACAGTTTTACTTTTGATAAGCAGATCTAGGTTAACCCTATTTTACAATAAAACCCCTCTAACTCAAGGTATACTGTGATTCAATTATAGATAAATTTTTTATCTAAAATTCAAAGTTTAATTGGGGTTGATTTTGGGGGCTTGCCATTCTCCTTGCAAGGTAAACGCGGCCCAAAAGTAGGGAGATGACCATTTATTTTGTTGCCACATATCAATTTGAGCGACTCGTAAAGCGGCGACGGGGGATAGGTTTTGTTGTAGCATTCGTTGATAAAATTTTACCATTAATTCTGAAGTGGCTTGGTCATCAACTTTCCACAAACTTACCACGACTCGGGGCGCACCTGCATACATAAATCCCCTCGTTAAACCGACTAATCCTTCACCTTGAATATTTTCTCCGAGTCCCGTTTCGCAAGCACTTAAAACGGCTAAGTCTGCGGAAAGTTTGAGGTTAAAAATATCATATAAACGCAAAAAACCATTTAAAGGTTCTCCCGTTTCATCCACTAAAGATAAGACTAAACCGGAGAGTTCAGGAGTCTCGCTATTGAGTAAACCATGAGTGGCAAAATGAAGAAGCCGATATTGATTAATTTGTTGACTGGTGACAAATTCTCGACGAGCTGAAAAGCCAAATTGTTTGGTACTATTAATCGTTGGAATTAAGTCTAAAATTCGTTCAGCTTCTTTCTCGGTAAAGGGTAAACGATCAAACAAAACCCCTGATTCTCGCGCCGAACGTTCTAACTCAGGCGGTAGCGGTTTCATCTTTTCTGGAACTACATTTTTCACCCGATCATCTTGATAGCTAAAAACCGGATCAGCCAGTATTGCTAAAGCTTTGGGTGCGGGTGTTCTTCCCTTCATTTCTTGACGTAAAACCGCTAAGGTTGAAGCAGAAGGAATGGTGACAATTTCATGGTTTACAATTAATGGCGTCCAGTCTTCTTCTAAGATTAATGTTCCGGGGGTTGGTAAGGCGTTAAACGGTACATATTGTAACACTCCATCCGCAACAATTAATAACCGTTTTTGACTGAGTTTTTCGGAATTGGGTAAGATCATCTCTGCTAATTCTTTACCCGTATCTTCGGCTAGTTTTCGGCGAATTCGTTGAGTTGGAAGTAAAAAAGAATCTCTAAATTCTGTGACTTGACGTTCAATTTCTTCGCGCCCAGGGAGTTCATAACTTTCGATGGAAGTTGGCGTAACAACCCATAAATAACTTCTATTTTTTCCGAGAGCATATTCTAATAAAATAGTCTCTTGCTCGAGAACTTTTTGCTGAATTTCAGTCAAGGTTAACGGTTGCGGTTGAGTTAATTCTGCGTAGTGAGGACTGCTGGCCCTAATTTCTGTTAATAATCGGCGATATTGTTGGAGTAAACTATCGATTTCCTGATTAATTGTGAGTCTTTGTTCTTCAGTATGTTCACGACTGAGTAAGCGAACTCGCAACTGTTCTAATGCACTAAGTTCTTGTTGCAGTTGTTTCTTTTCTTGTAATAATTTAGGGTCAATTCCAGATGTAACTTCTCCCCCAGATTCAGCTAATATTTCTAATAAACTTCTCGCTTTTGCTCGTTCACTGGCTTGTAAGGCTAACCCATCATAACCTTTTTCGGGATTTTGTTTATGGAGTTGCATTAACAAATCAATATAGAATTCATAATATTCCTGTTTGGAAGCAAAAAAAGAGGTTCTTAAATCTTGACGATCAACTTTTGTTCGTAAGTCTTCAATGATTTCTAAGGCTGCTTCTATCGTTTTAACTGCCGCTTCTAACTGACCTTGTTCGCGTTGAATTTGAGCAATATAATAAAGACTCAGTGGTTGTTTAGTTCTGTCTCCAACGGTTTGTCTAATTTGCAGAGATTGAGTACAAATTTCTAAGGCTTGATCTAAATTTCCTTGTTTAAAATCAACATAACAAAGGTTATTTAACGTACTGGCTTCTCGGGTGCGATCGCCTATTTTTTGCCAGAGTGGTAAGGCATCATTATAAGTTTGTTGAGCGAGTTTAAATTGATTAGATTGAGCATAAATATAGCCCTGATTATTCAACGTTGCGGCTTGTCCGCGAATCGTTCTCACATCAGCTCTTTCAGGTAAAGCGTTCCAATAGTTCAAGGCTTGAATATAGGTTTCTTTGGCTTTCTCTAGTTCACCTTGCTCGGAATAAACTTGACCCATATTATTTAAAATCAAAGCCGTCATTTTGCGATCCGCCGAATTTTCAGAGCGTTGCAAAAGCAATTGAGCTTGTTTATAATAACCTAACGCCCGATCTAATTCTCCTAACTCATAATACAGTAAACCCATACTATTTAATGTAGCGGCTTCTGCGGAGTCTAATCCTATTTCTTTTCGGAGACTGTGAGCTTTTTCATAGGCTTCTAACGCCTTTTGATATTCACCCCATTTGAGATAAACTTCAGCAGAAAGTTCTAAAATAGGAGCCTCCCAATACTCCGGTTGAGACAATTGAGGAAGTAATCGTAAAACCTGACGATAATAATTGATAGCGGCTTGATATTCTCCTAAGTCAGCATGAATTAAACCCAAAAATTGCAACGTCGTTGCTTCTTGAGTCAAATCACCCTGTTCTCGCCAAAGTTTCAAGGCAATTTCTAACTGTTCAATGGCTTGACGTAAAGCCGCACCNACCCAAAAATTGCAACGTCGTTGCTTCTTGAGTCAAATCACCCTGTTCTCGCCAAAGTTTCAAGGCAATTTCTAACTGTTCAATGGCTTGACGTAAAGCCGCACCTGTTCCTTGACGATACTGATTTAATCCTGTTTTTAGAGCTTGTTGTGCCGGATTTTCAGTGTTTACTGCTAGAATCATTTTTTCTCTGATTTCCCTATCCCAAAAGTTAGAGGGGTTGGGAGACTCAACCGGAACAACAGGCTGAATTTTTCCTGATAGAAGAACGCCCAGTAGAAAAGTGACTTGAAGCGTTCGCGACAACCGCCTGATCAAGAAGATTTTTTTCGGTTTGTGTTCACAGGTCATCGGTTAACTTAAAATAGCTTTTATAACAATCTTTGATTGATCCTTTCTTATCCNATCCCAAAAGTTAGAGGGGTTGGGAGACTCAACCGGAACAACAGGCTGAATTTTTCCTGATAGAAGAACGCCCAGTAGAAAAGTGACTTGAAGCGTTCGCGACAACCGCCTGATCAAGAAGATTTTTTTCGGTTTGTGTTCACAGGTCATCGGTTAACTTAAAATAGCTTTTATAACAATCTTTGATTGATCCTTTCTTATCCTCTTTCTCAATCTTAACCGCTAAACCAGATGATGCCACTAAACTTTATTTTCAGTTACCATCGTTGTCAAAAAACCATCTTCAGCCTGCTTCCGGGTTTGTCTTTTGCTGTCGGATTTGAACTGCTAAATGTTCCCGCTTTGGCTCAAATTGATCTGGCTATCGTTCAAGAAATTTTAGATGGGGAAGAAGTCTTCATTCAAGAACAGCAAGCCAAAGTCGAAGACAAAGCTGATTTAGGGCAATTAATTCATACTCAAGAATCTCGTGCAAGTATAGAATTTAATAATGGTGCCGCCGGACGCATTGGAACAAACTCTCGCGTTACTGTTGGTCAATGTGTGGAAATTCAACAAGGTCAAGTGGTCGTGAGTGGGCCTGCAAATGGCTGTATTGGAGGGTTTTCAGTCGGAGTTAAAGGTACACTTTATATTATGGAAACCACCGAAGATGGCACCGGAAATATTAAAGTATTAGAGGGAGAAGTTGAAGTCACTTCTCAAGAAGCAGGTGCAGTTCCGATTATTTTAAGGGAAGGTCAAAAAATAGGCGTTTTACCGGGTGTACTCGGACAAATTCAAGACATTACACCCGAAGAATTGGCTCTGATTTTAACCGGAGAACTGTTTTCTGGGTTTAATATTCCAATTACGCCAGAAGGTGCATTACAAGCGATGTGTCAGCGAATTGTTCCGCCTAATTTTAGTTGTTCTGCAAATGGGGTTCCGACTCCTAATATTCCAACACCGCCTGTTCCATCAGTTCCTAGACCTTCAATTCCGGGTTCACCTTTCTAAGTTTAATTAATTGTTTAAAACATGAATTGACTTGAGTCTGTATGAGTAGGCCTGAAAAACCCGGTTTATCTGATCAACGGGGTTTTTATTCCGCGCTAAAGCGCCACAACAAAACGTTCTAGTAACCATAAAACCCCAGGTAACGTAATAAAACCAAGTAAGGTTGAAACCACAACAACCCTGGCAGCTAAAGCCCCGTCCCCGCCAAATTCATTCGTCATTAAAAAGGCTGTAATTGCAGTGGGCATTGAACTTTGAAGAACTAAAACTTTTAAATCTAAAACCGCTAACCCTAACATTTTTCCCACTGCAAACGCAATAACTCCCCCACCGATAAGCCGCAATAAACTCGCACCGACTTCATAGCCAGTCAGTTCAAATTTACTCTGAGAAATTTGGATTCCTAACATCAATAAACCCAAAGGAATTGCGGCTTCTGCTAACAAATTTAATCCTTCATCTAACTGAAATGGCAGTTGAACATTAAACCCTCGCAAAGCCACGCCAAAAAATACCGCCCAAGTGAGAGGAAGTCTCAACATAAACTGAATCGAAGAACGAAAACCACCCTTTTGTAAAAAAGCAGGAACCGTCGTTAACACAACAACATTCCAAACAATTAAATACACAATTGCCCGTTCAAGTCCCGCCTCTCCTAACGCAAATAACGTCACTGGAAGCCCTAAATTTCCGACATTCGGTAAAGCCGTTGTGATCACAAAGTTTTTCTTTAAATCAGTTGGAAACTTCAAAGAATCACTCAATTGCCAAGCGGAAACACACCAAGTAACAAACGTAATTAAAAACCCAATTGTAATCGCAATCGCATTTTCTCCACTCAGCGTTGTTTTGTAGAGATTATCAACAATTAAAGCCGGAAATAACACATACAAACTTAGACGAGACAGCGTAGATTGATCAAGATTAATCTTTTTTCCGACAATATAGCCAATCAAAACAATACAAGCTACAGGCAAAATTGCGGAGAGAATTACAGTCATAAATTTAGAGATATATTCTTCAATCCCATAAAAATTAGAGACGCCCTTAATGAACGCCTCTAAAACATTTCAACTCAATTAAGCAGCCGCCACTAAACCACTATGAACCAATAACGGTTGGGTACTCGGTTCACGTCCTCGGAAGGATTTAAAGACTTCCATCGGGGGTAAACTTCCGCCCAAAGCTAACACCGTTTCTCGGAAGCGTTTACCTGTTTCAGCCATTGCTTTTTCATCTTCTAATCCCGCTTCTTCAAAGGCATAAAACGCATCCGCACTGAGAACTTCTGCCCATTTATAACTGTAATAACCTGCGGCATAACCGCCCGAAAAAATATGCCCAAAAGCACATAAAAAGGCATCTTCAGGCAATGGTTTCAACACGGTTGTATTTTCAGCAATGCGGTTTCTGACGTCAACAACTGTTTCCTTTCCACCCGGTTGATAACGATGATGTAACTCAATATCGACCAACCCAAAATGAATCTGTCGCAGCATCACCGTTGCACTCATATAAGTGCGGGAGGCTAACAGCTTTTGATAATAATGTTCAGGCAAAGATTCACCTGTTTGATAATGTTTTGCCATGCCAAACAATGTCGAGCGATCATAACACCAATTCTCCATAAATTGGCTGGGCAATTCCACCGCATCCCATTCAATATTATTAATTCCGGCTGCCCCTGCATAATCAACCGTTGTTAACATATGTTGTAAACCGTGACCAAATTCATGGAATAACGTTTCCACCTCACTAAACGTCATTAAACTCGGTTTTCCATCAACAGGCGGCGTTTGATTACACTGCAAATAAGCCACAGGTAAACGAACCGTAGATGCACCATTTTCTGTTATTTTTGCACGAGTAATACACTCATCCATCCAAGCCCCACCCCGTTTTTCAGCCGGACGACTGTAGGCATCTAAATAAAAATAAGCAATCGGATTTCCCGCCTCATCAGCCACTTGGAAATAACGCACATCTTCATGCCAAACTGGGGCTTGACCATCGGCAGAAATAATCGTAATTCCAAAAATCCGTTGGACTAAACCAAACAACCCTTCTAACACTTGGGTAAGCGGAAAATAAGGGCGTAATTCTTCATCGGTAAAGGCAAACTTTTCTTCTCGTTGACGTTCCGACCAAAAACCAATATCCCAATGTTTTAAGTCTTCCGCTTCCGGTGCCTCTTTGGAAGCTGCAAAGGCTTTTAATTCTTCAAATTCTTTCAGGGCTGCATCATAACTAACCACCCGCAATTCTTCCGATAATGCCTCGACTGCTTCCACACTCGGCGCCATTTTACTCGCTAAACTTAACTCAGCATAACTGTTAAAACCGAGTAATTTAGACTTTTCTTGACGCAATTGTAAAATTTGTTCAATTAAGGGGAAATTATTCAATTCATTCTGAGAAGCCCGACTCATATAAGCCTTATAAACCTGTTCCCGTAATTCTCGCCGTTTGCTAAACTTTAAAAACGGGCCGAAACTCGGAAAATCTAACGTAATTCGCCAGGGGCCGTTTTCTGCGGTGGCATTTTCTATCCCTTCTGAACGCGCGGCTTGGGCGGCTAAACTGAGTAAACTGGGCGGTAAACCTTCTACATCTTCCGGTTCAGTTAACGTCAAACTAAACGCTTTCGTCGCATCTAAAACATGATTGCCAAATTTAGTCGAAAGTTCGGCTAATTCCAGTTCAATTGCATTAAACCGATCTCGTTTTTCTCCTTCTAAACCCACACCCGACAGTTCAGCATCTCGAATTGCCGCTTCAACAATTCGCTTTTGGGCTGAGTCTAAAGTCTCCCATTCCGAAGACTCCCGCAATGCTTTAAATGCTTTATAAATCGCTTGACTTTGATTGAGTTTATTAATGAACTTTACAACTTTGGGCTGTATTGTTTCATGGGCTGTTCGCAGTTCCGGGCTATTTTTTACACCCATTAAATGACTCACAGTTCCCCAACTCCAAGTTAAACGTTCCTGGAAAAGTTGCAACGGTTCAACTAAACCTTCCCAAGTCGGTTGTACATTCGCTTCTAAACTTGCAAGTTCGGCGTCAAGTTCTTCTAATAATTGCGTCATCTCGGGAACCACCGCATCCGCTTCGATCATCTCAAACGGAGGGAGTCCTTTTCCTCGAAGCAATGGCTTGTCTGCTGTTATGCTGTTCGCGATCATTCCTTTTTCCTGTCTTCCTGTAGGGGGTCATTCAATTGTTATACCAAGTTCTGGGGGTTTAGTGCAGCAAATGGCCGAAAATAAACTTGAGTCTCCACCGGCAAATGATCCGAACCCGTCGAAGCCAACACCTTTGTCATTTTGGACTCCCCATCTGGAGAATACCAAATATAATCAATCCGAAACAGCGGATAATCAAGAGTTTGAGTCGAATTTTTCATCAGAAAATTGAGCGGCCAACCTTGAGGCCAGGTTAAGCCTAAACCCCATCCAGACTCTCGAAAAGCATCCCGTAAAACTTGNTGGAGAATACCAAATATAATCAATCCGAAACAGCGGATAATCAAGAGTTTGAGTCGAATTTTTCATCAGAAAATTGAGCGGCCAACCTTGAGGCCAGGTTAAGCCTAAACCCCATCCAGACTCTCGAAAAGCATCCCGTAAAACTTGGCGCAATCGATGATAATCTTGAGTTTGGTCGGTGAGATTAAAGTCACCTGCTACAATTACAGGGTTTGTTTCTTTCTGAAGTCTTTCGACTAAATCGATGATTTCTTCAGAACGTTCACGATAATCATAAAAGGGGATTTTTAAAAAGGGTAAAATCTGTTTAAAGCGAATCCAAGGTGAAATGGTTTGAATATTATAAAGCGTTATTTCTTGTTCGTTAATCCTGGCAATTGCCCGCTGCTGAAATTCCGAATGATCGGCCAAGTGAATGGTTTCAGTCTCCCGGAGAGGAAACTTACTTAAAATTGTTGTTCGATTAATCGCTGAAATATTCGAGAGANTTTAAAAAGGGTAAAATCTGTTTAAAGCGAATCCAAGGTGAAATGGTTTGAATATTATAAAGCGTTATTTCTTGTTCGTTAATCCTGGCAATTGCCCGCTGCTGAAATTCCGAATGATCGGCCAAGTGAATGGTTTCAGTCTCCCGGAGAGGAAACTTACTTAAAATTGTTGTTCGATTAATCGCTGAAATATTCGAGAGAATGACGAATAAACCCGAAAAACAGACATAAAAATTATCTCCGCTCAAATAGATTTAGCGTGGCTTTATCAAATTTGATAGCCAAAACCCTAGATGTAGTGTATGATTGTGAATCCCTGTTGAATTCCAATTCCCCTAATGGCTGTCAATCATCTGATCGAGTGGAACGCAAGCTGCGTTGACGAACAACTTACCCAACTTAATGTTACTCCCTTAGAAGGCTATCGTCCCCTCGATTATCTGCTTTATTCTGATAGTTTACCCCGTCGTAATGATGGCCGAATTAGCGATCGCATTCTCAACCGTTATCAACACCTCTACGAAGGCGGTTGGTGGTGTTCCGGGATTGATATTCTCACCGGAAAAGATGACCTCTGGGGCTGTTTTAAACCCCTTCAACCGCGTATTAATAGCGATCGCAACAAAATTATTAAATATGAACATCCGCCCCAAACTCCCACCGGAATTTTTGCCTTAAGAGTCTCTCAACCCATCTGGGAACGCATCGCTCAACGTTACCATTTTACCCTTTTAGAAACAGATATTCAAAATGATCAAAGTGATTTAGGATTTTGGGATTGGGTAATTAATCATCCCGAAATTCCGCTTTGTATTACCGAGGGGGCGAAAAAAGCCGGGGCGTTATTAACAGCAGGGTATGTTGCCATCGCCCTTCCCGGTATTCACGGAGGTTATCGAGTTCCTAAAAACGAGTGGGGGAAACCCATCGGAAAATCTCGTTTAATTCCACAATTACTGAAATTAACAGCATCTAACCGAGACATATATATTGTTTTTGATCAAGACAGCAAACCCAACACGATAAAAGCAGTTAACACCGCCATTAAACAAACAGGCTATTTACTGACTCAACAGGGTTGTTCTGTTAAAGTTATTAGTTGGAATCATCAATGGGGAAAAGGGGTTGATGATTTAATTTTAACCCATTCTCAAGCAGCTTTTGATCAAGCCTATGAAACAGCTATTCCCTTAGAAACTTGGAAAGCATTGTCGTTTAACTGTTTAACCTATCCGGCGACTCTGCAAGTTAATCAACGGTATTTATCGACTGTAGAAATCCCTCAAACGGCTAAACTGATTGGGATCAAATCACCGAAAGGAACAGGTAAAACCCAATTTATAGAACACATTGTTAAACAAGCGAAAAAATCGGGGCAACGAGTCTTAGTTATTAGCCATCGGATTCGTTTAGTTGAAGCATTATGTCAGCGATTTGGGTTAAAATATCTTCAGGGAATCGAAACAAATTCACCTCAAGAAAAAACTCCGGGTTATGGTCTTTGTATTGACTCTTTGCATCCCGGTTCTCGTGCGAATTTTCACGCAGAAAGTTGGTCAGATAGCTTGATTATTATTGATGAAGTTGAACAAGTATTATGGCATGGGTTGAATTCTGATACCTGCCGCCATCAACGAGTGGCGATTCTGAAATCCCTCAAAACATTGATGCAAAATGTTATCGGAGGAAACGGAAAAGTCGTCGTTGCGGATGCAGATCTCAGTGATATTTCGATAGATTATCTTCTCGCGTTAGCCGGAGTACAACAAACACCTTTTATTATTCATAATCAATGGAAACCGCAAATAGAAGACGCTTGGTCAGTTTATAATTATAGTGGAAATACACCCAAACAACTGGTTAAAGATCTAGAACACCATATCGCCGAAGGGGGTAAACCGTTTGTCTGTTTATCCGCCCAAAAATTAGCCAGTCAGTGGGGAACCTGCACCCTAGAAACCTATTTTAAAACCCAATTTCCTGAGAAAAAAATCCTGCGAATTGATTCAGAATCTCTCGCCGATCCGACTCATCCCGCTTATGGTTGCATTCCTCAAATTAATCACATTCTCAAAAATTACGATATTGTATTAGCGTCGCCCTGTATTGAAACGGGGGTCAGTATAGACCTACAAGGACATTTTACCTCAGTTTGGGGCATTGCTCAAGGGATTCAAGCGGAAAATTCTGTGCGTCAAGCGTTAGGACGAATTCGAGACAATCTCCCTCGGTTTTTGTGGTTAGCCACTCATGGGTTTAATCAAGTGGGAAATGGCGCCGTTTCTATGAAGACATTACTCAGTTGTAACCATCGGTTAACGCGGTTAAATATTCGCCTTTTACAACAATCTGATTTTGAGGCTTTAGATGATTTAGAAATAGGATTTCAAGCGGAATCTTTACTCTGTTGGGCGAAAATGGCGGTACGGTTTAATGCAGGGATGAGTCAATACCGAGAGTCAATTTTAGCCGCATTAGCAGCAGAAGGTCATCGGATTTTTGAGGTGACTTCTGATCGGAAGCTATCCTCAAATTATCAACAAAATATCGAGAATAAAAAATCATCCCGTCCGAGTTTATCGGAGATGATTTCCGCCGTCCGCGATCAAAACTATCAAGCCGAATGTCAGGCGATTTGTCAAGCCCCTGAGTTAAGCGATCGCCAATATCAAGCCCTACAAAAACAGCTCGTAAAAACCACAGAAGAACGCCGATCACAACGCCAATATGAGTTAAAATTACGATATAGAATTCCCGTGACCCGTGATTTGATTGAAAAAGATGATCAAGGATGGTATGATCAACTGAGGATTCATTATTTTCTAACCCTTGGTCGTCCGCATTTAAGTTATCGAGATGCAGCGATCGCCTATCGATTAATCGAACAAGGTCAGGGGAGTATTTTTGTACCCGATTTTAACCGTTCCCAACAGGGGGCGATGATTGGAGTGATGGAATTATTCGGAATTTCTGCTTTAATTCAAAATCCCCAACGAGAATTAAAAAATACCGACAAAGATTTACAGAAAATCGCAGAAATAGCATTACGAGATCGGTTAGCCATTAAATCAATTGTCGGGATTGGACTGGCTCAAAATTCTAGCCCGATTGTGATTATTAGACGATTTCTTGATAAAATAGGGTATAGCTTAGAATGCTTACGATTAGAATCTCATCAGAAAAAACGAATACGAGTCTATCGCATCGTTGAACCCGATGATGGACGATGGGAAGTCTTTCAACAGTGGTTTGCTTGTGAAAATCAATCTCCGGGACAATTCCCCTCACAACTGCAAAACTCGCGAAATGCGATCGCACAGACGGGCCGAGTAGAAGCAGAATTTACACAACTCTGTTTGCAATTTTAGAGTACAAGCCTTTAAAACAGCCTGGAATTTGTAAAGTCTGTGTAAAACTTCAGTAAAACCACTGACAAATCCTGAGAGAAAATGCAATGATGATAAATAGCAATACCGAATACCTCCAAGAGAAGGGAGCATATCTCGGCTAAATTGCTAAATAGATTGATTCGTTTAGGGTCTGTAGGTGTTAGCCTGAAGAGCAAAAATTTCAGATATTTTCTGAAAAAAAAGCTCAAACATTTCTCTCAAAAGGATCATCTAAGTTTCCTGTGGTCAATTCTCCTGTGTTCAATGTTTTCTGTGTGTGATTTGTTTAAAGCTTGAGTTTTCTGTGGTCAATTAAGTCAAAAAAGTCTCGACTTAGGTTGAGGCTATTTTTTTGATTACAAAGAATTGGTATTAGCTGTTAAAAAGGAGTTTTTGCATATTCTCCGCAGATAAAGGTTTAGAGAAGTAATAACCTTGTCCTAATGGACAGTCTAAATGTTGTAAAGTGTTAAGTTGTTCGGCGGTTTCTATTCNTTTAAAGCTTGAGTTTTCTGTGGTCAATTAAGTCAAAAAAGTCTCGACTTAGGTTGAGGCTATTTTTTTGATTACAAAGAATTGGTATTAGCTGTTAAAAAGGAGTTTTTGCATATTCTCCGCAGATAAAGGTTTAGAGAAGTAATAACCTTGTCCTAATGGACAGTCTAAATGTTGTAAAGTGTTAAGTTGTTCGGCGGTTTCTATTCCTTCTGCGATCGCTTGAATCTGTAAAGCATTAGCCAGGATAATCATCGTTCTAACAATTTCAAAGCTGTGGGATTCTGAGTTCATATTGCGAACAAAGGAAATATCAATTTTTAGGCTATCCACTGGAAAACGATGCAGATAACTTAAAGATGAATATCCGGTACCAAAATCATCCAAAGATAAGCCAATTCCCCGAGATTTTAGTTTAGAAATACTCTCAGCAACTCCCTCGGGATTTTCGAGCAATGCAGTTTCTGTCATTTCTATTTTCAGAGAGTGTTTTTCTAAACCTGTCTCATTTAAAATCTTTGTGACTTGTTCTATCAGATTAGCTTGAACAAATTGTCGAGCTGAAAGGTTGACACTGAGAACAAAAGGAGGATGATTTTTGCGGTTTTCATTCCACTGATGAACCTGCTGACAAGCATCTCGCATTACCTTCCAATCGATGAATGTAATTAAGCCTGTTTCTTCTGCAATGGGGATAAAATGAGCGGGAGAAATAAGTCCTCGTTCGGGATGATTCCAACGAACTAACGCTTCAAAACCATTAATTTCATTGGTTTTTAGATTGACAATGGGTTGATAATAAACCTGAAATTCATTTCGCTCTAAAGCCCNCCTGCTGACAAGCATCTCGCATTACCTTCCAATCGATGAATGTAATTAAGCCTGTTTCTTCTGCAATGGGGATAAAATGAGCGGGAGAAATAAGTCCTCGTTCGGGATGATTCCAACGAACTAACGCTTCAAAACCATTAATTTCATTGGTTTTTAGATTGACAATGGGTTGATAATAAACCTGAAATTCATTTCGCTCTAAAGCCCGTTGTAAATCACTTTCTAGTTGTTGAAGTAATTGCACCTCTTCCCGCATTGTTGCATTAAAGATTTCATAGCGTCCTCGACCTAAAGTTTTGGCGCGATACATAGCAATATCAGCATCTCGAATCAGATCATCAACTTGATTGTAACCTATCGAACTTAAAACAA
>NZ_LATL02000167.1 GCF_000972705.2 Limnoraphis robusta CS-951 | reverse complement strand
GCGGGTTCCCCATGAATTTCTGTATCTTAGAAATAAGATTAATAAACCCGCCCGACCCCCAAAGAATTGTTAACTGTAGGGGCGGGTTCCCCATGAATTTCTGTATCTTAGAAATAAGATTAATAAACCCGCCCCGCCTCTTGTTTTCCCTGAATAGATGTGTGTTAAAATCAGATAAGATACTGATAACTGTAAACTGTAATCAGGCCCGCCCCTACAGAATGATTATTGATTAGTCGGATATCATATTAGGGCGATTTACGGGCGCAAACCGCAGCACCCCTACAGTTTTTTTATTCTATTGTATGATATTTCCTTTCCTTTGGTTGATTCAATTTCCTGAGTTACCGAATACAATAACAGGAGAAATTTATGTCCTCAATTCTATGAAAATTAGCTCAGAATTTGCAGCCCGGTTATCTCGTTTGAACTCACGGCAAACAATTAGAGTCATTGTTTTTCTACAAATCTCAACAGATAACCCGCAAAAATCTCCAGAGGAAATTCCAAAAATAGCCGAAACTAAACTTGATAATATTCGTCCGATTCTCGCTAAACATCAAGGTGAAACTCTCAGCGAACGTCCGAATATTTTCGGTTCTATTGGGATCAAAATTACGGTAGCCGGAGTTTATGCTTTGGCGGAGTCGTCGTCGGTTAAGATGATTGTTGAAGATCAGGGAATTTTTCCCCGTTAATCGTTAAGATTTCAGCATTTTTCTCCCCAAATTTGAATAAATATGTCACAATAAACCTGATCATCTTTGAGCAAAGTTAGGGTTATTGTAGAGCATCTATGTCAACTCCCCGCATTCATCCTGACACCATAGAAGAAGTGAAGCAGAGGGCGGATATCTACGATGTCGTTTCAGAACGAGTCGTCCTCAAACGTCAGGGAAAAGATTTTGCGGGATTGTGTCCGTTTCACGAAGAAAAAAGCCCGAGTTTTACAGTGAGTACCAGCAAACAGATGTATTACTGTTTTGGCTGTGGGGCGGGTGGAAATGCGATAAAATTTTTGATGGAGTTGGATAAAACTTCCTTTGCAGATGTGGTGTTAAACTTGGCGCGTCGTTATCAGGTTTCGGTGAAAACGGAAGCCCCAGAAGAACGTCAAGCGTTACAAGAAAAGCTTTCTCTGCGTGAACAACTTTATGAGATTTTAGCGATCGCAACGAGTTTTTATCAACACACTTTGTCTCAGTCCCAAGGGGTAGAAGCGTTAGACTATTTGACTTCTCAAAGACGCTTAAGTGCAGAAAAAATTCAACACTTTCAACTGGGTTATGCGCCGAAAGGTTGGGAAATGCTGTATGATTATTTAGTAGAACAAAAGCATTTTCCCGTTCATTTAGTCGAACAAGCGGGTTTAATTTTACCTCGAAAAAAGGGCAATGGTTATTATGATCGATTTCGCGATCGCTTGATGATTCCCATTCACGATATTCAAGGGCGAGTGATTGGTTTTGGGGGAAGAACGTTATCCGATGAACAGCCTAAATATTTGAATTCTCCCGAAACCGAGTTATTTGATAAAGGAAAAACGTTATTTGGGTTAGATAAGGCAAAAACAGCGATTTCTAAACTGGATCAGGCGGTGGTTGTCGAGGGGTATTTTGATGTAATTACCCTGCATTCGGCGGGAATTGAAAATGTTGTTGCAGCTTTAGGAACCGCTTTGAGTTTGACTCAAGTTCGTCAACTCTTGCGTTATACAGAATCTAAACAAATTATCCTCAATTTTGATGCAGATACAGCAGGTGCAAAAGCGGCTCAACGGGCAATTGGAGAAATCGAAAATTTAGCGTATCAAGGAAGTGTTCAACTGCGAATTTTGAACCTTCCCGCCGGAAAAGATGCGGATGAATTTTTACACAGTTCTTCGTCTGAAGATTACAAAAAATTATTAGAAAATGCGCCTCTGTGGATTGACTGGCAAATCAGTCAGATGTTAGTCGGGCGAGATTTAACTAAAGTCATAGAAGCCCAACAAGTCGCGCAAAATATGGTCGAATTATTGAACAAAATTGAGCAGGAAGTTCAAAAGACTCAATATATTCAATCCTGTGCAGAAATTTTGAGTCAAGGGGAAGCAAGACTGGTTGCGTTGTTCGTGAAAACTCTACAAAAACAGCTTCAGAAGTGGCGACGGCAAAGGGAATTTCAAGCCGAAGAATCATCGGATATCGAACTTCCTTTATTAGCTGAACGGAGTTTATTACCTGAAGCTGAGTTGTTACTGCTGCGAATTTATTTGCATTGTCCAGAACATCGTCAAACTGTAATTGAAGCGTTAGATAGCCGAGATTTACAGTTTAGTTTATCTGATCATCGGTTTTTGTGGCGACAGATTTTAGAAATCGAAGAAAAATCGGAATTAGCTCTTGAGTCAATTGATTTTATTTCGAGATTACAAGATAGTTTATTAGAGTTGAGTGAAGCCCCGCCCCAACTTGATCATTTACTTTATTTAGATGATACCGCGAAAGCTAATCTTCGACGAGCGCCTCTGGAAATTCGGGCGGCGATCGCATCAATGGAGTTAGCCATTTGTAAAAAGCGCCGTAGTTTAGCCTTGCATATGTGGCAAAATACAGATCGGACTGAAAACCCGGAATTATTCAAAATGTACCACGATGAGTTTCTAGCGGCTAATCAACGCATTCAAGAGTTAGAACCCCAGCGCTGTACGAAGTTTCACGATTTAGCGACGGTTCCTTTGGGTGAACTGCGATAAACTCACCGGAGAAAAGCCGAGGTTCCATGTCTTGATTTTCAGTAGCTTTTAGAAGTATCACATCCAGGCAGATAACTAGCTCTAGACTGTGTGGTATGATGAAATTAAAGGGAAGAAAAAACAGGGCTATTAAAGGGTTAATTCTATGTATTAAACTTGTAGTACAATAGGTTCTGGTTAGGGGTGTCAGACCGGGGAAAAGAAGAGGATTATATAGCAGTATATAACGGGAACTCTCGCTCCGTTATTCGGTCAATACAGAACAGAAACCCAAGCCTTTGATGAATAAAATTTTACCCTGATCCTGACCCTTGAAACATGAAACCCATTCTTAGAAGTTTCTCATACTGCCTCATATTTCCGGACAGAAACGATATAGTCTAGTAAGATTTAGATAGAGAGGAAATCGTTTGAGTCTGACTCAAGTTGTGAGAAAAATATTCTCGCACCATATGTAATATAAAATCCGTTTTAAATCCCTTTTTATCTGAACAAATAAAGCTGATTACCGGATATTGTGGAAATTCAGCTTGGGGAGTGTTGAGCGGATATTTAATGAAAAACCCAAAAAAACCACAAGGAGTTTACCATGTCCCACAAAACACTATTCTGTTTAGGAATGACCACTCTATTAGCGGCGAGTTTCATACCGACAATGGCTGCTAGAGCCACTACCCATTTAAACCCTCTGGATCATTTACCCTTTAGCTCAATTTACAATCATCAACGCAGTCAAGTTTCTTTGGAGGAGTATAAATCAAATCGCGTTGTTTTTGCCAGTGAAGAAACAAAGTCTAGTGGCGTTCCTCAAGATTCATCTCGTCCGCCGAGAGGATAAATACTTTAACTTACTCTTTTTTGTGTACTTTCTCATCAATTTTACGGATGTAATGCCCATTGATATTTTCTATGAATATCGTTAACTCACCTGAATAAAATCAGGTGTAGTTTTTTTATACAATTGTTTAATTGTGAATGATCTTATCACAAAGCATCTTATCTGTGTGCTCAAGAGTAGAGTTATATTTTAAATAGCTATTAAGCTGAGTACAAACCTGTTTGAGTAAGTCAGAAGTATCATTAAATTTGCGATCATCTAACTTCCAAAAAATAACTCGGTTTGCTTCATCAGTCGCGACCAGAGTGGGATAATCTGGACTATAGCTGACCGAGAATATCTGTGCAGAACCCGCCCGAAAAGTGGCAATTAAATTTCCGTACCGATCCCAGAGTTTAACCGTACCATCGAAACTGGCAGAGGTAATAATTTCACCATTTGGACTAAAACTAACCTCAGAAATTCCACCCGTATGTCCACCAATTGCTGTTCTCGTATCAATTTTTTCCCAAGTTTGATCCTGGCGTTTCCAAAACTCAAGAGAGCCTTGAGCGGTAGCCGCGACAATCAGTTCACTATCCTCAGAAGGAGGGCTAAAACTAACCGATGAAAACTTACTTCCATCGCCCCTCAACTTCTCAATCAGTTGACCCTCACGATTCCAAAAAATAATAGTATTATCATCACTTGCTGACGCTAAAAGCTGACTATCGGGACTGAAACTCAAATCATTAATAGAGTCTTGATGTCCTTTCAAACTGTGCAGAAGTTTTCCATCACGAGTCCAAAGCTGTACGGTTTGATCCTCACTAGCGGTTGCGATTAATTGTCCATCTGGACTAAATTTCACAGTCCAAACTGGAGCATTATGGGGTAGATTTTTGATAACTTTACCCTCAAGATTCCACAGTTTAACCGTTTTATCTTGACTCGCAGAGGCGATCAATTTACCATCTGGACTGAAACTGATATTATTCACAACATCGCTATGATCTTTGAAACTTAATTGTTTGCTCAAGGCATAGGGTAACTGTTGTTTCGCTGACCGATGAACTTTCCAAAGAATCACTTGCTTTTGATCACTCACAGATGCTAAGAGTTGACCATCTGGACTGAAAATCATATTATAGACTGCTTCGCTCGGTTGAAAAACTTGCGGGATACTATTTAGGTTCCAGAGTCTTACCGTGCTATCTTTACTCGCTGAAATTAGCATTTGACTATCTGGAGTAAAACTAACTTGATTGACCGCATTTCGATGACCTCGAAGAATCGTTTTTTGAATACCAGCTTGGCTCCAAAAAATAATATTTCCATTGGTGTCAGCAGAGGCTATTGATTGACCATCGGGGCTATAACTCACACTAAAAACCGCGTGTTTATGTTCATCTAAAGTTTTGATAAGTAGACCCTCTCGACTCCACAATTTAACCGTTTGATCACTACTAGCTGAAGCGACAGTTTGAGTATCAGGGCTAAAAGCAATACTCCAAATTGTCTCACTGTGAGCTTTCACTGTTTTAATTAACTCACCCTGGCGGTTCCAGAAGATTAATCTTCCATCTCTATCTGCTGAAACAATTCGTTCACCATCGGAGCTAAACAAAACACTAGAAACAGGACTATTATGACTTTTTAATGTCGTGATTAAATTACCATTCAGATTCCAAATTTTAACGGTTTTATCACGGCTGGCAGAAGCAATTTGTTGACCATCTGGACTAAAACTCAACCATTGAACGGCATCTTCATGGGCTGGAATTGTTCTGATCAAAGTTCCATCTAGCTTCCAAAGTTTGATGGTTTTATCTTCACTCGCTGAAGCGATGATTTGACTATCGGGACTAAATGTAACGTACCAAACTCTACTATTATGTCCTTCTATAGTTTTAATCAGTTCACCTGTCGGTTTCCAAAGTTTTATTTTTTTATCATCTCCCGCCGAAGCGATTATTTGAGCATCAGGACTAAAGTTCGCACTAATAACAGCACCACTATTTCCTTCAAATCGATTACGCTCTTGCAGTAAATTGAGAACAGCCCAAAGCTTATACATTGTTTCTTGTTCAAAGGAATATTTTATCGATTTATCTTCTAAATATTGTGATCCTCTTAAAAGATTTAAAGAAGCTTCTAATTGGTTATTTTCAATTAAAAACACAGTATAATTAAAGTTTGAATTTTCAATATTCTGACGTCTGAGTTGAGCTTTTTGTTCTCTAACAATTCCTGTGCTAATAATTGCGGTTGCAGAGAGTAATACCATCATCGCACTGATAGCAATTGATGCGAGTAGTCGATTTTTCTGACGTTGAACACTGGCTTGAGCTTCTTCTAACCGTTGCTGAAGAACTTGATTGAGTCTTTCTTCCGCTTCTTTGCGTTGAGCTTCTGCTTGTTCCCGCCTTTCTCGTTCGCGATCAAATTGAGCAATAATTTCAGCACTGCGTTGTTGACGGATAAAATAAACTAAATAGTCGTGAACTAACTGATATCGTTCAACTGGAATTTCGGGGAACAAACAGACTAACCCTGATACAATAAATATCTCTAAAACCGTATCCAAATTCTGGGCTTCTTGCTCCATATAATGCGTGAGTTCTCGAATCAAATCCGAGCGGGTTTTGAGCGGTCGAGTATTGTTTTCATCGGTCAGTAAATAGAGAATCAGTTCCGCTAGTTGTTTATTTTCAGGGCCACATTCATCAATCACTTCCTCTAAATATTTTTCTACCAGTTTTCGCGTTGGCCCTTGGGTTTGATATTGTTCTAAGGTGGTAATTTCCATCGCCTGAAGTTGAGCGCCTACAACTTGTAACTCAATCGGACGCACTTCATTGAATTCTTGAGCTAAATCTTTTACTAATTCATCAATTAGAGCCGTTTCAGGTATGATTTGAGTTGTTTCCGTTAGTTTCTGAATCACTGATTTTGCTTCATCCGGCGAAAAGTTACCGATGTGATAGAGAATATTTTTATCCAAAACATTGTGATTAATGGCTTCAAAATATTCGAGACGATTTCCTTCGAGTAGATAATGCAAGTAATCCTGTCTCAAAGAAAGAATCACTTTCACAAAAGGAGTATCTAGACAAAATTTAAGAAATTGATAAAACTGTTTTCGTTGCTCTGATTCTTTACAAACAAAGAAAAATTCTTCAAATTGATCAAAAATCAGAACAATCTGAAGATTGTGGTTTATACTTTTTTGCAGAAAACTCTTAATTTCATCAAGGGTTTGAAAATTATTGCTATCAAAGTGAATAGAATTCAGCTTGATAAAAGCTTCACTCAAAGCTTGACTTAACGCTTGAACCCAATTCACATAATATCGTTGTAAAACCGCGATAACTCGACGTTCTTCTACTACAATATATTTTAATTTAGGAATTAAACCAGCCTGGATAATAGAGCTTTTTCCAACTCCCGAATGTCCATGAATGACAATTAATTTTCGATCATTCATCCGAATGCGTGTTACTAAATTTTCAATATCTCGAACTCGTCCAGATGCAGCAATTTCTGGGTTCACTTTTTGATGTTTTTCGACAAAAGGTAAACCTGGATTTGTAATCGATTGACTGTGAACCAGACGACCCGCTCCAATAAATGCTCTTAAGCCAAATTGTTGCTGAATTTCTCGTCTTTTTTGCTTGGTTGTAAAGGCAATAAAATATTCACCATTTTTAAAATATAACTCGTTTAATTGATTTAAAATATTAATATAAAGCTCCGGGTCATATTCAGGTTTTGCAATTTTTATAGCGTGTTGTAGCGTGATAATTCCTTCGTCTATTTCACCTAACAGTTGTTGAGCTTTTGCCAACGAGAATAAATACCAAGCTTGATGAAAAGACTTCTCCCAGGTTAAATAAATTACTTGTTCATGGGAAATCTCAATGGATCGATCTTTGATTTCCTGTTCAAAAATTTTGAGTGACTTTTCAGCTAACTTCTTCGCTTTTTTCCAGTTCCTTTTTTCTAAAGCCACTTCCGAGAGAAAATGATAGCCTCTAGCTTGTCGAAAAGGATGAGCATAAACTTTATGTAAACCGACTGCTTTTTTAGAAAGTTGCTCTAATTCATCCCAATCTTTGAGACGATATAAAGCTAACGCTAACGCATTAATAAACTTGGAGACTAAATCAGAACGTTCGGCTTGTTGAAATTTCTGAATACATTGCTGATAATACTCTTTGGCGATGAAATAGGATTTTTCGCGTTCTGAATGATTTAAAACCGCATGACTATGCCACCAAAAACCCAAATAAAATAGAAGATAACCCCATCGTTCTAGATACTCCGTTTTCTCCCATAAGGCTAAACTATTTTCATAATAGTTTAGAGCGGCTTCTGTGGAATTATCGGCGATTCTACCCAATACAAATTCTAAACTTGCTGCCAGTTCTGTGTCAAGCTGAATATTCCGTTTTCGGATATCCACTTGCGCGAGTTCTAGTTCATTGCGAAGTGGAGAACCTTTTTCTAAATTTAAGCTAGAATTCTCTAAAAAAATACTTGCACCACTACTGGAGATCTTATCAAATACATCATCTGTCGTTTTCTGAATAAACTTTAAGAGTTCTTTTTTACTGATCACAAATTCAATCGTTGTTCCCCAACTGTGAAAATCAGGAACGAGCCGAATCATCATTTGCAAAAGATGATCATCAATCCAAATAATCAAGGGAAATTTAAAGTTGCTAAATTCCTCTCGAATTTGATTGGTTGCTTTTAAAACTTCTTGAATATTATTAACGGACTCTAAACCAAAAATCATCAAAACCGGGGGTTTATTTTCACCTAAACAATTTTTGATGTTTGTATAAAGCGTCTTGGTTTCAACGTCTAAAATAATTTCTTGAATTTCAACTAAACATTTCTTTCGCAAAGTCTTCATCACTTTTTGACGTAAGCTGCGATAGTTACAGCAAGCAAAAATCAAAGAAAACTCATCTGAAAAGTGATTAACAACGCGGAGTAAAGTGTTAAGAGATCTAATGTTTTTTCCGGGATTTTGTTGATTCATAAATTATGAATTTCCTCTTTTTGCAATCAATAATATTAATTTTATTAATAAAATTTAATATAAGCTTAAAATCTAATTCTGTTTTTCAGAGATGACAATTAAAACAATCCTCAGATCGTCTTTAATCAGTTCATCTCTATTCAATTTACACCCTGAAATGCTCTCACACCTGTCAACTTGTTGATCAGCTTTGCAAATAATAGGCAAAACAACAGAACCGATTTGCCGATAATCATGCTGTAAACAGGTCTAACCTAGTTTATCTATTGTAACTTGTCCTAAATGACAATCGCCACTCGACTCAGCGATCCATCAGCCTCTTAAGCAACTTCATCTAATTCTTCGGTGATCACTCGACGCAAAATTTCAGTGACTTCTGCTGCCATTCGCGCATCGAGTCGGATGGACTCATCATCAAAATTTTCCATATCTTGAATCGGAATAACGCCTCGTAACGTCATCGCAACAGAGCGCAATTTGGCTGAATTTCCTGTTAATTTTGGTAAAGGATCAACAAACTGTACCAAAGCCATATAAGTCGTTTCAATGGTTTGTCTTTTTGAACTTGGCCCGTGACCCAACTTAGAAAGAATCACAGGAAAACGAATCTTATTTTCTAATCCCAACATCTCCAACGCTACATCAACAAATCGAGCCGTATCTTTACCCAATCCCTTAATAATCGGTTGAAGACTCTTCCAATTCACATGAGGAAATTGAGCATCTGATTCTAGATGATAATGCCATCCAATCATCGAAATAATCCGAGTCAAATCATAAGCAGAAACCAAATTTTCTCCCGTAGCCTCATCAGAAACAGCCCGAAGTAAAACCTCTTTGTTTTGGCTATCTACCAATTCAGGATTCATAATCCAGGGATCTTCACCATAATTACCCCGAAACTCTAAATCATAATTGCCCGTAATCGTCTGCAACCATTTCTCAAGTTTTTCCCTCGTTTCAAATCGTTTCAACATTGCCGATAAAGCATTAGAACTATCAATCTGCTTTTCATAGCTGACAATATCTTCTACAATCGCTTCAAAACTCGCGCTTTGAAGTTCATCTTCAGGATTTTGAATCCGCCAATTTTCCACAGCAGAACCGGGAAACTTAGAATTGACTTGACTCAACACATTTAAAGCAGGTATAATCTTAGTGGAACTCCAAAACTGAGCTTTTTCGAGATGATTTTTCCCCGCCCATAATGTTTGTAGTTGTCCCTGATTCCAACGACCGATACAAACACAAGCTTCTTTGATATCTTCATGTAGGAAGTCTAAGGCGTCCGGATCAATATCTGGAATTTGCCCAAGTTTAGGATAAGGGCGAAACATCATAGATTTTTGCTTGAGGTATGTCGAGTAGCGATCAATTTCATCTCGATAGGGAGAGTTTTCAATTCCTCGATCTAAAAACGCTAAATGATTAGCATTTGCTCCCTGATTGAGTGCAATTTGCAGCAGTTTCTCAAAAACTTGGTCTGGGTTAATCGCCCGTTTGAGTAAATTTTGATTCATTGTAATCTGTACTTCAGCATAGGGGAAATGCTGGATACTCTGTATTGATGGGTTGGGGTAATGATTCAGTTTATACCGTTGCTTTGTACAAATCAATTCCCAAAGTGGCGATCGCCATTCCCCCATTCCTCTAATATCGTTTGATTGCCGTCTCAGGAACGAACTCTCACCCGTTTAAGAGGATCTTGCTTTCTCACCCTAGCGAGGAATTTTTGCATCTGGGGGTAAATCCAACTACCCAAAAAATGAGAAATAAAAAAACCCCATCTGGGGCTAAGGATTACAACTGATCATTGACATCCTCCCGCCGCTAATTGCTACGCAATATAGCGGGGGATTCCCAAGAGTTCTTGGTTCGCAGTTCATCGAGCCGACTTAGAGCAAGAGCGTCTCCGTTCTTGAGCCAGAGGTCAGTTTCTCCCTGCGCTTTCCAGCTTTTGGCTCCAGATTCCGTATGCCCTACGGTACTGTTTAAATATTCGGCTAATAACTTAAATCCCTTTGCCAAGATGTTTTTCGCGGCGTTGTGGTCACGGTCTAAAATCGTTCCACAACTACTGCATTTGTGAGTCCTGGTACTAAGCGTTTTCTTCACCTGCGCCCCACAACTCGAACAATCAACCGTTGTATTGTGAGGCGGTACGGCAATAACTATGACACCATAAACCTTGGCAAAATATTGAAGCCATTGCGTGAATTGATACCAACTAGCATCACTTATCGATTTAGATAGGTGATGATTTTTTATCATGTTTCGTATCTTTAAATCTTCGTAGACAATTAAATCGTTAGACTTAACTAGCGCCAAAGCATCTTTTCGAGCTTTGTCTTCACGCTGTCTACTGACTTTAAGATGCTGTTTAGCTAAAGCCTTGCGTGCCTTATGGTATCTATTTGACTGTTTCTTTCCTTTGCTATGCTTTTTAGAAACCCGACGTTGAAGCATCTTTAGTCTTCGTTCGGACTTCCGCAAATAGCGAGGGTTTTCTATAGTATTTCCATCGGAATCGGTATAGAACTCTTTAAGGCCTAAGTCAATTCCCGTCATTTTCCCTTGAAACTCATGCTCCTCTCGTCTATCCCAACTCACTAAGAACTGAGCATGGTAGCCGTCAGCACGTCTTATGACTCGAACTCTAGAGATTTGCTTTTCTGAATACCAGATCAAATCTCTAGAACTCCATAAATCCATCGTTCCAGCGTTAAAGCCGTCAGTGAAAGTTATCTGTCTTCTATCAGCAGATAGCTTCCAACCACTGTTTTTGTACTCGACGGAACGACCAAACTTTTTGTACTTTGGATAGCCTTTTTTTCCGGGTTTACCCAATCTACAGTTCTCATAAAAACGTTGAATGGCAGACCACGCCCTATCAGCGTGAGCCTGCCTAGCTTGAGAGTTTAGCTTCTTCGTCCAAGGGGTTTCCTTGTTCTTAGCTAGTACCGAGCAAAGCTTTTGGAGGTCGTTACGAGTGACCCCCTTGTTATCTTCCCAATAACGCAAACAGGTGTTACGGATGAATTGTCCTGTGCGGATTGCTTCATCCAATTTACTGTACTGCGACTGGGTTCCTTTGAGCTTGGCTTCAATTACTAATTAGGGGTCGAGGGGGGCTTTACAACCCCCGACTCCCATTCAGAACCGTGCTTGCGACTTTCACCGCACACGGCTCCTAGTCTAGTTGACTGTTATCGTCAGAACATCCGGTTTCTTTTGAGTTGTAAGACCCATCGGTTGCCGTTTTAGTATCGTGACAGTGGCGATGTAGTAATTGTAGGTTCTTATATTCGTTTTTCCCGCCTAAACTTGTGGGAAGAATATGGTCGATTTCTACAATATCTTCTGGGCTAAAATATTGTCCACAGAAGTTACATTTGCCTTTCTGCTTTTTAAGCAGTGTTGCTACTCGTTTAGGTACATCATAAGATGTTCCTTTTCTTGCACTCCAATAAGTCCAGTTTCCGTCATAAGGTGATGCTTCAGGTCTTACGGTTACATGACGGGTGATAGGTGTTTCTGCATGGGTGGTTAATTTAAAGCCATCTTTGGTTTCAAAACTCCATGCTTTGTTCCCGTTTCTTCTGAAATAATGTTTCAGTTTTTTGTAACTTGCTTTACCGCTTCTGCTAACTGTCCATGCTCTTAACCTTTGCCATGTAATATGGTCTAAAGAGGAGAATGTTTCCTTAGAAACAGCTTTGGAATGGTAGTTACACCATCCTCTTATGACTGGGTTTAGGCGTTTGATTAGTGCGTATTGGGGTGCAGTTTTGTGGGTTTTAATCACTTCTTTCACCTTATCCGAGTGAGCTTTAATTGCCTTCTTACTAGGTTTTATTATGGTTTTGAACCCTATTAATTTTGAGTTCTTTCCACCTGTTTTTCCTGAGTGGTGTTTACCCACTGAGTGTTGTCTAAAGTTCCAACCTAGAAAGTCGAATCCTGGTTTGACTTTTAAGCCATTTACTTTGATTTCTCTTAGTGTGTGGCATATACGGGTTTTGGCTGGTTTCAGTTCTAACCCGATAGGTTTTAACCATTCTTCTATGACAACTTGGCACTGTTGAATAACTTCTAATTGTGGGCTAATTACCACGAAGTCATCGGCATATCTAATGATTTTTGCGTAGTTCTTGTTGTTGTTTGTTCCTTTTGGGTAGCATTTTTCAACAAACCTAATCATTCCATCCAGTGCGATGTTAGCAAGTAAGGGGCTAATGACTCCTCCTTGTGGGGTGCCTGCCTCTGTTGCTTCAAATATGCCGTTGTCCATCACTCCAGCTTTTAACCATTGTTTGATTTGGGCTTTTATTGTTGATGGACAATCAATTTTGGACAGTAGGTGTTCATGGTTAATCTGGTCAAAGCATTTTGAGATGTCAGCATCTAGGATGTAATATTCATCTTTATTGATACTTTGGAAGATTCGTGACATTGCGTCATGGGCTGAACGTCCGGGTCTAAATCCGTAGCTTTCGCCCTCGAATCTGGCTTCCCATTGTGGTTCTAACGCAGATTTCACCAAGGCTTGCCTTACTCTATCTTGTATAGTTGGGATTCCTAGAGGACGTTTTTCTCCGTTGGGCTTGGGTATCCATTTCCTTCGGAGTGGTTTTGCCTTTTGGTATTTACTCAGGTTTTGGGCTAGTTCTAACCGTTGTTTAGGTGTAATAGATTTAATTCCATCAACCCCGGCTGTTTTTTTGCCAAGATTATCCTGAGTTACCTTTCTAATCGCTAAGAGTTTGGCGTAATATGACTTGACTAGAAGTTTTTGGAGCTTCCGAGCTTTCGCATTTTGTCCCGATAATGATGCCTGGTAAATTCTCTTTTGCAGCTTAAATACTACCCGTTGAACTTTCGCCCAATTGATAGAATTCCATGTAGTCGTAGTCTTGGTTATACTCGTTTTCACCGTTTTAACTGCTAATTGAAACCTTACCTAACAACTAAACCGGAATCTATCAGCGTATCCTATACATTACATTTAGGCTTTGGCTTCTGACTCCATCTCTCACCCTCATAACATCCGCCTTAGATTTGTGGCTACCTAACAGTATTCGACCTCTGTAGGGGTATATGAGGGGTTTTAACGTTCCTTGAAAATGGGTTTTGTTGCCTTTAGAATCATCCTTTCCGCCGAGGTACTTTTGGGAGTCTTGATAAGTTAAGAACCAACATCCTTATCTTTTATAGAGAGTCCATGTATCCCCCTACCTTTTCCCTTTGTTCTTTTGAACGCAGCGTAACAAGTCATTTCGCTGCTTAATTCTTACGACGGTTCAAGCCGGATGTTCACTTTCGTTATTCTTGGGCAATTGGCTAGAGAACTACTTAGATATTTGACTTATATCCGGTTTCCCGTTATTCCCAGCTTCAGTGTTTTGATAATCAGTCTGACACTGTGGGAATTGCCTTACCCCTTTGGGATTGGAATACTCTACCTATTGAGGTTCAGTAATCCGTACCATTGACTCCGGGGTTGACCTTCCTTTAAGGTCACATTTTCAAAGTTAAAAAAAGGTTTTAATTGGTTAAAAACCTTTTTTCCCTGTTTACGTTTCGGGTTTTGTCCCTAAACTTTGACAGGAACGTTTCGCACACATGGTAGAATAATATCATATTTTACCCAGCACAAACATGGGTATAATAACAAGGATTCGCTACCGCTCAATTATTAGATAGTCGGCATTCATCTCACCGCTAAACCATTGGCGGTACTCGGCTGCGCCTCGATAAATCCGCCTCGGTTATAGCGGGAGGCCTCACGCCGACATTGAGGTAAAAAACCCGGTTTCTCAAAGAAACCCGGTTTTTGAGGTCTACCCAAAAAAAGAGAAATAAAAAAACCCCTGATGGGGCTAAGGAAAATGAACAAAAGCGAATTCAGGATTTAGAGAATGTACAGCAACAGAAATAGCACAATCCAGATAACATCAACAAAGTGCCAATAAATCTCTGCCGCTTCCGGGCCAAAGTGAGACTCACTCGTGTAGTGACCCGCTTTGCGACCCCGAAACAGAACCCCTAAAATTAACAGCACTCCGAAGGTCACGTGCATTCCGTGAAATCCAGTTAACACATAAAAGGAACTGGCATATACATTCGTCGTCAAGCCAAATTCCAAATTACTGTATTCAAAAATCTGACCAGCCAGGAAAGCAGCACCCATTAGAGCAGTGATGATGTACCAAGTTCTCAAACCCGCCTGATCATTTTTCTTGATAGCAGCCGTGCCTTTATTCATCACAAAGCTACTCGTAATCAGAATCAGGGTATTAATACCCGGAAGTAAGAGTTCCCGTTCGATACCATCAGGGGGCCAAACCGTTGCTTCTCCCCTAAAAATCAGATAGGCAGAAAATAACCCCATGAAAATCATACTCTCACCCACCAGGAACACAATCACGCCCAATAGACGCAAATCAGGATGTTCTTCATGGTGTTCGCCATGAGCAGGTATTTCTTGGGCTTGATAGCCCATAGCGGTTTTGGTGTTGTTAATCGTTGAACCTTGCATGAATCTCTACGACAAATAGGAGTACATATCACCAGTCTTTACAGTTATCAGTTAACAGTGACCAGTGACCAGTGAATGTAGGGGCGGGTTCCGCACAGATGTCTGTCTGTCACAAATAACCTAATACAAACCCGCCCTCAGCATCATCGATACAAACAGTGCTTGCGTTGAGCGGAGTTTACTCATCCAACAACGAAGAAGATTTCGCTTCCGATAGCGGAATGCCCTCTTGTTTACCCCGAGTTGAGCCATTAGCCGCCATTTGTAAGCGTTCACGAATGGCTAGAGTTTTCTTCATGCCATAGTCGTAGGGGCCTGTTCTGAGGACAGGTGTACCTTCAAAGTTCTCAATGGGGGGAGGAGAAGACGTCATCCATTCAAGAGTCAGTCCATCCCAAGGATTATCGGGCGCTAAGGGGCCTTTGAACCAACTCCAAATGGCATTAATCAAGAAAGGAATTGTAGAAATCGTTAAAATGATAGTCCCGATAGAACAGATCATATTGATATCCGCATATTTCGGGTCATACATGGCAACCCGACGGGGCATTCCCTGTAACCCCAGATAGTGCATCGGTAAGAAGGTTAACGTCGTACCAATGAACGTCAAGACAAAGTGAACAATACCCAAAGGTTCGTTGAGCATCCGTCCCACCATTTTCGGGAACCAATGATAAATTCCCGAATAGATGGCAAATACTGCACCCCCAAACAGAACATAGTGGAAGTGAGCCACTACAAAGTAACTGTCGTGAACGTGAATATCAAAAGGTACAGAAGCTAACATAATCCCCGCTACCCCAGCAATTACGAAGGTAGACAGGAAACCCATCGCGAACAGCATGGCACTGTTGAGGCGCAGTTTACCGCCCCAAATCGTCGCTAGCCAACCAAACACCTTAATTCCAGTGGGAACGGCGATGATCATCGTGGCGATCATAAAGAACATCCGCAACCAACCGGGAGTTCCACTGGTGAACATATGGTGCGCCCAAACGATTAACCCCAAGAAGCTAATTGCTAGACTGGAAAATGCGATCGCATGATAACCAAAAATTGGCTTACGCGCATGAACCGGAATCACATCGGAGATCACCCCAAAGAAGGGCAGAACCATGATGTAAACCGCCGGATGAGAATAAAACCAGAATAAATGTTGGTAAACAACTGGGTCGCCTCCTCCTGCTGGGTTAAAGAAGTTCGTCCCAGCCAGTAAGTCAAACGACAGCAGCACCAACGCGCCTGCAAGGACAGGAGTCGAGAGTAAGATTAATGCGGAAACTGCGATCATCGCCCAGCACATCAGGGGCATATCGTATAGGCCCATGCTGGGAATCCGCATTTTGAAGATGGTGATCGAAAAATTCAGCCCACCCAAGATCGAAGCGGTTCCAGCCAGTAGAACACTCATGATCCAGAGTTCTTGGCCGATTTTACCCGAGACCAAACTCAAAGGCGGGTAAGCCGTCCAACCCGCTTGGGGGGCGTGTTCAATCAATAAACTCACCAGCAGCAAGATTCCTGAAGGGGGAACCAGCCAAAAAGCCACAGCGTTGAGTCTGGGAAACGCCATATCTTTCGCCCCAATCATTAGGGGGATCAGATAGTTGGCAAAACCCGCACCCGCAGGCACAATCCACAGGAAGATCATGATCGTTCCGTGCAGGGTGAACAGGCTGTTGTACATTTCCGGGGTTACGAAGTCCGGGTCGGGGGTGGCGAGTTCTGTGCGAATGACACCCGCCATCAAGCCTCCGATTAAAAAGAAGCCGAAAGCGGTGACCAGATATTGAATGCCAATTACTTTGTGATCGGTACTGAAACCGAAGAAGTCTCGCCAGTGTCTTTCCTGATGGCGGTGAGGTTCAGGAAGATTAGCGGTTACATCTAACTGTGCTTGTGTCATAGCAAAAGAAAATGAAAGAAGTTCAGAAGTTCAGTAGGGGTAATTCATCAATTACCCGTACAGGAGTCAGGAAATAGTGAACAGTCAACACTGGTCACTGTAAAACGGTTTAGTGGGGAAGAACTTCTGTCTGGATCTGGGCTAGGAGTTCCTCGTTTACACCCATTTCTTCCGCATAGGGGGCGAGAAACTCTGGATCAGAGAGTTCTGAAGGCTTCACGGCTAAGGTTTGCTCTAAGTTCGGATTTTGAGCAACAGCATTTTCCTGAAGCCAAGCTTGATATTCTTCTGGCGTCTGAACTATCATTTGCGTTCTCATCGCGCCGTGATAGCCGCCACAGAGTTCCGCACAGACGATCGCATAGGTTCCCACTTTCGTTGTAGTAAACCGGAGTTCGGTGTTCATACCGGGGATCGCATCTTGCTTGAGACGCAGTTCCGGTAGCCAGAAAGCGTGAATCACATCTTGGGCGGCGATGTTAAGCTGGACATCTTGACCCACAGGAACGTGCAGTTCACCTGCCATCACCCCGCTATCAGCGTAGTTGAATAACCAAGCATATTGAATGCCGGAAACATCAACGACAACATCGGCGGTTTGACCCATGTCATCGGGACGCGCCCCAATGCCTAAAGCAATTTGATTGGCTTGGGGGGTTGAATTTTCCTCTCCGGGTAGGGGAGCGGCGATCGCTGATCCGTGCATTCTAGCGTGAGCAGCCATCGAATGTTGACCGGATACCATTGGATCGAGTCCACCCATTGAGTTATAGATCTCGAAGCTGTAAATGCCGACAGCTAACACCGTAAAAGCAGGAATGGCAGTCCAGAGAATTTCTAACGACAGGTTGCCATGAATCGGCGGCCCATCGCTGTTATCGCCAGGACGACGACGAAATCTAAAAAATGCAATGACCAGAACCCCCTGTACCAGCAAGGTGAGGCCGAAAGATATCGTTAGCATGAGTTGAAATAAGCTATCGACATCTGTGGCTTCTGCGGATGCCGCTACAGGCATCAGACCGTTATTTTGACCGTACCAGAGGCTGAGGAGCGTTATGACGATCCCAAACAGCATGGTTAAAATTGAACCGGGAATGTTCACTTTGATACCTCCTGAGTTTCGCACTCCCAATGTTTGGTGAACCAGAGATCTGCGATGCAATTGTGCTGACTGTGAATAATGATTTTAGATGAGGGCGCGATCGGGGAAATCGGAATGACAAGAATGCAATCAATAGCAAAATCTGTTCAATTTTTAACCCTAAACCTCACTTCATAAGGTATCGCAGATAACCAAGACAAGCTGTCTTTTTAACGGATTCTTCGACTTTTCTTTAGGATTCCGCCTCACCTGAATCACGAGGCTCGGTGATAATACAAACCCAATTGGTTTTCTGAATTCAAATTAACATTTTCCTGAAAAACTTTTAGAGGACACTTCATATAACTTAACAAGCCAATGAAATCCGAAAACTTTGTAAAACTTTGTTCATCTGCCGATAGTGTCGCTATGGTAGATCAGTAGAATCGTGAATCAAGACTCGAGATTGGATTTGGATCGGTGAATCGATGGGGAACAAGAACAGAAAAATAGCAAAATCAATTCGTTAACCTAAAAAGTCCTCAGAGGAGTTTTGTCAGCAACAAAACCGATTTTGTTGCTCAACCCAAAACATTCATTGTTAATTCAAGCATAGACAGAATTCATGGCTAATACGGTCTTTCAGAACACAAGTATTTCGAGCGAAATTCAGCCCCCAGATCGAATCCGTCGTTTAGTATGGAAACTCAGTATTGCCACTTTAATTTTAATGGCAATTGGCAGTGCAACACGGGTAATGAACGCAGGGCTAGCTTGCCCGGACTGGCCCTTATGTTACGGTAAATTAGTGCCGACTGCTCAAATGAACCTGCAAGTGTTTCTAGAATGGTTTCATCGTCTAGATGCTGCATTAATTGGCTTCGGAGCGCTCGCCCTGAGTGGTTTATCCTGGTGGTATCGACGAGAACTCCCTAAATGGCTGCCGATCGCGGCAACCTTTGCTTTAGGCTTAATTGTCTTTCAAGGGATTTTGGGTGGCTTAACGGTTACTCAACTGTTGCGGTTTGATATTGTCACCGCTCACTTAGGAACCGCCCTGTTATTCTTCACCACTTTGTTAGTGATCGGCTGTTCGATGATGCCCTACAAAGGCACAGGCAATGTCGGAAAACTCCCTTGGGTTGGCTTAACCGCAGCAATATTAGTTTATCTTCAAAGTTTGATTGGCGGCTTAGTAGCATCTCAATGGGCATTACACCAATGTTTCGGCGGCGCCCAACTTTGTACGGTAATGAATAGCCATATTGCAGGCGTTGTTCCTCCCACTTTAGCAACAGTAATTTTGGTGATTTTAGCGTGGCGAACTTCCGCTTTGCATCCCATGCTACGAAACTTAGCGAACTGGGCTGGTATTTGTGTAATAGCTCAGATCGCTGTGGGAGTTGCAACCTTCCGCTTGCACTTGCAAGTTGAACCTTTAACAGTAACTCATCAAGCCATTGCAGCTACATTGCTGGGAATACTGATTGCTTTTACTGTTCTGGCATTTCGCGATCGCCACAGTCAAAAAACAACCCATACCCTAATCCCTTCTAGCAATTTGTAAATCTAAATTCCTAATTGTTACTCAGACCTCATTTCTCAATTCTGATGTACAGATGTTGTTGGCAACCTCTCTACAAATGATTGAGTGACTCCCCATCGAAAAACATTTCACCCGAGAAAATCAATGCAAGAAATTATCAGTAACAGTGCAACTCGACGCCATGAAAATTTCATACAGGTTGTTCAGAGTTACTATCAACTCACAAAGCCCAGAATCATTCTCTTACTTCTGATTACAACATCCGCCGGAATGTGGTTAGCCGCTAAAGGAGAAGTTGATCCCCTCTTACTCGTCATTACCCTCGTAAGCGGCGCCTTGGCTTCAGGTTCAGCAAACACGATTAACTGTATCTATGACAGCGACATCGACTATATCATGGAACGGACGCGCTGGCGGCCTATTCCCTCTGGACGAGTCAAACCCCGTCATGCTTTATTCTTTGCGATCGCTCTAGCGGTTATCTCTTTCTCCTTACTGACTGTATTTGCCAACCTATTGGCAGCCGTATTAGCAATGTTGGGTATTGCTTTCTATGTCGTCATCTACACCCATTGGTTAAAGCGCAATAGTGTTCAAAATATCGTCATTGGCGGTGCTGCGGGTGCTATTCCTCCTTTAGTCGGTTGGGCGGCTGTCACAGGCGATCTGAGTTGGGCGGCTTGGTTACTATTTCTGATCATCTTTTTGTGGACACCCCCTCACTTCTGGGCGTTGGCAATTATGATCCGAGATGAATACAAAGAAGTCGGCGTTCCCATGTTACCCGTTATTGCAGGAGATGAACCCACTGCCAAACAAATCTGGGTTTACAGTTTAATCATGGTTCCCTTTACCTTAATGCTCGTTTATCCCTTACACACCAGTGGCATCGTTTACGCGGCGATCGCAGTCGGTTTAGGAGCAATTTTCATTAAAAAAGCTTGGCAGTTGTTGCAGTCACCCGAAGATCAAAAAGTGGCTCGTTCCCTGTTTAAATATTCCATTCTGTACATGATGATGCTCTGTACAGGAATGGTAATTGATAGCTTACCTGTTACCCATCAGGTTGTTACAGCTTTGGGTGATAATCTACACAGTTTGATGAATAATGCCGTTGTGATTGTATCATCCATCTATAATGGGTAACGCTTAAAAACACAATTGGATACGGTTAGGTTCAGGTAGGCAGTTTGTCTACCTGTTTGTTTGATAACTGATAGAGCAGTGATCGCTGGTATCTTGAGCAGGAGCAAGCCTAATTTAACCACAAAGAACACCAAGAACACCAAGAAAAAGAAGTTGTAAACACGCTCCCTGCTGATTGCTATAACTGAAAAAAACGGGTGAGTTGTCACGGTCAACTGCTCACGCTAAACTGTAAAAACCCACCCCGACAAGACTGTTCCCTATTCCCGATTATCAAGAGTTGAGGACTTAACATGAAAGCTGTTATTTTCAATCAATATGGTTCGGCGAATGTTTTGGAATATCGAGAGATCGACACACCCAAAATTAAATCGGATGAATTATTAGTAAAAATCTCCGCCACCAGTATTAACCCCGTTGACTGGAAAATACGACAGGGAAGCGTACAACTCATTTCCGGTTATAACTTCCCTAAAAAAATTGGTGCTGACTTGTCAGGCGTTGTGGTAGAAGTCGGAGAAGGAGTCACCCGCTTTCAGCCCGGAGATGAAGTCTACACTTTTCTTAACCCGGTTTCTGGCGGTGCTTGCGCCCAATATGCAGCCGTTCCCGCTTCTTCCGCCGCCCTCAAACCTTCAACGATGACTCACGAAGAAGCAGCAGCCGTTCCCATTGCGGGGTTAACAGCGCTACAATCTTTATTTGATTTAGGTCAAATTAGACCCGGACAAAAAGTATTAATAAACGGTGCTTCAGGTGGTGTGGGAACCTACGCCGTACAAATTGCAAAGGTAATGGAAACTGAAGTGACTGGAGTGTGTAGCACCGCCAATTTAGAACGAGTTAAAGAGTTAGGGGCGGATATTGTCATTGACTACACTCAAGTTGATTTTACCCAACAAAGTACAAAATACGACATTATTTTAGATGCTGTTGGAAAACAAATTTTTTCTAACTGTGAAAACGTTTTACAACCTGATGGAATTTATATTTCTACGCTTCCCACGCCTGAAAATATTCTCGCCTCCGTTCAAACTTGGTTATTTTCGGGTAAAAAATCCGCTAAATTAGTATTAGCACAACCCAGTCGTAGAGATTTAGATGCGTTGCGAGATTGGATAGAAGCGGGTAAAATTCGGTCAGTGATTGATCGGGTTTATGCGCTGTCTGATATTATTGAAGCGCACAATTACAGCGAAACCGGACGAGCCGTTGGTAAGATTGTTTGTGTGGTTGAAAGCGATTAAAAATAAAAACCCGGTTTCTTGAAAGTTACCGGGTTTTTGGGTGGTAAAACCGAGAGATTAATTATCTGATGCACCCTACTATGGGTTAAATTTTAGGGAGTTGAAAAAAACCCGGTTTCTCAGAGAAACCGGGTTTTTGAGTCTAATTCGGGTTAAATTTTAGGGAGTTGAAACCCTGTACAACCGTTAACCTGTAAATCTTGATTAATGCTATCAACAGCTTGATTATAAGTGCCAATATTGGCTTCTACTGCGTCTTTCTCCTTTTTAATTTTTATCAGTTTAGCGTGAGCATCCTTTTCTATGTTATGTTCTAGCAAAGCATGAGCATGGTGAAATTGAGCAATAATGACTCCAACTTGTTGATCTGCACCGGGTAAAAGATGAGAGTTAATGGTGTCATTGATAGTAGTCCGAAATCGGTGCATAATGGTGTGATGAACTTTTTTGCGAAAATCAATCTCCAAAAGTTGTCGAACAGCAGGTTCAGCAGTTAACATTCCTTGAAAATCTGTGCTTTGACAAGCTTCATATAGCGTTTGTCGGAGTTGAAAAGCTGGAACGGTTCCTTCTGCGTAAAATAAAGCAGTTTCTCGGATATAGGGTTCGCATTCGGTTCGAGCTTCGTTTGTAATTGCATGAATGACTTTTTCACGCAAATCTTTATCGAGATTTTGACGAATTCCCGCATCATTCCCCAACAATTTTTCTAGCTGTTTGTAATATTCAGCACTGGAGACATTGTGAGTTAATTGATTGAAGAAATTATTCACCAATTGTTGAGAAGATTCAGTTAACACTTTCTTCAGTCCATTGGTGACATAGTAAAACGCTTCTGACAAAATCGCCATCACCGGAACAACGACATTTTCTTCGTGGCTTCTCCTCGCCAATTGATGCGTTTCTTCAACAGAAAAGTTAGCGATCAAACGGTCAAGCTCATCCAGCATATTTCTCTGAATTTGACGATAATCTCGTTCTAAACGATTGTTATTGTTCGTCGCAAAAGCTTCATTGAGTTGTTCCCGAATATGTTCAGAAAAATCTAGACTAATTCGATATAAGTCTTGGCTGAGTTGTTCTAAAGCTTCCTTTTTAATTGTATCAACATCAACGGGTTTACCTGCTAACGCATTCTTCGAGTTAAAGTAATGTTTTATCAATTCATCACAGATGGGTTTAAGATCCTCTGCTAATGCTTGAAAGAGTTCGGGTTTACGTTTGTTAATCAAATAATCCTTGAGTTGCTTTTTAAACTCTTCAACTCCACTTTCTTGAATTAACTTATTCAGCAAATTATCACCATGATCATCGATAATTGCTTTAAACTTTTCGTCGTCAGTGTCAGCAGCAGCAATAGCTGGAGTTATGGGAAAATCAACGCGAGAAACCTTTAGAAAAAAGTATCGATTAAACTCGCTCTTAAATTCATCTGGTACTTGAAATTCAGATTTTTTTAGACGCAAAGAACCATAAAACCCTAACATTGCACTGGTTTTATAAACTCGTTCTTTGTGAAACTCGGAATGAATTACACTTTCTAGTAGTCGATGAAGTTCTGGGTTGTACCATGTCGCATCAATATGATTGAATACATAGAAAATGCGATCGCGTACTCCGGGACTATTGCGAATGTGTTCAATCAGTTTAATTTCCTCTCCTGTTAGCGTTCCATTGATAGCGGCTTTCAATACACAAACCACTGCGGAAGTATCGGGATGAGTGATTTTCTTCTTGGCAATTTCAGCATGAATTAATAGAGGCGAATCTATCCCCGGAGTGTCTACGATAACAATTCCATTTTCTAGTAAGGAATTGTGACAGTAATATTTGATTTGCTTGAAAACGGCTGCATTTTCAAATTTTACATGATGCTTTGCTTCTTCTAAAGTTATATGCTCGATAGGAGGATTACTTTGAATTTTATCTTTGTTCGCTACAAAGCCATCAAGCAACTGTAGAAGTAATTTTGCTTGTTGTTCTTGTTTTAAATCTTTATTGTCCTTTGCTTCTTTCAGTTTTTTTTCGGCTTTGTCTCGTAGGTTTTGAATGCTAGCGGGTTCATCCAAGTCTACACCGTCTGCTAATCCTAAAATCTTGCAAAGTTCGGAAATTTGTTGTCGAATTTCGGTTTTGCTAAAGAAGTGAAGAACTGCTTTTTCGTCATCTTGCTTTTTAGCATATTCAACGTAACATACAGTTCCGGTAGCAACTCCTGGAGAACTGTAGAGCAATTTCCGCTCTAACAACGTATTAATTAAGGTAGATTTACCCGCACTAAAGGTTCCTGCAAAAACGATTTCAAATCGGGGAGAAGTGGCTTTGTGTAGAGAACGTTGAACTGCTGCTGTATCTACAACGATATTTGCTTGAGAGATGAGATTTAGCAGAGCATTAACCTGATTTTCTAAGGCAGTCATTGTGTAACCTGTTGGGGTAGAGTTTTGTTTGAATTTTTCTATAAGTAAGCTACAGAATGCGTCAGGATGATTTCGGAAAATATTGAATTTTTTTTTAGATAAAAAAGATTAGTATGGTTTAATATAATGAACCATATATTGATATTTATATTGCTCGGTACATGGTGTTAAAAAATGTAGGGGCGCTCTTGCTTGCGCCCAAAATAAACCTGTTTTTGAAAAAAACCCGGTTTCGAGAAAGTTACCGGGTTTTTAAGTGTTATCGTAAGTTTTGCGATCGCCAATTTTGTCCCCAGTTGTGAAACGAGTTGACCCAATGGCGGGTCAATGAGGTACATTAGCATCATGGGAACCCCGATGAGATTGAGGATATAGAACTCGTGGTAGCGAACAAGCCGACAACGGTTAGTGATCCATTAGAAAACGCGCTTTTGCTGAAGGTAAAGCGACTCACATCAGCCAAAGGACAGCTCGTTTTACCCTGTGTACCGGCACTATTAGATGAGTATGTAGAACAGTTTCACCGCTTGCTGGTGGCGTTAGGGCAAAATTTCACACCCAGCGAAATACAGGCTTTGCGTCAGCTTGTTCAGAAGAAACTCACAGAAGGATACAACGCTTCACCTCATGCTCGTCTAGTCTTTAAATATGAGCCACCAGAGCCAACGCATGGACTCACCCAAGGGCTAAAATTAACGGTAACAACAGAAATTCTAACGATTGAAAACAAATATCAACGTTGGTTAACGAGTCGTGAGGGGCCGTTGTTTGGTTCTCATCCCGATGCTAAACTGATGGCGATCGCTTCTCAATTGGGATCTGCGGCGACCGCTCCAATTTTAGACGTAGGAGCAGGAGTAGGGCGTAATACTTTACCCTTGGCTCGACTGGGACATCCCGTTGATGCGGTGGAACTCACCCCCGAATTTGCTCAAATTATCGCCAATGGGGTAAAAGCTGAAAATCTACCTGTGCGGGTGGTTCAAAGCAATATTCTCAATCCGGCTCTGAGATTACCTCAAAAATATTATAAATTAGCAGTTGTAGCAGAAGTCATTTCCCATTTCCGCGCACTTGAAGAGGTACGAACCCTACTGAAATTGATGTGCGAAGCTATTCAACCTGGAGGGCTGCTACTATTTAGTACGTTTGTCGCGGCTGAGGGCTTTGAACCTGATGAAAAGGTGCGAGAAATGTCTCAAGTGCAATGGTCTTATCTGCTGACTCGCTCTGAGTTGAATTGGGGAATGCAGGGTTTGCCCCTACAGGTTTTGTCGGATGAGTCGGTGTATGAATATGAACGAACTCATTTAAGTGCCGAAGCATGGCCGCCGACTCCCTGGTTTGAACATTGGGCGTTGGGACGTGATGTTTTTCCCATTCCTAACCCGCCGATGTCTTTACGATGGATACTCTGTCGAGTCAATTAATCCCGTTTAGGCTATTTTAGACGGTAAAAGTATTAAATTTTGCATGGCTGTACAGAAAACTGACCGGAACGTTTTGACCTCAAATCTTTAATAAATCCTCACCTATTCCTGAACATTGACCCCAGAGCAAATTGTATTATGGTTAAGCAACGGATCACTCAATTCGCCCTACTTCTCGGTGCTGCGTCTGTCGCTTTGGCGATTGGCATCTTTTTTCCGATCACGCAGTTACAACGATTTCTACCGTCTCGTGAGGTGTCTGTTCAAGAGTCGAATGACTCTGAGCGGGTGATTATGTTAGCCTCTTTATCTGCGGAAAAACGCCAAGTTGAACTCAAAGACATTGCTGCTAGTTCTAAGCCCTCAACTGAACGTAGTCGGGCGCGTTTTTTGCTGGCGAGTGATCTGATCCAACAAAAACAAGCCGAAGAAGCCATTCCCCTTTTAGCAGGACTTGAACAAGATTATCCCCTTTTGGGCGCTCAAATTGTAATGAAGCGGGCGCAAGCTTATGAACAGATGGGCGATACTGCAAACGCCAAGCAAACCTGGGAAGATTTGTTACAACGTTTTCCTAAAGATCCGACTGCGGCTGAGGCGTTGTATGTTTTGGGGAAAGAAAACCCCGAATATTGGGATCGGGCGATCGCAGAATTTCCGGCTCATCCTCGTAGTGTCGAAATTGCTCAAACTCGTCTAAAAGAAAATCCCAATCAACTGCCGCTTTTATTAATTATCGCTGAACATGGCATTTACTTAAAGGACTATGGGACTTATTTAGAAAAGCTGGCTCAGAACTACACCGGCCAACTGAAGCCGGAAGACTGGGAAAAGATCGCGTTTGGCTATTGGGAAAAACAGGATTATGGAAAGGGCGCATTAGCTTATGCAAAGGCTCCTCGCACGCCTCGCAACCTCTACCGTCATGCACGGGGGTTGTGGCTGGATGATAAAATTCCCGAGTCGCGCAAAGCCTATGAACAACTGATCCAAGCGTTTCCTGATCAACAAGATCCAGGCGGTGAAGATGCGGGTTTTGGGTTAATTCGTTTGGCTCGGTTGAGCGATCGCCTAGATGCGGTGAAATATCTCGATCAAGCGATCGCTCGTTTTCCGGCTCATCGTGCCGAAGCGCTCTATGATAAGGCAGAATTGCTCGATCAACTGGAATCAAAACAGTCGGCGTCTCAAGCTCGACAAATGTTGTTAAAGGATCATAGTGAGTCGGAACCTGCGGCGCAGTTGCGCTGGAAACTCGCGGAAGACTATGCAAAAGCGGGAAACATCAAAGAGGCTTCTAAATGGGCGAAGGAACTTTCAACGAAAAATCCGGATAGTGAGTTAGCCCCAGAAGCAACATTTTGGATCGGGAAATGGGCGCAACAAATTGGCAATTCTCAGGACACCAAAAAAGCGTTTGAATATTTGTTGGCGCGTTATCCTGATTCTTATTATGCTTGGCGATCGGCTGTACATTTAGGTTGGCCTGTGGGAGATTTTACCACTGTTCGTCCGCTCAATCCTCATGTTGAATATCCGGAAACTCATCCGGTTTTGATGGCGGGTTCTGATGGGTTGAAAGAACTTTATCAACTCGGAAAACATCAAGAGGCTTGGAAACTTTGGCAGGTTGAATTTGCCAACCGAATGCAGCCTTCTATTGAAGAACAGTATACGGATGGTTTGGTGCGTTTGGGTGTGGGGGATAATTTAGAGGCGCTTTGGATGTTGTCGAGTTTGAGTCAGCGCGATGAACCTGAAGAACGTCAGAAGTATTTGAAGTTAAAGAAAACGCCGGAATATTGGCAAGCGTTGTATCCTTTTCCTTATCTCGAAACGATTGTGAATTGGTCACAGGAACGTCAATTAAATACGGTTTTGGTAACGGCTTTAATTCGTCAAGAATCTCGGTTTATGCCTGGGATTAAATCGGTAGTGGGGGCAACGGGTTTAATGCAAGTGATGCCGGAAACGGGCGAAGAAGTTGCAAAACAGATTCAACTCACCAATTATTCCTTGGAAAATATCGAGGATAATGTGAATTTGGGAACTTATTATCTGGATTTTACCCATCGAGAATACAATAATAATTCGTTACTGGCGGTGGCGAGTTATAATGCTGGCCCGAATGCGGTTTCGGGTTGGTTAGAGCGATTTGGTTTTCAAGATGCGGATGCTTTTGCTGAAAAAATTCCCTATCCTGAAACCTATGGTTATGTGAAGTCTGTGTTTGGCAATTATTGGAATTATTTGCGGATTTATAATCCTGATATTGCGGCGATGATGGAAAAACACGCGGCTGACTATAAGCCGAATTAAGGGTTTATCGATGTTTGATCTTAATTGTCGGGTGCATCAGAGAAAAAGGTTCAAGGTAGAAGTGTTAGATGTTGTATCTGATGTACCCTACTACTGAGAGAGGGTTTAAAAGTCGAACTCAAATTGTATTTTGACCTCTCCCCCAACCCCTCTCCAATC
>NZ_LATL02000166.1 GCF_000972705.2 Limnoraphis robusta CS-951 | reverse complement strand
GGGAACGGGGAACAGGGAACAGCAGACTATGAAAGGGTTTCAGAATCTAAAAATGTCCTAACCAATTTGCGTAGTGCTATAGATAGTTGAGCAGTAATTTTACCTAGATTATGGCAGTTGATGAGGCACAAAAACACGGTTTCTCTCAAAACAAAAACCCGGTTTCTCTCAAAACAAAAACCCGGTTTCTTGGAGAAACCAGGTTTTTAGGGTGTTTTAAAGGTTAAATTTCCAACTTAAAACTTGATCACGCTTACTCTTGATTCATTTGGCGTTCAACAGTTTCTATCGCCGCGTTAAGTCCAGCTAGTCGAGTTTCGAGATCATCTCGCATCCACTTCAAAAAATTCAGTTTGCGCTCTTGATAAGCTTTCTGAGAACTCGATGAACTGTCCCAATTCCAGCAAGGATTGAAAAAAGGAAACATAGATACCTCTAAAATGACTCCATCTATATTTTGAAGCAAAAATCAAATAATGGGGGGTCTGAGGTTTAAATCTGTTGTTGAACTTGTTCGATGCTGAGATTGAGGGCTTCCGCCACCTGTTCAACGCTTAACCCCATTCCTAACAACCGAGGAATGGCATTTTTGCGCTCTTGTTCGGCTTGTTCAGCCCGTTGTCTTTCTTGTTCAGCCCGTTCATCTCCTATTAACAACAAATTACCTTCGTTATCCCACCATCTTAACCACAATTGGTCTTGATTTTGATAGCGACCTTGCCACAATCCTAACTCTATTCCTAGAGGTAAAATAGGATAGTGATCGCGTTCATTGGGAGACATTTTTTGATAATAGCCGTTCCGATGAGTGTAAACTTCTAACTTACTATTATTGATTTCATAAATGCCGTAATAGGGAATGCGGATAATTTGTTCATAAACCCAAAATTTTCCCGGTCTTTGCTTTTCTCCGGTTCGNACCTTGCCACAATCCTAACTCTATTCCTAGAGGTAAAATAGGATAGTGATCGCGTTCATTGGGAGACATTTTTTGATAATAGCCGTTCCGATGAGTGTAAACTTCTAACTTACTATTATTGATTTCATAAATGCCGTAATAGGGAATGCGGATAATTTGTTCATAAACCCAAAATTTTCCCGGTCTTTGCTTTTCTCCGGTTCGAGATAACGGTGTATTATCCCGTTCTTCGTCACCGTTTCCGCTCGCAAATTCTAAGGCAATGAGAGGAGCCATAAATTCCCGCCACAAGACATAAGAACGACGAATTTTACCATCAAGTTTAGGCGGAACATTGGGAACATAAAACCAGTCCGGCGCTTCCGCTCCTTTTTCGGGCGGGTCAGTTTCTCGCCAATAAATTCCACAGTCTTGACCGATGGTATATTGTCCGTCTGGATGAATTTTTTGTAAGATTGGGCCGATAGAATCTGTGAGTAAAATACTCTGGGGATGCTCCTGAAAATTTTTCACAAATGTACCATCCGACTCGGGGAGTTGAGTATGGTCTGGGAAAGGGGATGGAAGTTCGATTTTTGAGGTTATCTCAGTCATATAAATGCGACTGAACAAATTAAACTTTGCTCTATTTTAGCATAAAAATTTATTTTTTCATTAAAGAGCGTATAACTTCCGTAAAATTACGGATACTTGATCAATCAGGCGAATCATCAAGATCAGTAATTTCTCTAATTGACAACCATAATTTATGGGTTTAGATTATGTATAGTAACCTAAAAACATCACAGGATTAATAGGTTGCAATTGAGATGGTTTTTCTTTTTAACTTAAAGAACTTGGAGCAAGATGATGAAGTCACAAACGTTTCTAGGACGCATAACAACATTCTTCATGTCAGTATTGTTGTTTTCTACCTTCTTTTTTCCTCTGATGTCTCAGCCTGCTTGGGCTAATCAACCTACAACAACAGTAGTTCAGAATTCAGCACAACCATTATGTACAGCAGAATCACGGGGATTGGGGAAATCAGAATGTAACATTAATATTGATGATAGTATTACCTATAAGACTGATCCTCCGGTTATTATTGTCAAGCCTGATCCTCCCAATACCACAGGAGCATGGGTGGGCGGAGCCGTTGTTGGGGCTTTGTTAAGTGTAAGTGCCGTGATGGATCTGAGCGTAGCAGATATGATCGGTTCAGGTTTGGCTGCTGTTGGTGGTGTGGTTGGTAGTGGAATGGCGGCAGGGGCAGCAGGACTTGCCGTTTCTGCCGCTTTACCGGTAGTCGCAACAGTCGGGGTTGGATTGGCAGCATGGCAAACTGTGAAGGCGTTGACTTCACCTCATAATAATAAGCGAAAAGCAGATCAAAGCCAGGAGTAGATAACTACNGATATGATCGGTTCAGGTTTGGCTGCTGTTGGTGGTGTGGTTGGTAGTGGAATGGCGGCAGGGGCAGCAGGACTTGCCGTTTCTGCCGCTTTACCGGTAGTCGCAACAGTCGGGGTTGGATTGGCAGCATGGCAAACTGTGAAGGCGTTGACTTCACCTCATAATAATAAGCGAAAAGCAGATCAAAGCCAGGAGTAGATAACTACAGCTACATGATGAATTCTCGCTGTCTGGAATGAAAAAAGTTCATAAAAATAGACCACCAGTTTTTCAAGATATTTTTTGAAAACATAATTCTTTCAAAGAGATTTAAATCTAACTGGTGGATTATTCATTTTTAATCAGAGGATGTATTATGTCTAGTCAAAAGAAGCAATTTGAGATGAATGATGTTCGGTTAGCAGCAACAAAATGGATATGGAGTTTATCTATCTTTTGTTTACTCGCTTGTGTACCTATCATCGCTCTCGTTGAGAACTACACAATTTTACCTTTAGCCGTGATAATTGCAGCTACGGTTAGCACTGTATCAGTTTGGATATTTGTACAACCAACAAACTTACTTGAACAAACAAAAATCGACCAGTTGCAAAAACGAGTATCTAGTCTTGAAGAAATTATTTGTCATACGGACTTTGATTCGAGTATCAATGAGCTAAAGCTAAGGCGTTAACTCTCTAAATTATGTTACTTTTTTCAAAACGCCTTTACTTGAATTTTTTTGTAGTCTTTCCATAGGGTCGTTTTAAATAACGTCCTTGAGGCGAACCGAGAATTTCTCNTTTGATTCGAGTATCAATGAGCTAAAGCTAAGGCGTTAACTCTCTAAATTATGTTACTTTTTTCAAAACGCCTTTACTTGAATTTTTTTGTAGTCTTTCCATAGGGTCGTTTTAAATAACGTCCTTGAGGCGAACCGAGAATTTCTCCGTTGTGATAAATCAAATTTCCGCGAAGAAATGTACTTTTAACTCGTCCGGTTAATTCCATGCCTTCAAAGGGCGTATAACCCTGTTGAGACCGTGATTCATCCGCCCGAACGGTAAACGTTTCATTGGGATCAACTAACACCAAATCCGCGTCGTAACCAACAGCAATATCCCCCTTTTCTAACAATCCAAATCGTTGTGCAGGATTCCAACATAATAATTTAGCCATTTGATGATAAGGCATTCCGCGTTTATTTCCTTCGCTAAAAACCCCTGAAAGTAAATATTCAGTTCCGCCAAAACCGGACTTCGCTAACCAAATATTGTCGGGGTTTTGTTGAGAAACTTTTTGTTCAGCAGAACAACAAGCGTGATCGCTAACAATCCAATCAATTTGACCATTTATAACTGCTTGCCATAAAAATTCTACATCTTCTCGCGGACGAATAGGAGGGTTAACTTTTGCCCATTTTCCTGTCGGTGCATCCACATCTAAAAGCAAATGTCCGACGGTGACTTCTCGACGAAAATTAATATGAGGAAATGTGGCTTGCATCATTAAAGCGGCTTCAATGGCTTTGCGGGAACTTAAGTGGAGTAAATTGATATTAATACAGTTCGTTTCATGGGCGAGATAAGACGCAATACAAATCGCTAATCCTTCCGAATGAGGAGGACGAGCCGCACTATAAGCTTTCAGTCCAGTTAGGGTATTATCCTGTTGAACAATTTTTGTATAGGCGCTTAATATTTCCGCAATTTCACAATGCAAACTCAAACTGAGATAATCTTTAAACTCAGGATATTTTTCGCGCATTTGAGTCAAACTTCGCATGATAAACTCAAAATGAGCCACATCATAACGTTCTTCTTTGTTTATCATTAAAAATAAATTTTGCTGATCGGATAAACCATGCAACCCATAACCACCATAGAACATAAAAACTTTAAACGAAGAAACCCCAAACTCTTCAAATAGTTGCGGCATTTCTTCAATATGTTGGGCAGATATTGGGGCGATATTATAACCATAATCAACATAAAAATTACCCTCAGAAAGAGCTAATAATTTTGGAAAAAACTGATGGTAAGTTCCGCCTTGATTGAGATAATATTGACCTGTGCGAATATAGTTTAAACTACTTGTTACACCGCCCATTGCAGCCGCTTTACTCTCCGTAACAGCATCTTGGTTGAGCGGTTGATAAATTCCCACGTGCATATGAGCATCCACAACACCGGGAAAGGCTAAAAGGTGATTTCCATCAAATGTTTGTTGAGCGTCTTCAGGCTTGAGATTTGGCTCAATTTGCACGAATTTTCCCTCTTTAATACCGAGATCAAGGGTTTCCACAGAGGGCTGATGAGGACGAACAACCCGAACATTTTTAATCAGTTGATCAAAGATCAAAGCTTTCGACATAATTTTCAGTGCAGAAATTTAGACCTATAATACCTCAAACTGAAAAAACTATTCACTAATTTTGCTATTATTTTGGATAATTATTCATTTCTATTCTGAAAAATCCTCTGAACGTTTTTCTTGTTTAAGCACAAAAGCAGTTAACCAAGGAGCGATTAAAAGAATCATTAACATTCGACTTAATTGAATTGCTAATACAAGGCTTGTATCCCCTCCTAGCTGAACAACGGTTGCAATCATCGCCTCTAATCCTCCCGGTGTCAATCCTAAAACAGCAGTCACCAGATCAACCTGTGTAAACTGATGAAATCCATATGCAATTCCTAAACAAAATAAAATCAGTGAAATCACTAACCCAATTTCAATCAATACCGCTTTTAAGAGTTTTCTAACTGTGCTGAAATTAAACTTTAGCCCGATTGAAAGTCCAACCAATAATAATCCCGTTTTAAATAGCCATTGAGGAACGAGAAAATAGTCAGGCAATGTCCAAAATCCAATCAAACCCACGATGAATGTTCCTAAAAATCCCGATGCAGGTAAGCGTAATTTCTCACCCCCCCAAATTCCGAGAAAACAGCAAACTGCTAAGATTAACAAATTCAAGAATAGAGGAACTGATGACGGGGTAGTAGTCAGAAATACGGCTGAGTTTAAATTGACAGAATCAGCCGGAAACAAAAAGGTAACTAAACTGGGAACGATGAAAATAACCAATAACAAACGGAGGTATTGAAATAAAGCAATTGCCACCGCATCAGCTCCCATTTCTTCTCCGATGGCAATAATACTCGATGCCAAACCAGGAATGAAAGATAACAACCCTGTGACTCGATTAATACCTGAAAAACGTGACAATAAGTAACCGTGAAACAAGCTAATAATCCCGGTAAAAACAATGCAAAAAAGCAAAGGAATAGCATAGTTAGAAGCAACAATTAGAGTTTCTGGAGAAAAGCGTACTGCTGTTGCTAGACCTAAAAAGGCTTTCCCAAAAGTCATAAAANATAAGTAACCGTGAAACAAGCTAATAATCCCGGTAAAAACAATGCAAAAAAGCAAAGGAATAGCATAGTTAGAAGCAACAATTAGAGTTTCTGGAGAAAAGCGTACTGCTGTTGCTAGACCTAAAAAGGCTTTCCCAAAAGTCATAAAATTCGCAGGTAAAGGCTTAGAATTCCCTGCAATGGCGGCATAAATAATCCCGACAACCATAGGCCCGAGTAACCAACCGACTGGAATATTAAGCCAGCTAAATAAAAAGCCTGCTGCAATGGCAAAAGCAAACTGCTGTGTGATTTGGTGACTATTTAACAAACTGGATAAAATAACCTGTTTTAATTGGATAGAATTCGTTTTACTATCTTGAGATTGAAATTGAGATAAAGCTAGAATTTTCCAAATCATAACTAACGACAGAGGATATATACTCTCAGCACAAAAACTTACGGCTTTGATTTTGATACAAATCTAGAAATCTGAGTTGATTGTTGAAAAAACTTGCTCAATATCCGAGACTCTCTCTAAATTTAGATGAGTCATCGATATTTGAAGATTTCCCAGGGTTGCTAGCCATCCACAGCGATCATCCCTATCAATCTATCATCTCTCTATCTTATCTAAAAAAGTGACTCTAAAATATACGATCTTCAGCGACAGAGATCAGTGTATCCTAAATTATAGAGATTTAACATTCCCCTATGTCTTCTAGAAATCAACTGAGAACACGACTAGAACAAACGGAAATTGTGGTGATTCCGGGTGTTTATGATTGTTTGAGTGCTAAAATTGCTGAACAGCTTGGCTTTGAAGTCGTCGCTACCAGTGGGTTTGGTATTGCTGCATCAACACTGGGTTTACCGGACTATGGTTTTCTCACCGCGACTGAAATGTTCTACAGTATTGGCAGAATTACTCAGTCTGTTAACATTCCGTTAATTGCTGACTTAGATACAGGTTATGGTAATGTTTTAAATGTCATCCGTACCGTGAAAGAAGCCGTAAATTTAGGGGTTTCTGGAATTCTTTTAGAAGACCAAGAATGGCCGAAAAAATGTGGTCATTTCGAGGGAAAACGAGTCATTTCTACCTCGGAACAAGTGTCTAAAATTCAAGCGGCGGTTGAGGCGAGAGGGGATAGCGGTTTAGTAATAATTGGACGGACAGATGCTCGCGCTCCCTTGGGTTTAGAAGAAGCAATTAACCGAGGTTTAGCTTATTTTGAAGCGGGGGCTGATGTGATTTTTATTGAAGCACCACAGTCTCAGGATGAATTGGTTAAAATTGCTGAAGCTTTACCTAATATTCCCTTAGTGGCGAATATCATTGAAGGAGGAAAAACACCTCAGTTATCCGCCCAGGAATTGCAACAGATGGGGTTTAAAATCGTGTTTTTTCCGTTAACGGGTTTGTTTACGGTAACTAAAGCCATGACGGACTGTTTGCGTCACTTGAAGGAAACTGGAACAACAGCCAATGTCGAAAATTTGGTCAGTTTTCAGCAGTTTGAGAAACTGATTGATGTCCCGAAATATCGTCAAATTGAACAGCAATTTTATAATCAAATCGATAAACAAGACTCGGTTTAATATGGATGTTACAGAATACCTGAACCGCATTCACTATCAAGGTTCTCTTGAACCTAATATTGAGACGCTTCATCAACTGCATTACTGTCATTTACTGACTGTTCCCTTTGAAAATTTCAGTATTCATCTCAACCAACCTATCAATCTGAATTTAGAAGCGTTATACCATAAAATAGTTCAACAACATCGAGGCGGATTTTGTTATGAACTCAACTCTTTATTTTCCTGGCTACTCCAACAACTTGGGTTTAAGGTGACTCTCCTTTCCGCTCAAGTTGCGCGAGAAGAGGGTGATTTTGGGCGAGAATTTGGTCATTTAACTCTACGGGTACAAGACAGGGATTTTTGGTTAGCCGATGTGGGTTTTGGAGACTCTTTTCTTTATCCGTTGAAGTTTGAAAGTTCAACTGAACAAATCCAAAACGGAGAAACTTATCAGCTTATTAATAATCAGAATAATTGGATATTCTATCATAAAAAAGAAGGAAATTATCAACCTAAATATTGTTTTACATTAACCCCGAGAAACTTAACCGATTTTCAAACCACTTGTGAATATAATCAAACCTCTCCTCAATCAATTTTTACTCAGCGTCGTATCTGTACAAAACCAACGCTAGAAGGTCGAGTTACATTGAGCGATAACCGATTAATTATCACTCAAAATGGTCAACGACAAGAACATATCATTGACACAGAAGCAGAGTATCATAAAATTTTACAAGATTATTTTGGGATTAACCTAGATCTTTCCTTCAAACATCTATTTTCCTAAAATTTAAAAATGCTCATCTTGATAAACATCTATCTTTTTATAGAGGTGAAGCATTAATTCTTAGGATAGCAGCCTTCCTATAGAATCTCAAAAAGTCGATCAATCATTGATTTGTGTTGAACCTCCGCTAGCTGATAGGTTAAGAACATTGAGAATGAGGGTTAAGAGGAGATTATCTATTCAATCATTGCAGTGTGACTCGAAAAGATAGTGGTAAAATCAGGTGTAACTGAGATCTTGCACCATTCTCAACAGATCTGAGAAACCGGGTTTCTCAAGGAAAAATATAGGTTTTCAGCTAAGGGGAATTGCCAGAAACCCGGTTTCTGAGGCTGGTGCAAGATCTGAGGTGTAATTCAGTTAGAAGGGACAAAGGCAGTTGTATAATCAAAGCCAGTCAATTGTATCATCGCGTACAATTTTTATTCTAATTGAATTTACTCAAAAAATCATACACTGACTGGAGGATTTATGTTTGAAGGATTGTTTAATCTACATCCTGATGCTGAAAACTTAGAAAATACAATTAAACCTCGCAAGGGTGTAATCATTGGTGCAGGTCAAGTTGGGATGGCTTGTGCCTATTCTATGCTAATTCAAGACTGTTTTGATGAACTTATCCTACAAGATATTGCAACCGAAAAAGTTGAAGGAGAAGTCATGGATTTACTTCATGGCATTCCTTTTATTTCCCCAACTCGTGTTCACGCGGGAAGCGTTGCTGATGTCGGACAGGATGCAGATATCGTGATTATAACAGCAGGAGCCAGTCAAAGAGAAGGCGAAACTCGTCTAGATTTATTGCATCGTAACGTGAAAATTTTTAGGGGTTTAATTGGGGATGTGGTGAAATATTGTCCCAATGCTATTTTACTGATTGTCGCCAACCCCGTTGACATTATGACCTATGTGAGTTTGAAGCTTTCTGGTTTTCCCAGTTCCCGAGTATTGGGTTCAGGAACGGTACTCGATACCGCTCGTTTTCGGGCTTTACTCGCGAACCGATTAGATATTGATCCTCGCAGCGTTCATGCTTATATTGTCGGGGAACATGGTGATAGTGAAGTTCCCGTTTGGAGTACAGCAAATGTTGCCGGAATGAAAATCTGTGATGGCGACTGGAGTGGCAGTCCAGCCTGTGATTTAGAAGAGTTAAATGATATTTTCAAACAAGTGAAAAATGCCGCTTATGAGATTATCAAACGCAAAGGATACACGTCCTATGCGATTGGTTTAGCGGTGACGGAAATTGTCAAAGCGATTCTTCGCAATCAAAATCGGATTTTTACCGTTAGTACAAGAGTTGATAAAATGTACGGCTTATCCGAAGATCTTTGTATCAGTTTACCTTCAATTATCAATCGGGGAGGCGTGATGAAAGTGATGAATTTATCCCTCGCGGAAAACGAAGAAAAACTCCTACATAAATCGGCTCAAACTTTGCGAGAGTATATCGACCAACTGGATCTCTAAAAATTAACAATTTGACACCTAAAAACGGCTGATCTTGTTCTTGAGCTACTGAAAATAAAGATCGAGTCTCCCTGAATGGAGAACTTTCAATCAACCTTTAACTGCTAACAGATTAAAAGCTATGAAACTACTCACCCACCGAACCAAAATTGTCGCAACGATTGGCCCCGCTAGTCGAGATCCCAATATCCTCAAACAAATGGCTTGTGCAGGAATGAGCGTCGCCCGATTAAATTTTTCTCATGGCAGCTATGAAGACCATGCAGAGACAATTAAAATGTTACGACAAGTTTCTCAAGACTTGGATATGCCCATAACATTGTTGCAAGATTTGCAAGGGCCGAAAATTCGAGTCGGTCAGTTACCCGATGATGCAATTGAACTCATAACAGGTGAATACCTCACTTTAGTTCCTGTCGAGGAATATGACAATCAACCTCATACTGTTTCGATTGATTATCCCTATTTAGCAGAAGAAGCAGAACCCGGAGCGCAAATTTTGCTTGATGATGGATTATTAGAATTAAGAATTGAGGCAATATCGGGAAATGCCGTTAAATGTAAAGTGATTGAAGGAGGCTTTCTCAAAAGTCGCAAAGGCGTTAATTTGCCCAGTTTAATCTTGCAACTGCCTTCGATGACGGAAAAGGATATGCAGGATTTAGAATTTGGTTTATCTCAAGGAATCGATTGGGTGTCTCTGAGTTTTGTCCGTCGGGCCGAAGATGTCCGCAATCTCAAAGAATTTCTCGCTCAACGGGGTGCGGGGAATATTCCCGTGATGGCAAAAATTGAGAAGCCCCAAGCTATTGCGAACCTAGAAGCGATTATCAATGAATGTGACGGTTTGATGGTAGCCCGAGGTGATTTGGGCGTAGAAATGAGTCCCGAAAGAGTCCCGTTGTTGCAAAAACAGATTATTAGACTCTGCAACCAAAAAGGAATTCCGGTGATTACTGCAACCCAAATGCTAGAAAGCATGATTAATAATCCCCGTCCGACTCGTGCAGAAGCGTCTGATGTCGCTAATGCGATTATTGACGGTACGGATGCGGTGATGTTGTCGGGAGAGTCCGCCGTTGGTCATTTTCCGGTTAAAGCAGTGGCCATGCTTTCTAAAATTGCTTCTGATGTCGAACCGGAATTGAAATTTATTAACTATCCTCCCGCCGAGTCCGACGAAACCCATGCGTTGAGTGAAGCCTTAAATACGATTGATAAAATTCTGCCGTTGAAATGTATTGTTGCTTATACCAGCACAGGCTATACGGCTGAACTCGCCGCCGCCGAACGACCCAAAGCCCCTGTTGTCGCGTTTACACCTGATTCCAAAACCTACCATCGTTTAAATCTAGTTTGGGGTGTAAGACCGATTTTACTCGCCCATGAAGTGGGTTCTTTTGAAGGATTAATCGATCAAGCCGAGAGCTTGCTGTTAGAACGTCAGTTAGTCAGTACAGGCGATCAAATTCTCGTTGTTGCAGGAATTCCGACTAAGCATCCGCGAGGAACGAATTTCCTGAAAATTCATCGGATTGAAAGCTAAAATTTAAGGTAGCGGGAGAATTGCTCCAGTTGAAGTTCTTCCGCTCAAATATTCTTAAATATCCTCTGATATAGCAGTCGAAGCCTTTGATTAGGACACTGTTTTTCTGTCAAATCCTTTTATGATAAAGGTTTCAATTCTGTCTCCTGTCTCCTG
>NZ_LATL02000165.1 GCF_000972705.2 Limnoraphis robusta CS-951 | reverse complement strand
AACTGTTCACTGTTTAGAACTCGCCCCTACCAAATTATAATTAATGAATCGGAGATGATATCATTCACGATTTGAACAATCTAAACCCGCTTTTTTCGGTGTTGAAAACTCAGTTGGGAGAAAGGTAAGACCATACTCTTGATTTGCACAAGCAGCAACTTTAACAATATCAAGGGGTTGTTCTTTGCGATCGCCTGTTCCCGGTTGAAACTCTATTTTCCCGGTCACGCCGTCAATCTTGAAGCTTTCACTAGAAAGTAGCTTTTGAATTCCTTTGCGGGTGGGATTTTGGCGAATTCCTTCAATCAAAACATGGGCTGCATCGTAGGCTAAAGCGGTACGAAGACTCACGAATTCGCCCCAAAGTTGCGAAGTGATTTGCGAAAAATCGGGCTGAAAACTGTTTAAATGATGCCAGAAAATGACTAAATATAGTTTTTCTAGATATTCTTGACCGAGCGCTAAAGTTCTGGGCGTGTCAACCGAGGAGTTACCCAACATCCAATATTCACCTTTATTTTCTTTAATCACTTCTAGCGCTTGATTGACGGAATTTGTCACCTGACCATCCGGTATTAAAATAATCACGGATTCTTCAGAATTTCTCATTTTTTCAAGTGCATCTTTTGCGTTAAAGTTAGGACTAGCCAGGTTAAAAGAAGCTACAACTTCTCCTCCTTTTTCTAACAACTTTCGTTCAAAGTATTGTTTGTAATCACTCGAAAAGGGACTGGCAGGATTATAAAAAATCGTGACTTTTTTCTGCTTGATTTCCTGGGTCAAGAGATCAACCATTTTATAAGCCTTCTTATAATTCACTGCCGGAATTCGGAATAAAAACTGTTCTGGGTTTTCGGTGAGTTCAGAGGTGGTTGTTCCTGGAGTCACTAAAACTACTTGATTTTTGTTGTAAATATCTAAAGTAGCGAGGGTCATCTCACTAGAATAATGACCAATTACGCCTAGAATTTCTGAGTTTTTAACGAGGTTATGTGTATTTTTGATGGCTTGAGGTTTGAAGTTAGAATCATCAGCAATGATCACTTTTAAGCCTTTTCCATTTAAGTCTCTATGCTGAAGAAAATCTGAACCGGGTAAGGTATACTCAGCAGATTCATCTCCATTGAATAAATTCAAGTTCACTTCGGTTTGGGCTTGAGCAACTCCCCGCAGAATGTCTTCCGCAAGTTCGACATCGATGACTTCTCCGGCTTGATTTTTTATCGTGGGAACAACAACTGCAATGGTATAGTAATCGGCGTTTGTTGCTTCCAATATTGCGTTATTGAGATAGATTAAAGTTTCGGGATCTTGTTTTTCTTCTTCCCAACTTTTTTGAAGGTGTTGAATGGCTTCGTGATAACTTTGTTTGGTGACAAAACAATCATTCCACTGTTGTCTAATATAATCCTTCCAAAAGGGTAAAAAATACTTCAAGGGTTTCTGACAGTCGGCAACAGGTTCTACACCCCTTTGTTTACGCCGTTGTTGAAACATCTTCACCACAATTTCTTCCCCCTGACTGATAGAATCTCCAATAACATCAGGTTTCTTAAAAAAGCGGCTAGAAGTTCCCCAGAAAACACCTATAAAAATACCGATAAATACTAACCCTAACATCATCATTACTTTGGGTTGGATTAAGGGTTTTTCAGGTTCAGGTTCAGGTGAGGGTTCAGGTGAGGGTTCCGGTTCCGGTTGAGGCCAATACAGTTGAGGAGCCGTCGGATTTTGTAAGAGTATCGGTAGCCAGGATGCTCCCGGATAATACGGTTCATTGTTTGCAGTTGGAACTTCTAATTGATGTAATTTTTTTCTGGCTTGACGAACCGCAGCATGAAGGGGTTTTCCTTGAATAAATTCTTCTAAAAAATACTTCAAAAAACTGCGGGCTACTATATCAGGAACGGGTTCTCGCATGACGATGAGATGGGGAATATTAAACTCGGCTAAATATTCCGCAATCCCCAGTCCATCACAGGAATTAAAGATAGCAAGCTTAATATTAGGAGCGGCTATTCTTAGGGCTTGTCTTAAGTTATTGATGGGTAAGTTAGGCTCATTAGAAAGGCAAATGCTTTGACCTGAACTGTGTCCGGCATAGAAAATTATATCCCAATTTCCCCGATAAAGGGTATTACACAGTGTTTGGAAACTGAGGGAATCTCCTTCTTCGGGAATGCAAGTAACTTCTCCTCCATATTCAGCTAAGTTTTGAATTTCTTTTAGATCTTCTTGTAGTTGCAAACCCCCTTCATCGCTGCCAAAAATAGCCAGAATTTTAATCGGTATTTGCAGGGTTTCTGGAGGTCGATTGTATCGAGATAAAAGAACTAACTCCGCATTGGGTAAGAAATAATCTTTTTCAAATAAATCCCACCGATCCCAGGATAGTTTTTGTAAACAAGAATTGGCGGTATCCAAAACAATTCTTACAGATTCGTTGGGTGCTACATATTTTAAACGTCCCACAATTCGCCCTCGGATATCGCCAAATATAGGATTGTTAAACCAATTTTCTAGAGTATATTCAAGGGCTTGAGTTGCAGATAAACACTCTTGATATGTCGATTTATGGGTAATTTGTACCTCTGGAACTTCAATAATTCGCTCTCCTAAACCTCTATGAAGTTCTCGCCATTCTTCATAACTTTTCTTAATTTTTGGTTGGGCGGGAAGTGCAGGACATTCGCGGTCTATGGCAATAATTCTACCGTCTTCCCAAAACTCTAGTACAACAGGAAAACCTGTATCAAAATCGCCCCCTGGTATTTTGATAACAACTTGTTTTTTCATTGTTAGTCGGTTGATTGAGTTTTAATCTAGAAAGCTTCTGCACATTACGGGGCTGTAGAAAGGTTGAATGAGTTTTAAACTTGAAGCAGGCTAGATGCCTACACTACAGCTTCTCGAAGATTGTGTTCCTTTAGAAAGGATTTCTAACTTGTAGATATCATATCATATATAACATTATATAAGTGATTTTTTACTAAATCAAGTTAAGTTGATTTGTCAAGCTAAAACCGGGTAAAAACTTTATGAAATCAAACCAATATAAAAGCCAAAAAAGTTGATTAACTGATGTCGCTAATCAACCCTTAAACTATTCTATAGTCGCTGTTAAACGATGAAGTATTCTGTTACATTCGCATCATTAAGAACAATCTGAACACTAAACTGATCGCCCGGGTCTGCGGTGAATTTGAACTGAATATAATCATCTCGCTCTCTCGCCCGAACTTCAAATAAACTTTGACCCAATTCATCCAAACCAATCAGTTTTAAATGATCAGGTAAGAAACCTTGTAGGGGATAAACCCTTAAAAGAATGGCAATTCGTTGATCTGGTTTGGGTAAAAGGGCAACCATTAATGCAACAGGAACCCCTAAAAGTTGCATTCCTAAATCAATTGCTCGTCGCACACCCACAGCCGGATGATTGGGGTTGACTTCCCATAATAATTCTGCTGCTTGCCAACGGGTTTCTTCATTGTTAGTGGTTTCTAAAAGCTCCACTAAAACATCACTGAGTTCAGTCTGTGATAAATCTCCTGGTTTTTGATGTCCTAAAGCTCCACTCATTTGTAATGTTTTTAGACTTTTTTCTATTGTTTTTTGTGAGGATAAGTTCCGGGTTCTGAAATTTATTGCTGACGCAAACGGAACAAGAGGTGGTCGGTTTGCCAAAAGTTGTTCAACAGGTTGCCAGTCGGCTGTATAAAGATGTTCCAGCCATTGAGTTAACTGTTGAAAGGATGGTTTAGATAAGCCATTTTTAGGAAGTTCTATGGCTGTTGAATCTAAGTATTTTAGGTTTAAACCTAAATGGCTGGGTTCAGGATTAAATTCTGACAAATACAGTTCATAATTTCCTGTTTTTGTCTGTTTTAAAGACTGCTGGTTTAATTGATCATAGCGGATAAATCCGATTAAAACAGCCTGTTTTTCTTCCAAGAAAACCTGAATTAATGTGTAAAAATGGGCGGAAAACTCTGGCTCGTCAATCATTTTTTGAGGAATTTCAATGGTTTGATCACCTATATTCTCACGAGCGATCAAGCAGAGTTTAAATGGCTCAACATTGAGAGGACTAACGGCGTCTAAATTTAAAACTTGAGTTCTCAGGAGAGAATAGGTTTGATAACTCAAGGTTAACTGGCGATCGCTTAACCATTTTTCTAAAGCCAATAACGCCAATGTATTCAAATAGGCTTGCCATTGTTCAGCTTCATTACTAAAATGACGACTGAGGAGAGTAGCTTTCTCAAAGAACTCTGGCTCTAGATCAATCATTTCTAACTGCAATTCTCGGTAAGAACGCGAATTAGAACGAATTGAAGATACTTTAGACTCAGAATCAGGGCGAAAATTCATTTTATTCTCCGAGTTTGGATTTACTGTTTATTAGGAAATCTGACAGAATTCAAGAACAATCAAGAGCTAAATTGGGAGGATCATAACTGAGAAAATCACGCATCTTTTCTGCAAATAAACTGGTCATTTTTCGGTGTTGTCCGGCTTGAAGTTCCCTCGCCGCTTCAACAAACACACTTTCATCTAAATAAGCACTCAAGTGTTGAATTAGATTATTAAAAGCCTGAGCATCTTGGGAAACGGATTTAAAAGACTCTTGACTCAACAAGATTTGAAACAACTCCGCCATCACCTGTTCTCGAATTTGATTGAGCATTTCCTTTAGTTTTAAAAATCGACTGACTTGAGATTGATTATTCATGTTTAATTCTTTGGCGACCTCACCTTGAGATTTTGCTTCAAAATAAATGAGTCGTAAACTGGGGAAAAAGTAATCAGCGTTCTCAGCATACCAGGGACTATTTTTGAGTTGATGAAAGCGTTGTAACAGCACCCGATGAATCGCATTTAAAAGGGCTTTATCCCGAGCTTCATTCAGCATAGTTTTTAGGAGATTAATCGGCGGTTCGGGTGGCGGTGGCGGGGGTGACGGGTTAATCTTTTGTTCCTGGAGAAACTCAGCAATCGTTTTTAATTGATCTAACATTTCATCCGAAGAATCGGCTATAATTCCTCGTTGATGAAGAAGATCGCGCATTTCCTGAAGTTGGGCTTCCGAGGGTGTTGGACATTTACCCCGAGCGCCCTGTTCTCGTCTGTCGCGTCGATACACCTGATGGAACACCTCTACCCAATGACGCTCGTGGGGTGAAAGGATTTTCCATTGACTCCCTTGAACTTGATTAAGTTTCGACCAAGAAGTTTCCAGCAAAAGCCCATGTTCTATCCACAATGTCCGAGTCAGTTTTTCATCTTGACGAGTGATTAAACAAGCCCATTTTCCCAGTGCTGTTTTCGTCGGATCGAAGGTTCTCAAAATCTCCACCGATAAAAGAGGGTAAGTAGAAGGCTGAAGATTTCCAAAGCGATCTAGAATTAACTGGGTTTTGCGGTCAGAGTCAAGCCCTATCCACGTTTTCCCGTCATCGGTTAACACCAGGGGTAACAAGTCATAAGGAGAAAAACCATAGCGCTGACCAAATTTTTGAGCTAAAGTTTGACAAGCCGATTGGATCGCATGGGAAACATAACACCGCAAAGAAAGCCCTGCTATCACCCAACTCGGGGGAACCGACGACTCAAAATCCCTAGAATCTTGATGAAGAAACCAAGATAATAATTGAGTTTGAATCTCTTTATCTTCTTGAGTGAGGAGTTCCTGAGTTTCACAGTAGGATGGAAACCACGCTTGAAACTGTTCCCTAACAACAGGAAGCTCCGAGGCTTGATATCCTGTTTGAAAACTGGATTGATGAGAACGCCCATCAACCTTGCAGATTGTCCAGTATTTGTAAAGATTCATCTGTCACCCCTTTGTATAACTCGACACCATTTAGACTCAAATTCCTGATATTAGCAATAGGATTCACATTCAAAGTTCATTGTCCTCAATGTTCCATTTTCATCTAGTCCCGGGACGATGTGAACTTATGCAGGTTTGAGCGAGCGATCGCCAAAATTGCTAGAATTTCCAGAGGTTTACTCCGATCCACTGTTTGGACGAAACAACTGTATAGCAGGTTTAATCTTTCTAGGATCTAAATATCATCCTTGAAAAACAAAACTTAAAAAAAGAGAAACAACTTCTTGGGTGATGGTATAATTATTCAGCGAGCAGGGTTAAAGTAATATGACCACAACATCTTCAGATTTTGTCAGCGCTATTCCCATTCAAACAACAGAGACTCGCATTGCTGATTTCCTGCAAGAACATGGGGAAATTGAGGCGATTTTGCCTGTGGTTATTGGGATAGTCGTGACTTCCCGCTTTCAACTGCGCGGCGCTCAAGCTCTTTTAGCCAATTTAATCATTGCCAGTCTGATGCGTCAAATCCTGACACATCTTAAAAAACAGTCTCATTTTGTTACAAATGAAGCGGAAACCACAACAAATTCAGTTGAAAATAATCAAGATTCTGAATCTACAATTGTTCACTCAATGCCGGGAAGAATTCGCTTAAGAATTCCCCGTTTAGCCACCGATATAGATTTTGCCCAACGTCTTGAACAATTACTCTCTCAAGAAGAACAAATTGCCAATATTCGGATTAATCGTGCTGCGGCTTCAATTACAATTAATTATAACGCTCAAGGCGTGAGTGATTGGGAACTGGGAATGCGTTTAATGAATCTTATCGAAACCGCCCTCAACCCAGAAACCACCGCAAATTCACCCGAAACGACACCATCAGGGGTAACTTTAGATGACACTGACTAATGGTAAATTAATTTCTCTTGCTGCCACCAATGGGGCGATAATAGAATCAGAACGCTTTATTGAACCGGCACCCTATATCGTTCATGCCGTACCCGGACGGGTAAGATTTCGCGTTTATCGCCTGAGTTCTGATGAATATTATGCACAAAATCTAGAACAGGTTCTACAGTCAGAACCGGGAGTGATTCAAGTTAGAATTAACCGTTCGGCGGCTTCTGTTGCGATTCATTATCAACATTTAGACTTTCCCGATATTGAGATTTATTCTCGATTGTCAACTTTAATTCAACAAGCCGGAATCTCAATTACCGTTGAAGATATTTCCGACTCCCCCCAGCCTGAACCCAACGAACCCGACAACGAAGGAGAATGGTCAAGTTTACTCGCCCCAACAGGTGCAACCCTCCTCGCCCTCCTCAGCAGTTCAACTCGTTTAGCCTGGTTGCGTCCTCTAGCCTGGGGTTCTCTGGCGCTCGTCACCTTTCCCGTTGCTCAACGTGCATTTTATAGCCTATTTGTCAAGCAAAAACTAAATATTGACTGCTTAGACTTACTAGCGTTAAGCTTGGGAGGAGCGCAAGGAAAACTCGTAACTCCTGCTTTAGTTCTCACCCTGCACGAACTCGGCGACGTCATCCGCGAACAAACCGCCCGTTCAACCGAACACCAAACCGCAGACTTACTCGACACCATCGGACGCTTTGCTTGGGTGGAACGCAACGGCGAAAAACAATCCATTCCCAGTGACCAAGTGCAACCCGGAGAAATCGTTTTCGTCTATCCTGGCGAACAAATACCCGTTGATGGGGTTGTCACCGAAGGAAAAGCCGTCGTCGATCAACAGCAACTCACAGGCGAATCCATGCCTATTGTTGCAGAAAACGGCACCTTTGTCTATGCCTCTACTTTAGTTCGCTCAGGAAATCTCCACATCAAAGCCGAACGAATAGGCAAAAAAACCAGGGCGGCGGCGAGTTTAGAACTGTTGCAAAAAGCGCCTGTTCACGATACTCGCATGGCAAATTACGCAGCCAATTTAGCCGATCGCTTAATTACGCCTTCATTAATTTTAGCAGGAATTGTCTTCGCCGCAACCCGTGACCCTGCCAGAGCGGCTTCTATTTTAACCCTTGATTTTGTTACCGGAATTCGAGTCTCTATTCCCACTGCTTTTTTAGGCGCCTTAAACCACACCACCCGACATGGTATTTTAGTTAGAAGTGGTCGAACTTTAGAACAATTAGCCGAACTCGATACCATTGTTTTTGATAAAACCGGAACCCTCACTCAAGGGAATATTTCAGTGGTTAATGTGAAAACAATTTCCGGCCGAATGTCTGCCAAAGAGGTGATAAAATATGCAGCAGCAACCGAACAAAGAATCACTCATCCAGTCGCCGAAGCCATTGTCCGTTATGCCCAAGAACAAGTGATAGAAATTCCGCCTCGGGTTGATTGGAATTATGAAGTCGGTTTAGGCATTCGGGCGGAAATAGAAGGTCAAAAGGTGTTAGTGGGAAGTGGAAGATTTCTCACTCAAGAAGGGATTAGTTTAGAAGGATTAGACCAAAGCGAAACGGCAGAGAATTCGGCTTGGATGTCGTTAATTTATGTCGCTTGTAATGGTAAATTGCAAGGGGCGATAGAATACGCTGACCCGTTGCGTCCTGAAAGTTTAGACCTCATTGAAGAATTACAAAATCGCTACGGAATGGAGATTCATTTGTTAACCGGAGATAGTCGTCAACGGGCGGACTTAGTAGCAGATGAATTGAATATTCCTTCAAAACGAGTTCACGCCGAAGCCTTCCCGGAACAAAAAGCTAAAATCGTTCGAGATTTACATCGGTCTGGGCGGACGGTGGCGTTTGTTGGCGATGGGTTAAATGATTCGGTCGCCTTGGCTTATGCCGATGTGTCGGTGTCTTTTGAAGATGGTTCCGATGTCGCGAGGGAAACAGCCGATGTGGTGTTGATGAATAATGATATTAGTAGTTTACTACAAGCGATCGCCATTGCCAAGCAAACTCGCACTTTAATTGATCAAAATACTTTACTGGTAATTGGGCCGAATTTAGTTGCTTTGGGGTTAGCTTCGGCAGTGGGTTTAAACCCATTAATTGCCACAGTTATTCACAACGGTTCGGCCATTGCTGCGGGTTTAAATAGTTTGCGTCCGTTAGTTCAACATCAGCTTGAAAGGGGAAGTTCAACTGAGAGTTAAAATTAACAATTTTTGGTGTTCAATTATTGGTAAAATACCATTGGAGGAGTTATGTCAATTATTCATTGGGATCGATCTGTTTTGTCGTTTCACTTGCGGGAAATTCTCGAAGAAGAAGAAAACGCTAACAATCAACTCGCCTTAGCCGGAATTGGGGTGATTGTTTTCGGAACAATTCTGGTTCCGGCTGCAACGAAGTTAGGACGACCTTTGCTCAAAGCTGCTATCAAACAAGGGTTATCCCTGTATCACGAAAGCAAACAAACCTGGACAAATATTGAACAGGATGCCTTTAATCCCGACAATAATTCGACAACTTCTGCCGAAAAAATTACTTAGTTTTTCGGGGTGCTGGTGTTGGCTAAATAGGTGGTTTTTTGTTGGGATTTTTGTTGAGATTCGGCGACGACTTCGGCTTTAGCTTCAGCAACAATATCTCCGAATACTTCGCCTGTTTCTGCGATCGCTGCTTTGGTTTTTTCATACATTGAAACGCCGCCTTTAATGGCTGCTTTCGCAACAGGTTTGAGTAAGGGAATCACCGCCGGAGTCAACACCAATACTCCCACTCCAATTGCTATGGTTCGAGTGGGGTTATTTTGATAAGCGGTTCTGATGCGCTCAAGAATTGCCAACCGACCCTGATTTTGAGTTAACATTTATTATCCTCCGCCAAGTACCTGCGTTAAATCTGGAGAAACTTTTCGCTTGTAGAGATTTCATTCTATGGCGATCGCAAGCTGATTTTTCCCCAGATTCTTATTTAAGCACAAGCGGCGATCAAAACTCAAGTTCACTCAAAATCTCAAGAATTGTTTTAAGATTTTATCCCCCCTTGCCCCCCTTAAAAAGGCAGGGCTGTTTCATTCTCAACCAGAAATTGTAGAACCTAACCCCCCAACCCCCTTCCCTACGAGGGAATGAGGAGTAATGAATAGTTTTAGATATTGAATAAACTTAAAAGTCCTCCCCTCGCCTCACTCCACCCACTGGGAACTCGCGATCGCACGGGTTGACATCATATCCGACTAATCAATCATCCCAAGCGTAGGGGCGGGTTCATCCGGGATCTTGATGACCACTCCGAGATTGAATTAAACCCGCCCCACCCCCATCAGAAAATTAATCAACCGGATATATCAAATGACAAGTTGCTCGTTTGTGGGACACCATTGCTGTAGTTGGAGGATTACCAGAACGCAGAACAGATTCTATTTTGTTTTTGTAGTGTCGTTAATCTTCTGATAAAGATAATCGAGCAATTCTCTAACTGTCAAACCAATTTTTTCTGCTTCATAGTCTGATATCTCAATTTCAAATTCCTCTCCTATAGCCATAAAAAGCTCGAGGATCTGTAATCCCCATGTATCATCTAAAGCCAAATCGTCTACAAGATGGCTGTCTAAATTTACATCTTCTTCATCGACTCCTGATTCTTCAGCCAATACCCTTCGTAGTTGGAGAAAAATTTCGGCTTTATTTTTATTCCCATCAAATTGTTTGAGAAACTCCGCTTGTTCGCGCAACTCGGCTTCACGTTTAGCTTCTTCTGCCGCTTTTCGTTCAGCTTGTTCACGCAACTCGGCTTCACGTTTGGCCTGTTCTGCCGCTTTTCGTTCGGCTAAACGTTTGGCTTCTTCTGCTTTTCGTTCGGCTTGTTCACGCAACTCGGCTTCACGTTTGGCCTGTTCTGCCGCTTTTCGTTCGGCTAAACGTTTGGCCTGTTCTGCCGCTTTTCGTTCGGCTTCAAGCTGAACTTTATGCCTCATCTTTTCAAGGCGAGAAATAACGATATCCCTGACTCTAGTAAAATCGGCTTGAAAACCGCTCTGTTGATAGATTTTGGTTGCCACGTCCCAAACAATTTTATCAACATTAGATTCCATGAATCTTAGATTTTCATCCGTTGGAGTGGCGATTTTATCCAAACAAAGATTAGCCGCCATATCCAGTATCTTTAATTGATATTCCTTTTCGGATTCATTCATGATCGGATAGGAACTCCAAAAATGAGGGCAGCCAACAGAATATTAATTTTAAGAGCGACTAACAACTAACGGGATTTACCCCCTTCCCTTTCCTCGTAGGAGAGGGTTAGGGAGAGGTGGAGAGGGCGTTGCGGTGAGGTAGGGAAGGGGGTTGGGGGGTTAGGTTCTACAATT
>NZ_LATL02000164.1 GCF_000972705.2 Limnoraphis robusta CS-951 | reverse complement strand
GGGTTGATAGGTGTTGAAAAACCCGGTAACTTCTAGGAAGCCGGGTTGATAGGTGTTGAAAAACCCGGTAACTTCTAGGAAGCCGGGTTGATAGGTGTTGAAAAACCCGGTAACTTCTAGGAAGCCGGGTTGATAGGTGTTGAAAAACCCGGTAACTTCTAGGAAGCCGGGTTGATAGGTGTTGAAAAACCCGGTTTCTCAAAGAAACCGGGTTTTTGGAGAAACTTGTTTTTTGGAATAGTTTTAAGATATAATAAAATCAAAGTTTTGAACTCAATCTGATGCCCTCGCGTTCTGTTCAATTTTATCAAGGTAACTATTATCATCTTTATAATCGAGGCAATAACAGACAGTTAATCTTTTTTGAACGAGAAAATTACTTATTCTTCTTACGGCAAATTCGTAACTTTTTTAATCCCGACTTAATAGAAATAGTTGCCTATTGTTTAATGCCTAACCATTATCATTTATTAGTGTATCTCAAAACCGATAATATGTCAGAGATGATGCAAAAGTTCTCTCTATCTTATACGAAAGCAATTAACAAACGCTATAATCGATTGGGTTCACTATTTCAAGGACGTTTTCAAGCTGTTCATGTAGATAAAAACGAGTATTTATTGCATTTATCTCGATACATTCATTTAAACCCTGTAGCCGCGAAATTAGTCAACAAGCCTGAAGCTTGGGAGTTTTCAAGTTATCTTGAATATATTGGCTTAAGAGACGGTTATTTACCTCATCCTCAGATCATTCTCTCACAATTTACGACTCAGAATTCCTACCGTCTTTTTGTTGAATCAGAAATTGAACAATCTTTGATTCAACACTTAACTTTAGAATAAAAACCCGGTTTTGCAGAAGTTAGCGGGTTTTTGGAGAAACTTGGTTTTTGGAAAATTTGTCTAAAGAACTAGCCAAATCTTCAACTAGGTGCTACCATATAATTTGCTCACGCTCAATTGTTAAATCTTTGACAAGAGGCTGAGTAGCATTGAATTCCATTGAGATAGTTTTAGCTGCTTTAGTCGGGTTTCAGGGCTAAAGCAGTTTATTTTAGGTTGAAGTCAAGATTAATGGTTCACTCCGACTTGACGCGCTGCCACAATATAACGGAAAATATATTCTGTTAATTCAATATAATTTTCGGCATCAAAGGCTGAATTTGCCCAAACCGTAACCCCATGATTTCTAATCAATAACGCTGGAACATCGGGTTTTGATTGTTTAAAGCGATCGCCAATTTCTTCTGCAATTTTAGACACTTCTAAGTAATTTTTAAACACAGGCATCACGACTTTCGGATGTTCTTCCCAAACCCCTAACCCTTTTAACATTTCAATGGGGGGTAAATTCAAGTGATCGCCTTCGGTAAAGTTTGTCACCAGTTTCGCTTCTACAGAGTGAACATGATAACAAGCTTTTGCATCAGGAAACAACGAATAAACAGCTTGATGAATACTCGTTTCTGCGGAGGGGCGATTCTTTAAATTTGGGTTTTCTATCACCTCTCCTTGCAGAGAAACGCGCACAAAATCTTCTTCGGTTAACTTGCCTTTTTGTTTGCCACTGGCGGTAATCCAAAAACTCCCATCCTCGACTCTAGCAGACAAATTACCAGCCGTTCCCGCCATCCAACCCAGTTGATAAAATTGACGAGAAGCGGTGATTAAATCTTGACGTGGATCGCTGTTCATCTCTGTTTTTTCCTTATTTATTTCCCCATTTTTCCAAGGCTTGACGTAACGCCCCAGTTGGTACATTTTCTAGTTCAAAAGATTGTTGATTTTGACATCGTTCTAACGCTTCAAAAAACGCTTTTACACCTGCTGATGGATTCTCTGGATGATCCATAATTCCGGTTCCCGCATTTAAAATAACCTCATTTCCATAATCTTTTAAAGCTTGGGGAACAATACCCGGATGAATCCCCGCAGAAGGCACCGGAAAAACATTTCGCGATCGCAAAATATCTCTTATTTTACCTTCTTCTACCGCATCAAACGGTAAACTTCCATAATGCGCCGGATAAAGCACCGCATCCGCCCCGCCATGCGCCATTAATGTTCCTAAAACCACCGAATAAGCTAACCCTGTATCCGATGAAGCACACATCGCCCCCGCTAACGCTGGATGGGCAAAAATCGGCACATTAATCTCTGGATCTGCGGCTAATGCTTCCAACACGGAAAACCCATAAGTTAGCACATTTAATAATAGAGCATTTGCCCCATTTTGAACTAACATTTTAGCTTTTTTTATTAATTCTGTGGCTGAACCCGTGACATTTACCGCATACAAAACGGTTCGCCCGGTTTCTTTTTTAACTCGTTCCAAAACCGGATAACAAGCTTCTAAGCGTTTTAACGTAGGGGCGACGTCTAAATCTGCCATGATTTCATCATCTTTAATAATATCCAACCCCGCAAACGCCACCTGTTCTAAAATATTAGCATGATCGGCAGCAGATAACCCCAAAGCAGGCTTATAAATTGCCATAATTAAGGGGCGGTTATACACATTTAATAGTTTTCTAATTCCCTCGATTCCAAACTGAGGAAACTTGCCATAATTTTCATCTAAACGCAAGCCGACAACCTTACCGACACCTGCCATTGAATACTTGCCAAAAATCATCGTCAGCAGGCTAGCAATATCATTTTCGACGTTAATTTCTGGAAAGCAAATCGTTGCAATATATTCTCCCTTTTTATTCGTTTTAATCCCGAGAACTTCCCCCAAATGCGATCGCATAATTTCTTCTCGGTGACTAAACCGTGCATCCCAAGTTCCAGCCGTTTGTCCGATAGCAATGACTTTCGCTTGACGTTCCGCATCAACACCCGCAGGAAAGCGATAATCTACTTCAATAGTCATCTTTAATATTAACACAAAATGAACTCATTTCCCCCGTTCTCTTTCAAGATTGGGGGATTTTATTTTAACCCATGACTAACGAGTTGGTTTGAGAATTCATGCGAATTTTTGTTTCCGTATATTCGGGAACCCAACCCTCTGTCGTGATAAAGTAACGCACCGCTTTAATGCGCTTTTTATCAGTCAAATGAAACCAATGTTCGCTTTCGGCTGGAACATTAATATACTCTTCGGGTTGAATGGTTAATTCCATCTGGGAACCATCGGGACAAACAAACCCAAACACCCCTTCACCGTCAATAATGTAGCGGACTTCATCATCGGCGTGGGTGTGACAACTTTCAAATTTTGCCATTAATGAATCAAGATTGGGAATATCAGGATGTAACGCAATTAAATCCCGAGATTGATAACCATCGGTTTGTTTTAACTGTTCAAAATAATGATCTAATCCCTGAAGCAATTGTTCTTTTTCAGTCTCATCTAAAGCGGGTTTATTTAACAAAGCCTGGAATTCCGGGTGTTGTCTAACCGGCCAATAATTTAACCGCACATTCAACGGTTCTAACCTGCGAGAAATATCCTCAAGTTGGGTGTAAGTCCTTCCGTCTTCTAATTGTAAAATTGCCATTGTTTCTATCTTCCCTTACAAAACACATAATTAATAATTTAGCACTAAGGAACGGCAATGACATAAAATCGTTCTCTTACCGATGGCCCCCGTACTGTTACCTCTAAACGCCGACTCACGGGTAAACGTCCGATGAAGTCAAAATTTCCCCCAGCATCCGTTTGAATCGGTTGATCATTAATATACACTAAATCCATCGGATCGACTGTTCCTCGCAATTGTACCGTTTCTAAACCCAATCTTGTTAAAGTTCTAACTCGCAGTTGAGATAAGGGGGGAATATTGGCGACTGCTGTTGGTTTTTCGGCGGGGGTAACAATAGCAACTTGACCCTTTTCTAGTTTAACTTCTTCTCCGTCGGTGACAACTCCAACTATTCCTTCTTGACTGTGAATTGCTGTTCTTCCATCGGGGGCGACATTGACTCCAAATGTGGTGCCTCGGACTCCGATAATTGTCGTCGGGGTTTCGATTCTAAAGGGAGAATTTGTGACTGAATTTTGGCGTTGATTTTGAGGAATGGTTTCACTCCAAAAAGGGGAACTCACAAACCGAGAAATCGATAATCTCACTCGTCCTGCTGTTACGGATAAAACGGTGATTTGATTAGGATCAATTCCGGCTTCACCCGAAAGGGTTTTCACTTCAACGGTTGTATTTTCGGCAACTTCAACTAAACCAATATAACTATCAATTCGCAAATTAATAATAGTATCTTTACCCGTGCTAATTTGATCGCCAACTTTTAAAATATCTCCAACTTGGGCGGGTTCTCCGTTGAGACTAACCGATTTTCCATTAATTTCTTCTATCGTTAATCCGCGAGTTTCTAAGCTTTGAACGGTTTCTAGAATCGGATTTGCAACGGCAACATCTAACGTAAACCAAGGAATAGACAACGCCAACATTACCCCGGTTAAGATTCTAAGTTGTTTGTGAGATAATAAATTCATCCTTAACCCTCAAAACTAACTTTAAAAATACTATAGCGTTTCTTCAGCCTAAAAGTAAAAAACCCGGTTTCTTTGAGAAACCGGGTTTTTGGTGTCTTCGCGATCAGGCCAAGTGCTATATATAACAGTATTAGTCCAAAAAATACTAAGGGATCAACAAATGAAGATTCAACATCCCCAGAATTGGCCGGAAACCGCAGAAGCAGCCATCCCCATTCAAGACCAGTTAAAATCTTTAGTTGTGACAACCGATCAACTCAACTCTATTCAATATGTAGCGGGAGTTGATGTCGGATTTTTAGACAATTATAGCATTTCTCAGGCTGCCGTGGCGGTGTTGAGTTTTCCCGATTTACAACTGCAAGAACAAGCGATTACTCAACGTAAAACAACCTTTCCTTATATTCCGGGTTTTTTATCGTTTCGGGAAGTTCCAGTGATTTTAGATGCCTTAGAAAAACTGACAATTACCCCCGATTTAATCATCTGTGATGGTCAAGGAATTGCCCATCCGAAACGCTTTGGTTTAGCCTGTCATTTAGGAGTATTAATAGATGTTCCCACCATTGGGGCGGCAAAGTCAAGATTGATAGGAATTCATCAAGAATTACCTCCAGAAAAGGGAAGTTGGCAACCCTTAATAGATGGCGGAGAAGTCATCGGGGCGGTGGTGCGATCGCGAACCAATGTTAAGCCATTGTATGTGTCTGCGGGTCATCGAATTAGCTTAGAAACGGCTATTAATTATGTATTGCAATGTACGCCGAAATATCGTTTACCCGAAACCACTCGTTGGGCGGATTATTTAGCTTCAAAATCCGACGAGAATAAATCAAATTAACCCCGAAAAATCAATCTAATGTTGAAGACGAAGAATAGGGATTCGATCCCGGCGGAGCATTCACAGCATCCAATTCTCGCTGTAAAATCTCCTCATAAATTTTAGGTAAATAGGGAGTCATCACATTATCTTCAATCCCATATCCTAAACTCGTCCAAGTATCTGAGAGGGAACGTAAGACCTCACTCAGTTGGCCCGCACGCAACGCTTGAGCAATATCCATTTCCCAAAATTCCACATCCGTTAACCAACGGTAAACCACCATATCTTGATATTTCGCTTCAAAACTGTAGGGTTGGCGAAACCAAAACTGACTCGGTTCAGGATGATAGCGATAAGCAATTCGTTCCCAAGTGTCGGTTAACAGTTGATAGCGACCTGCGGCAGTTGTACAGCGTCCTTTATTCGGGCCAACAACAATCGTCACACAGCGATCGGGATGATGAGCCAGATCAGAAACATGACGCCCACCATAGAGGACATGATAGGGCTTAGAGGAATTTGATTCACTCGCGGAGATCGTTCGCATCAAAGCCCGTACATAGGGATCACCGCCTTCCATGACTAAAGGCGGCCATCTGCGATCAATATCTCGATTAATTTCTTCGAGAACCATATCCAGTTGATCTCCGGCATATTGATCGATCTGCGCTTCTGGCCAGTACACCACAATTCCAGCCAACACCAAACTCATCAAAATCAGGCGTTGCAGAAAACGACCTCGGCTACCCGTCCGTCTTTGGCGACGTTCCCTCATGGCAAAGGCTGCCATACTGCCCGATGCAGAGGTAATATCTTGAAATTGAATCGGAGTTCCCGGCTGTAGATTTAGCGGTTGAACTCGGCTTCTGGTTCTTTTTGTACGACGCATGAAGCTTTAAACCACAGTGGCGAACAACTGCTCAAAAGAAGGTTGGGTTCCTTCTGGCTTGGCAATGATCTCGACAATTTTATTACGTGCCGTTGGAATAGACAATGCTTCGACACAAACAGTAGCCACTTTCGTTCGGGGAATACTGCCATCAAACAGGGTATCGGCTGGTTTCATCACAATTGTATCTTGATTGTCTTCGTTCTTCAAACCGCCGGGACGAACAATCGTATAGGGTAAACCACTCTGACGAATGTAGTCTTCGGCAAGCTTTTTCCAAACCAAAATCAGCCAAAATAGATTGAGAGGGTGAAAAAACTGGGAGACACACAGCGAAGAGACTAATACAAAATGTTCTATGCCTGTTTGTTTAGCAACCTCTACAAGATTTTTCGTCCCTTCGTAGTCTACTTTATAGGGTCCGGTTGGATCAAAGCTCGGAGTTGCGCCTGTGGCACACAACAACACCGTACTGTCGGCGATCGCCGCTTTTAAACTTTGGGGTTGAAGAACGTCTCCTACAACCAATTCTGCCTCGCTGGGAAGAATCTTTTGAGCCGTTTCCAAGTTGCGAACTAAAGCCCGTACTGGAATATTTTGGTCAACCAGTTGCTGGACAATACGCCGACCCGTTTGACCCGTTGCACCCGCTACAAATGCTTTCATCTCTCTGATCCTGTTTGGTAGATAAATCTACATTACTCAATTTGATCTTATATCAAAGACTTGAATATTTGCACTCGGCAAGGGGCAATTCGGTTACAGGGGACAGGGGATAGGGGACAGCATTGATCTTAGGATATAGCAGAGAAAGAGTTGATTAGGACACTGTTTTTCTGTCAAATCCTTTTATGATAAAGGTTTCAATTCTGTCTCCTGTCTCCTGTCTCCTGATTTCTGCTATAGATGTTTTCACGCCATGAGCTTTAGTAGCGTTGTCGATATTCGAGTTCAGAAAAGGTTAACTCAAAAGTCGTTCCTTCTGAGGGAATCAGTTCGAGATTTCCCTCAAGTTGAGTGGTTAAAGTACAGATTAATTCCATCCCGAGAGAATCAACATTGTGAAAATCCATATCCGCCGGAAAACCGATTCCATTATCTTGAATTTTTAGAGTGATAATTCCTTGGGAATTTTGATGGAGTTTGAAGTAAACTTTACCTGTTCTTCCGTTGGGAAAGGCGTGTTTAAAGACATTAGAAATTAACTCATTGACAATTAACCCACAGGGATGAGCCGTTTCAATATTTAAGGAAACCGGTTCGATTTCGGTTTCAAACTCAACCCGTTCATCAATCCCGCTATAAGATTCTAGCAAATGATAAATTAACTGTTCGAGATACTCTCCAAAATCAATCCGAGATAAGTTGGTTGATTGATAGAGTTTTTCGTGAATTAACGCCATTGAATACACTCTATTTTTGCTATCTTCTAGGGCTTGAATCAGTTTCGGATCATCAAAGTAATCGGACTGAAACTCTAACAAATTCGCGACCACAAATAAATTATTTTTGACTCTATGATGAATTTCTTTGAGTAAAATTTCTTTTTCTCGTAAGGAGTTCTTTAACTGTATTTCCGCTTCTTTGCGATCGCTAATATCTCGATACATCCAAAGATGTCCTTGATATTGCTGTTGGCTCTTTATCGGAACATAATCTCGCTCAAACACACGTTCACCTATAGCTTTCAATTCTTCATTGGTGACGATTTTCTCTTGATTGATAATCTCCTGAGATCGTTGGATAAACTGACGATGATCGGGAAATAAATCTTGATAGTTTTGAATCCAATGAGAAAAATGATGTCCGATCAGGGTTTGAGGAGCAATTGGAATTTGCAATAAATCACAGAAGGTTTTATTTACTAACACAATCTCTTGATTTTCATTTTCAACTAAAACCCCCAATTGTAAGTTTTCAATCAAGGTACTAAACCGAAAAGTCGTTGCTCGCAGTTGTTCTTCGATCTGCTTGCGTTCGGTGATATCAATTCCCACCAAAATCGCCGCTTGATCTTGATTATATTTTTGAGCAACCAGTAAATAAAATCTGGCTTCATTGGCAATTTTAATTTCTAAGGAAACTTGATAAGTGCTACTTTTAATATCGCTGAAAAACTGTTCAAAAAACTGACTAAACGCTGACGAATAAGGATCTAAAAACCCTACCTTTTGACCGATAAATTCTTCTGGAGTTAGGTTCATCGCGCTAGCGAGTTGGCGGTTCACGCCTAGATAATGCAGATCAGAACTCACCCAAGAAACAAACCCTGGAACCGCATCTAAAACGGCTTGCAATTGTTCGTTTGTGGCTTTCAGTTGTTCTTCTGCTTGTTTGCGTTCACGAAGTGCAGCTTGCTGTTCGCTGATATCTTTCATAAAGCAATGATGACCGCTAAATTGTCCCTGATCATCGTAGGCGCTGACCATCGTAACTTGCTTATAGAAATAGGAACCATCTTTGCGAACGCCTCGGGTTTCAACTTCTACTTTTCCCGTTCTCAGCATTTGCTGATAGGCTTGATTTAAGCGATCAATTTCATCAGGATGAACGGTATTTGACCATTCTACCCCGATTAATTCTTCGGGTTCATAACCGCAGATATGAGCATAAGCGGGGTTAATTGTAACATAACGCCCTTGCGGATCAAGTCGAGAGATTCCCTCAACTGTATTTTGCATCGCATTACTGAGGTCACGCAACTCCATTTCGGCTTGTTTGCGATCGCTAATATCAATCCAATAGCCGATAATTTCTAACGGTTTACCCGCCGCATCTCGCACCAATTTTAACTGATCATAAATCCAACGATATCTACCATCACCATGTAGAAAACGGTATTCGTGACTGTAATATCCTTGCTTAAATAACGGTGCTAATCCTGTTGTTGTAATCCGAGAAATATCATCTGGATGAAGATGCTCAAACCAGAATCCGGGTTTCAGGAGTTCATAAAATTCATAACCTAAAACACTTAAAGCATTCTGACTCACAAAGGTTGTGCGGTTCTCTCCTTGGGCTTCAATACTGTAGAGAATCCCTGGACTTGAAGACAGCAAATATTCTAATCGTTCTTGACTCATCAGCAAGGCTTGTTGTGCTTCTTGACGTTCTTTTAGTTCGGTTTGCAGTTGGTTATAGAGTTCAGATTGTTTAATCGCTATTCCTAACTGACTGGCGAGTTGTTTGAGTAAATCAATCTCTTTTGCGAGCCATGTTCTCTCACTTGAACACTGATGAACAATCAACAATCCCCACAAGGTATTTTGCTGAATAATCGGCACCGCAATTTTAGCTTTGACTTTAAACTGCTCAACAAATTCAACTAAACAAGGTAACACTTTATTTCGCTGAATATCACAGATGACGCAGACTTTACCCTGAAGATAATCTTGATGACATTCTGAGGGAAAATTTTCTTCGGGGAAGGTTTGATTGAGGATGGGAGTCCAACCGGAATTAAGGGCTTCAGCGATCACAAAACCCGTCGCATCTGGAAAGATACGATAAATTAACGCTCGATCTGTTTCTAGTACCTGCTTAACTTCGGTGACGGTTGTATTGAGAATTTCATTGAGATCTAAAGATTCTCGAATGCGTTGAGTCAGGGTTTTAATCAGTTGTTCTCGTTTGATCTGTTTTCGCAGTCGTTCTTCGGCGAGTTTGGACTCAGTAACATCATTTTGAATTCCTAAAAAGTGGGTGATATTTCCCTGATCATCGTAAATCGGCGAAACGTTTAATTCATTCCAAAATAAACTCCCATCTTTGCGATAGTTGCGAAGGACAACGGTACAGCTTTCTTGATTTTTGAATGCAGCACGTAACCGTTCCAGTCCCGGTTGATCGTAATCCGCTCCTTGTAAAAAACGGCTATTTCTTCCGATAATTTCTGAGGCTGAATATCCGGTAATTTTTTCAAAAGCGGGGTTGACAAAAACTACTGGATGATCTTCTAAACGAGCATCAGAGATGACAATTCCATTACTACTCGCCGCGATCGCTCGTTCACTCAAACGTAACTGTTCTTCCGTTTTTTTGCGTGAGGTAATATCCGATGCAGCGCCGAGAATTTGTTTCGGTTTACCCCCGGCGGTACGAGTAAATATTGTATCTCGACTGAGTAACCAATGCCAGTTTCCCTTGACATCCCTAACCCGATACTCTATTTCGATAATTTCATTATTTTTAGCGGTGTCAAATTTCAGGTAATGAGCGGGAAGTTTTGCTAAATCTTCGGGATGAATAATATTCAAAAACAGTTGATCGCCCATGTCTTGAATTTGTTGGCGAGTATAACCTAAAAGGATCTCTATTTCCCGATTGACATAAATATTTCGTTGCTCAATCCGATCATAAATATAGAGAATATTCGGAGTCGCATCAGTAATACTTTGGATAAAGTGCTGACTCTGTTTCAGTTCGGCTTCAGTTTGACGGTGTTCTCGAACTTCCTTGAAAAGTTGTTGGTTTATCTGCTTTAATTGAGTGGTGCGTCGCTCGACCATCACTTCTAATTGTTGATTGAGATGTTGGAGGGCGAGTTCTGCTTGTTTGCGTTCACGAAGTGCAGCTTGCTGTTCGTTAATATCAGTAATCGTCCCAACATAAGCGATCGTCACTCCACTCGAATTGCGTTCTGCTGTGGCTTGACCATAGACCCATATAATACTAGAATCAGGGCGTTGAAAGCGATATTCGCATTTAAATTGTTTCTTTTGTTGAGCGGCTTCATGCCATTGCTGAGAAACTTGTTCTCGATCTTCACGATGAATGGCTTTTATCCATCCATTCCCGAGCGCTTCTTCAGGAGACAACCCGGCTATCTCACACCAACGTTGATTGACGTAGAGACATTCCCCTTGAGTATTGATATGAAATATCCCCACAGGAGAAACTTCGGTGAGGGTGGCGTAGCGTCTTTGACTGGCTTGTAATTCTTGTTCAAACTGTTTATGTTCGGTCACATCGCGGGCGACAGCATACAATAAACCCTGTTCTAATGGTGTTGATATCCACGACAACCAGCGATAGGAACCGTCTTTGCATCGATAGCGATTTTCTAAATAAGTCCCGGGAATTCCTTGGCTTAAGTGTTCTAACTCGGACTGGGTTTTGGCTTGATCTTCGGGGTGAACAAAGCTCAACATGGGTTGAGATAATAGTTCTGCTTCGCTGTAGCCAAGGAGATATTGAAATCGGGGGTTGATGCGTTTGAAATAGCCATCTGTTCCCGCAATACAAAACAAATCCAGAGACAGATGAAAAAATTGATTGAGTTCGGCTTCGGCTTCGAGTCGTTCTACCGCAGAGGCGATAATATTGGCGATCGCTTGTAAAAAGTAGAGGTCATCGGGTGAGAAGGTTCGCTCTTGCTGGGAATGAACGCCTAACACGCCAAAGGGATGCTGTTTTCCAGCGATAATCACCGTCGCCCCACTGACAATACCTGTGTTGTGGAGCATAGGAGTCCCTTTAAAACGGGTTTCCACTCGTAAGTCGCTAACGATCACGGGTTCACCTGTGCTGAGGGTATAGCCCGCTTGAGTTTGTGAATTGGCGGAGATCCTGGCTTGTTTGATTAAATCGCTTCCCCAACCCACACCGTTTCTCAGTAAAAATGTTGCTTGGTTAGGGAGAAGTTCGAGAATTTCAATGTATTCAATGTCTAGGGTTTGGGCGACTAAAGCAGCGGCTTCAGTGAGTAAATTGTCGAGTTGAGTTTGATTGATTGCGACTTGACTCAGATGAGCGATCGCTTCTTGTTGTTTGGCGCGAATTTTCAGTTCAGTTTCGATTTGTTGATGTTTGAGGAACTCCTGTTTTTCGAGTTCGAGGTGACAGACTTTTTGGTGTAAAACATCAAAAACGCCATATAGTTCTACGGGGTCTAACGGTTGGATGAGATGGCTGTGTGTGAGTAAACCTTGCAGTTCTCCCTGTTCTCCGGTGACGACGAGCCGACGAATCGATTTGGGTTGCATTTGTTGATAGGCTATCCATAAACTCTCATCCGGTTTGATGGTAAAGAGCGGTTGACTCATCACTTCTTCAGCAGACAAGCGATCGCAATTTAAACCTAAAATTTGAAATTGAACAATATCTCGTTCTGTTATGATCCCGACGGGAATTTTGAACGGCTTTTGATCGCCGATGCTGCTTTGGGTTTCCGTAATCACAACACAACTCACCCCAGATCTCGCCATTAACTGCACGATTTCTAAGACTGAAGTGCTTGGAGGTGCATCAATGACTTGAGTATTCATCACCTCAGCGACAGAACGCATTTTTAGGAGATTGGCGGGCTTGAGGGCTTGGCTGAGACTTTCTTTTGTGATCACGCCCCATAATTTCCCCTGATCGTTGAGAACCGGAAGATGACGAATTTGATGCTGTCGAAATTGTGACAAAACTGTGAAAATACCCCGGTATTCAGCCTGATGCAGAACCTGAAGCTGTTGAGTCATCACTTCAGCAATAGAGGTGTGAAGATGACTTCCTGAAGCCGTTAGACGCACGACATCTCGCTCCGTAAAAATACCCGTTATCCGATCACCCACCATCACTAAAGCATAGCTGTTTGCTGAAATTGAAGCTTTAAGGGTTCCTTCGGATAGAGACTGGGAAATGGAGCAACTCGAACCTGCCGTTTGATTCATTTGAGCCAAAACTTCTAAAATAGAGGTGTGAGGCTCAACCACAAGCGGACGGCGTTCAATAATCTCTTCCAGATTTATGGAGTAGATCGGCAAAAGATCGGGCTGTATGACCATTGCCATAGGTGATTTGAAACTAAGTATATATTATTTAATCTATTTTAATCTTAGCCTGAGTCAGTAGACTCTAGTGACGACTGGGCTTGAGCAGGTTACAAATTTTAAATTTAATCTGTTCCTGATGAACTAAGATAGAAACAAGAGTTTTCAGTTGCAAGCTTCAGGTCTATTGAGTCAGTAAATCATTCAGTTATCACACTCAACGTCTGACCTAGTTGGTTATCTGTTCTATTTGATGCAGTGCTTGCTCTGAATCTCTACTGATCTAGTTCTATTCAAGACAAACCCGAGTTTTTTAAAAAAATAAATCTAAAAAATTAGGCTTGAATCAAACTATGCTATAGTTCGGAAAATTCGATTTCTGAGTTGTTGTATTGAGTTGGGTATTGATTATGATTGAAAATAAAGATGATTTTAAGCGCGTTAAAAGATCCTCCAAATCTATTGATGATTTACAAAAAATCATTGATCATCTCGAAAGCGAAATGCAAGAAATGAAAGAAAATCATTATTATGAACTGAAACAACTTGAACATGAATTAAACGAGTTGAAATCACGTTTTATTACTACGGTTTCTCACGAATTTCGGACTCCACTCACAACCATTTCCTTCTCGGCCGGACTCCTGGAAAACTACAGTAATAAGATTTCGGAGGAGAAAAAACACAACCATTTCCTGCGTATTAAACAGGGAATTGAACAAATGACAAGTTTATTGGAAGAGGTTTTGATTGTCAGTAAGTTAGATTCCGGGGATTCGGAGATTAATTTCACTCCAATAGATTTAGAAAAACTTTGTTCAAATCTCGTTGAAAAAATGCAACAAAAATTTCCCAATAATCCGATTTTTTTTACAAGCTCTGGAGGGGAAAATAAAGTAAAATTAGACGAGAATTTAATCAAACAAATGCTAAAAAACATACTGGATAATGCCCTGAAATATTCTCAAGAAAGAGGGCAAATACAATTAGAGTTAATCACGGAAAATAATCAAGCCGTATTAAAAGTAAAAGATCAAGGAATTGGCATTCCCCAAAAAGATCAAGAGCGTTTGTTTACTCATTTTCATCGAGGTACAAATGTCGGCACCATATCGGGGACTGGCTTAGGATTATCTATCGTTAAAAAAATAGTTGATCTGCATCAAGGTCAAATTAGCTATGAAAGTGAAGAAAATGTTGGGACTAAAATCACGATTATTCTACCGTTGAAAACTTGTGAAACGGTAATCATTCAAAACTGTGATTGAGTGAACTGATTTTCCCAAAGCTTATCATCTTGTAAATTTATCATTTTTTATGTTTATTTTGGGGAGAACAATGAAAAAAATTTTAATAATAGAAGACGAAGAAATGATTAGAATTAATATTAAAGAGTTGCTCGAAGTCGAAGAGTTTGAGGTGTGGGAAGCAGAAAATGGCGAAGAAGGAATAAAGCTAGCTCAAGTACATCAACCCGATCTGATTTTATGTGATGTAATGATGCCTAAACTAAACGGATATGCAGTTTTACAACAACTGCGTTGTGATCCCTTAACGGCTACCATTCCCTTTATCTTTATGACGGCTTTAGCAGATCGAAGCAATATTCGGAAAGGGATGGAACTGGGGGCTGATGACTATATTAGTAAACCTTGTACGGCAACCGAACTTTTAAAAGCCATTACAGTTCGACTGGAAAAACATTCCATCGTCAAACAGCACTATCAAAGTCAAGTACAGAAAGTGCAAGAGCAACTCAAGCAATTAATCTATATTGATAATATTACAAATCTGCCCAATCGTTTAGGCCTGCGAGAACAATTTGAAAATGTAAAACAAAGCCTAAACCCTGATCAATATAGGCTGATTCCCATTATTTCTGTCAATATAGATCGGTTCAGACGCATCAATGAATCCTGGGGATATGATGCGAGTAGTTGTCTTCTCAAGGCAGTGGGAGAACGAATGATTCAGCAGCTCAGAAACCGAGCCAAAGTCTCTCACTTAAATGAAGAAAAATTTGTGATAATTCTTGAGGCCATCACCGATCAAAATACTGCGTTTAAACTCGCAGAGATGTTGCTCAAAAACCTATCTTTACCCTTTTTTATCTACGATAAAGAAGTTTTTCTAACCTTCAGTATCGGTATAGCGTTTTATCCTCGTGATGGGGACGAAATCGATCAACTCCTAGATCGAAGTCAAACCGCAGTCAGTCAATCTCAGCAAAAAGGCGGAAATCGCTATGAATATTATCAAGCCTCTTGGGAAACGAAAGATCATGATCAAATTGCTTTAGAAACCGATCTCAGACGAGCTTTAGATCGAAATGAACTTCAGCTTTATTATCAACCCAAAGTCGATCTAAAAACAGGTAAAATTATGGGAGCAGAGGCTCTGATTCGTTGGTTTGAGAGTAAGCGAGGCTTTGTTTCTCCGGCTGTCTTTATTCCGATAGCCGAAGAAAGTGGCTTAATCGAACCGATTGGTGAATGGGTTTTAAGAACCGCTTGTAAACAGACAAAAGCATGGCATAAACTGGGTTTAAATGCCATGCAAATCGCGGTGAATTTATCGGGTCGTCAGTTTAATCTTCCTCATATTCGTCAAAAAATATTAGAAATTTTATTAGCTGAAGGTTTACCTCCGACTTGTTTAGAATTAGAGTTAACTGAAAGTTTTTTAGTCGAGCATGAAGAAGCCTCAATTCAAAAACTCAATCATCTCAAAGCGTTAGGCTTACAAATTGCCATTGATGACTTTGGAACCGGATATTCCTCTCTCAGCTACTTACAACAATTTCCCTTTGATGTCTTGAAGTTAGATCGATGCTTTATTCAAAATCTGGATCAAAATTCTAAAAATCAAGTGATTGTTGAAGCGGTGATTAAAATGGCTCATCAGCTTAACTTACAGGTCGTCGCGGAAGGGGTAGAAACCCAAGAAGAATTAGATTTATTACAACAATATCACTGTGATATCATTCAAGGCTATTTATTCAGTCGTCCCTTACCTGCGGAGGAGTTTCTCGCTTTATTTGAAAAGGGTCAGCATTTAAAAAGTCAACCATAATTACCGCGATTAAATTCAAAGGAGTTATCCAAAATGACGAAAATTTTAATCATAGAAGATGAAGAAGCCATTCGAGAAAATATTTCTGAACTCTTAGAACTAGAAGGCTTTGAGGTGGAGACTACAACCAATGGAATTGAAGGATTAAAACAAGCAAAACATATTATTCCTGATTTAATTATCTGTGATGTAATGATGCCTAAACTCGATGGTTATGGCGTTTTAATGGAGTTAAGAAAGCATCCTGAAACCGCTAATATTCCCTTTGTTTTTCTCACGGCTAAAACCGAACGAACCGATTTACGACAAGGGATGAATTTGGGTGCAGATGATTATCTCACGAAACCCTGTAGCAGTGAAGAATTATTAGATGCGATCGCCGCAAGACTTCAACGAACCGCTCAACAACAAGAACACATTAAACAGTTAGAACGTTATGATCAACTCACAGGCTTACTCAACCTCCAAGCTTTAGAAACTGATGGTTCTTTACAACAAGCGATCGCTCAACGAAACAATCAAAAAAATTTAGTTCCCTTTTTGTTGTTAGGGCTAGATCGATTTCAACGTGTTAATGAAGCAATAGGTTATCCCAATGGAGATTTAATCTTCCAACAATTAGCCCAACGATTGAATCAGTTTATTCAGAATGTAGAAGGTTCTCAAGTGGCTCGTGTAAATGGGGATGAATTTGCGATCATTTTACCCGCCGTTTCTCAGACTTCCAGTGTTGCTGATCTGGCTCAACGTTTGCTCAATTTAGTTAGCGAACCCTTTCATTTAGGCGGAAAATTAATTCCGATCACGGCAACGATTGGGATTGCTTTTTATCCTTATGGTTCGACGTTAGAAGAGTTGCGACGACAGGCGGGTATTGCAATGGGAGAAGCCAAGCAATTAGGAGGAAATCGCTATCAAATTTATACTCAGCCTCTGTTTGGTTCTGATCTGTCTCAACAGTTTCAACTGATGGCTGATTTTCGCCAAGCTTGGGAACGTCAAGAATTAAAAGTTTATTATCAACCTCGCCTCGATATTCGCCGCAAAAAAATAGTCGGTGTTGGAACAGCAATTTATTGGAATCATCCCCAATTTGGAGAAATTTCTCAGACGAGAATTTCTGATTTAATTGCCGAATCAGGTTTGACGATAACCGTTAGTGAATGGATCTTAAAAACCGCATTTGAACAAGCCAAAGCTTGGCAAAATTCCCGGTTGTTTTTACAAGTGGCGGTTCCCTATCCCGAATCGTTATTAACCGAAAATAATAGCCTGAAAAAATTAGCGGATTGGTGTCAAGAATCACGAGTGGATTCGGCTCATTTAGCATTAGAAATTTCTGCTGATTTGATTGCCAATGCTAAAAATTTGAATGCACTGGCGGCTCAACTAATGAACATCAAACAACTGAAAATTCAAACAATCATCAGTCAGTTTAACTTAGAACACGCGACGATCAGTTATTTAGGAGAACTCGCCCTAGATGGAATCAAACTGGATTCTAGCTTACTACAAACCCTTTCAGTCAGATCAACTGTAATTGATATGATCAGTTCTATCGCCAAAGGTTTAAAATTGAAAGTAATTGCAGATGGAGTAGAGACTGACGAACAACTCAACCTGTTAAAAAAGCAAAAATGTGATGAAGTACAGCAGGTTTCATTAGTCTCAGCGTCTGAGATTCAGAAACTTTTGAGAAAATGGTCTATTTTCTGATTTTTTTTAGCTGAGATTCTTCAATTTGTTCCTATAATAGACAAATAGACCTATTTCTACTTTTCCTCAAAAAACGGGTGATTAATTATGAGCGAAGTTAAAATTTTGATTGTCGAAGATGAGCTATTAATTGCCAAAGGATTAGCCCGAAAACTGCAAAGATTAGGGTATACTGTTGTTGATATTGTATCTTCCGGTGAAAAAGCTCTAGAAAAAGTTGCAGAAACTCAACCGGATTTAGTCTTGATGGATATCGTCATCAAAGGCGAGATGGACGGAATTGAGACGGCTGAACTCTTGCATCAACGCTTTAATATTCCGGTGATTTATGTGACGGCTTATGCGGATGATAGCACATTAGATAGAGCCGAACAAACAGGTTCTTATGGCTATTTATTGAAGCCCTATAAAGAGCGAGAACTTCACGCCACCATTAAGTTAGCCTTGCGAAAACATCAAGCCCAACTGGAGGCACAAAAGAACTTAGAAAATGTCCAATTGAGCAAAGAAGAAAAAAGCCGATTATTATCGATAGCCTCTCACGATTTACGAACGCCTTTATCGGCGATTCAAATGTCGGCTGATTTACTGGAAAATTATGATCAAAAATTAACAACGGATAAAAAATCTAAACATTTTAATCGCATAAAATCAGCGATAAAAAATATGAATCAGTTGCTCGAAGATGTGTTACTGTTGAGTCGATCCGAGTCGGGTAAAATGGTCTTCCAACCTGTATCGCTGAATTTGAGACAGTATTCCTCTAATTTAGCAGATGGTTTTCAAGCTTTACTTACTGAAAAACATCGGCTTGAGTTTAACTATAAATCGGATTTTGAGGGAGAGGTTATGTTAGATGAAAAGCTCCTCAATCATATTTTAGCGAACTTACTGTCTAATGCAATTAAATATTCTCCTGATGGGGGAACTGTTCACTTTGATCTCATCCAAGACTCTCAAAAAGTCACCTTTCGGGTTCAAGACGAAGGAATTGGACTGCCTCCGGAGTACAAAGATAAGCTCTTTCAAGCCTTTGAACGAGCCTCAAACGTCGGCGAGATTAAAGGAACAGGACTGGGTTTGTCCATTGTCAAACAGGCGGTAGACTTGCACGGAGGCGAAATCACCGTTGAGAGTGAACCCGGAACCGGGACAACCTTCACCGTGATCCTTCCCTGGGTTGAATCTTCTGTTAATCTTGGTTGAATGATTGATATAATAAAAATCAGGTAACTCAAACCTTTTAATAGTGCCTTTAAATCAAAAAAAATTAGAATTATGAGTAAAATTTTAGTCATCGAAGATGAAGAAGCCATTCGAGAAAATATTGTCGAATTGTTAGAGATAGAAGACTTTGAAGTGATCAGTGCTGAAAATGGCCGCATTGGATTTCAACAGGCGAGTGAACATTTACCGGATTTAATCCTCTGTGATGTGATGATGCCTGAACTCGATGGATATGGGGTTTTAAGTGCTTTACGTTCTAACTCAACGACAGCGACAATTCCGTTTATTTTCCTGACGGCTAAGGCTGAATACTCCGATATTCGTCAAGGAATGGGGTTAGGAGCAGATGACTATTTAACCAAACCTTGCACCGCAGAAGAATTATTGGAGGCAGTTAGAACCCGGCTAAAAAAGCAGGAGATCTTTGAGAAGCAATCTGAGATCAAACTGGATGATTTACGGCGTAGTATTACCCATTCTTTACCCCATGAACTGCGAACCCCGCTTAATGGTATTTTGGGAAATACCGAATTACTCTTATTAGAATTAGAAGATCTTGATGTTGCCGAGATGCGAATGATCTTGGAAGATATTCGCACCTCTAGCCAACGCCTCAATCGCCTGATTATTAACTTTTTACTCTATGCAGACTTAGAACTGATTGCGACGAATAATCAGAGAATTCAAGCGTTACAAAAAAGTTCTGTCAATTCTGTAGATTCCCTGATTGATGATGCTGCTCAAGAACAAGCTCGACAGTTTAATCGAGAAGCTGATTTACAGCTCAAACTTCAAGATTCTCCCGTACAAATGGCTGCGAATCGACTCGCAAAATTAGTCGAAGAATTGCTGAATAATGCGTTTAAATTCTCCCAACCCGGAACACCTGTTTACGTGAAAACTGAAGTAGAGAAGGATAAATTTATTCTCTCTGTTATCGATAAAGGACGGGGAATGACACCGGAACACATTCAAACAATGGGTGCTTATTTACAATTTGAACGCAAACTTTATGAACAACAAGGATCGGGAATGGGTTTGAGTATTGTCAGGCGTTTAGTCGAGTTACATAGCGGAAAATTGATGATTGAAAGCGAACCCAATCAACAAACCACTGTGCGAGTTGAACTCCCGACACCTGATCAATCTTAAAAGTCTTCAACCGGAATTTGAGGAGGATACTTGAGTTCATAAAATATAAAGGTGAACGTCAAAAGCTTGAACTTCTTAACCCTTGTATTAATAGATTGGCTTGATTTTGCTGTTGTTTTTCAGTCTATAAAAATGAAGATTAATTTTGAATTTTATGTAAACTTTTGTTCAAAAACTCGACATTCTAGGAGAATGTGCTAAATTCTGGAAATTGATGATCGCTTACTAGACGTTCTTTAATTGTGAGGTTAGAATGACAGACAAAAAAATCGCTGCAAAAGCTGTTAGTTTAGCATTATTATTGGGTTTGATAAGTCCGTTAGCAGGCTGTGAAGTTGGCGGCGACTCTGAAGAAGGGGGCGAAGGGGGCGAAGCTGGAGAAACCACAGAAGAAGTGGCTCCCGCTCCCGCTCCTGAAGGGGGCGAAGCTGGCGAAGAAGCTGAACAAGAACAAGATTCCGATGATGATGATGGCGGCGAAGGTGGCGAAGGGGGTGAAGGTTAACGATTCTCACTCCATCTAAGCATTTAATACTAAGAATTCTTTTCCCCTCTCCTGGCAGGGGAGGGGG
>NZ_LATL02000163.1 GCF_000972705.2 Limnoraphis robusta CS-951 | reverse complement strand
CTCCGCCCCAATTTAATCCGTTACCAGTCTCCGCCCCAATTTAATCCGTTACCAGTCTCCGCCCCAATTTAATCCGTTACCAGTGGTTTTTTTATGTTATTCCTCCTCATCGTTGGTTTCTGAATTATTGGAATATTTCAGATTTTCCCAGGTCAGTTGTTTAATGGTTTCAACATCTCCTTCTTGGGCAGCTATTTTTAAGTTGCGTTTCAGGTGGGCGTTTGCAATGGCTTCTTCTTTGGTTCGTGAACTGGTTTCAAAGCATTTTTCCAGGTCTTCAAACAGTCCTACACGACGGGCTTTAGTATAATATTGTCGTTCGGTATCTAATAGTTTTGCCATTAATTCTAAGTGCATGGCGTCTTCCCCACAAATATCTTCTAGGGTTGTCCATTCATCACTACCTAACAAACTGGTTTCATTACCACGATAGGTATCTATAAAGGTTTCTCCGGTCACTTCTTTATATATCCTCGGTAAACTATCATCAAATTCGTGTTTTTCTTCTAACCATATTCGGCGAATTTCGCTAAGTTCTTCCGGTTGAATTAACGTAATATCCCGCATTTCTTCCGGGGCGGTTTGACGAATTTTCGTTTGGGCTTCTAATACTCGTCTTAACCAATGTTCCCGCCATTTTTTGACATACGGACCGGGTATCGGTTCGACTTTGATTTCTCCATTGACATTCCGTTCAAACAGTTGTACTGTTCCAAATATTCGTCTAAAATCTCGGCGTTCTCGATCATTTTTTAAATCTAATTCATTCCGAATATCTAATAAAGGCTGCATCCATTCTTTGGCTTCATCATTGATAATCATTGCCTCCATTGATTTATCTTTATTAACTAATGTACAAACCCAACAGCCAAAGCGAGAGTCACCACAGCTAGGCGTTGAGGTATCAACAACTAACGGACATTCATTGTCGGCGGTTGCCCCTCGATACATGACAAATAAATCTTTATTGCTATTTCCCCAAGGATTTTCCCATTGCATCAGATAAAGCCAGACTTCATCATCACGCCAGTCTTCAATAGGTGTGTACACTAGAGAATTCGGTAAGCTTGCATTTGGAGTGAGTCGATCTCGTACCCGCTTTAGCTGATGTTTTTCCATTGTCGCAGCCCGTTTAGAACTCTCGGCTTTTCGAGTCCCTAAAACTAAGATTGTCTCACCATTTGATCGAACGACTTCGCGTATGAAACGATTTGCAGGTTGTATTTTTAAGCGTTCTGTACACCAACGAAATTTATTTCTAGGAGCAGGATATCCTTTGCCTATTAAGCAAACCCAGAAAGTATTTTTAACCTCTGGATGTAGTAGGTGAGGCTCAATTGGTAATTGTTGTTCTGTAGCAGCTTTCTTCATTTTCTGGATAGACTGACGTACCCAGCTTGAGATTATAGGATTTTCTACTAGGGTATCCGTACTAATCACATAGATCGTCTTATTACGTTTTTCTAATGGCAGTTCAGCAATAGCATTCCAGATAAGTTGTAGAATCGTTGTACTATCTTTTCCTCCCGATACACCAATGATCCAGGGGATTTGATCCTGACAATACAACTCCTGAATTTCTTTTGTGAGTGCTGTGATATCTTCCATCAGTTCAGCAACAGTGCGATTCTTCTGTTTTTTCTTTGTCTGTTGCTTGGTACTCATATCTGTTGCCTCTTTACTAGCACCCTGTTCAGTTATAATACCTTATATTCCAAAGTTTTTAAAAACTTGTTCTCATAGCTTAATACTTACGAATGAAATCTGCAACCGATCCAACCCGAGAACCCAACCCCCAAGACCCAGAAGCGATCGCGAAGTTTCTTGAACCCCTCCTCAACTCCCCTGAGTCTCTCCTCGTACACAAAACCCAGATGGGAGGAACAGAAGCGTTTATCGGTTCAGTAACACTGGACTGGTTGGATCGCAATGTCGGTTATGCTTCCCAACTTCCCCTATTTAAACGTCACCTGAACCCAGAAACCGGAAATGTCGAACGAGTCGCAGACACCGTAGAAGATATCTTACAACGTCCCCTCGACTGGTCGCGTCAACTTCCCCTCGCCCAATACCTGGCAACCCACAAAGCCCACAAGTTCCCTGCTTTATTAGTGGTTATCTGTCCCGCTTGGGTAAATAACCCGAAAGCATTTGAGTGGGATGAGGACGGACGGGCCACCGAGTCTGCGATCGCCTTTCAGGGGTTAGACCATCAGGGACAACTGGGACTGTTACAGTTAGACTCCGATGAGGCTGTCTTTGCGTTAGACGGACAACATCGCCTGATGGGGATACAGGGGTTGATGCGACTTCTGCGAACCGGAAAACTGCAACCCTACAGCAAGATCAAAAAACCCGTCGGCGAACCTATTACCCTGGAGGATATGACAGAGGTTTCGGCGTTAACTCCAGAGGAGATCAAAAACCTCGCCTCCGAAACCGTTGGAATAGAATTTATTCCCGCAGTGGTGACTGGAGAAACCCGCGCCTCAGCCCGTCAGCGAGTTCGATCTATTTTTGTTCACGTTAACCTGATGGCGGTGAAACTGAGTAAAGGTCAGTTAGCCCTACTCGATGAAGATGACGGATTTTCTATTGTAACGCGCCAGGTGGCAGTGACTCATCCGTTGTTAAAAGAAAAACGCGATCGCAACCCTCGGATAAACTGGGATAGTGCGACGGTGGCTTCTAAGTCTACGGTTTTAACGACGTTACAAGCCCTCAAAGAGATGACACAGCGCTATTTAGGCGATCGCTTTCCTCACTGGCATTCGCCCAAACCGGGGTTAGTTCCCATGCGTCCCGATGATGATGAACTAGAGGAGGGGATGCAGGAGTTGCGACGGTTGTTGGATGCGTTGGCGAGTTTACCGAGTTACCAACGTTTAGAAAGGGGGGAAGAAACGCCTGTGTTGCGACGGTTTAGCTTTGAGAAACCGGGGGGTGAAAGTAATATTTTGTTTCGTCCTGTGGGTCAAGTCGCGATCGCCCAGGGGTTAGGGGTGTTGGTGTTTCAGCAGCAAAAACCGATAGTCAGTTTGTTTGAAAAGTTACGATCTTTTGATGCAAAGGGCGGGTTTAATGGGATAGAATACCCCGAGTCTTTGTGGTATGGGGTGTTATTTGATCCGAATAAACGGCGTATCCGGGTAGCCGGGCGAGATCTGGCGGCGAAGTTGTTGGTTTATCTGTTGGGTGGAATAGATGAACCGATGGATCGGGCGGAGTTGCGACGGGGGTTGGCGGAGGCGAGGACGTTTGAAAATAGGGCGATCAGTTTTGAGGGGCGGTTTGTCAAGCCGAGAGAGATTAGATTACCCAGTATATTGTAGTTGAAGAACCCCTACGGGAAATAAAAACCCGGTTTCTCAAAGAAACCGGGTTTTTGACAATTCAAGATATTAACTCCGAGAATAATATACGGTGTTTGATACAGTTTGTTAGGAGTGGTCATCTGAGGATTTTAACGCCTACAATATAAAGATAGACCTCACAAATTTTTATCAATCACCGACAGCATGACCTCACCCAACATGAACGAGATTAGTGATAATTTACCCGAAGAAAACCCCCGCATTGATTCTGTACTCGCTCCTCTATTTTCCAAAAATTATCGGGAAAACTGCTATCTGGGTTTAATGTTCCAACAGGGAAAACGGCAAATGATTCAAATTAATGTTCCTGCCCGTGAGATTCCCACCCTATTAGAAGCTAAACCCTCTGAAGATAATGATCCTGACTCTGGAAAAAATCGTCCGGTTGTGAAAGGTCATGCTGAAGAAATCAAAGATTATATTGTGCATCATGCCGAACAAGATAAACCCTGGATTTTAGGCACTTTAACGGCTAATATTGATCCTGAAAAAATACAAGTGATTGAATTGGGTCGAGGGATGTGTTTTGTTGTCATTCCTCGTGATACCCGTCTTGATATTACAGACGGACAACATCGCCAAAAAGCAATTGATGAATTAGTTAGAAGTAAAGATGCAAAATTGATTGGTGATAGTGATTTTCCGATCACATTGGTTTTGGAGGGGAATTTTAAACAGTGTCAGAAAGATTTTCGAGATATGGCACAAACGAAAGAACTTGCTCCATCTTTGTTATTGTCTTACGGAGAAGTTACGGGTCAAGTTGGTATTTTGAAAGAATTGGTTGAAAAAGTGTCAATGTTTAGAGGGAAAACCGAAAAGATTACAGGAAAACCAGCCGCAAAGAAAAAATTGATTTATACCAATAAATTTATTGCTACTTTGGTGAGTTGTGCGTTTGAAAACGATCCGAATGCAACTTTAGAAACTTATGATGTTGATGCAGCGTCTCAGGCTTTGGCTGATGCTTTGAATCAATTCTTTTCTGAATGTCCCCAAACTCAATATGTTGCGAGTCAAAGCCCCAAAGATTTAAAGATTGAGGAAATTGACGATTTTATTAAGGAAAAATCGATTTTAGGGAGGTCTGTTGGCTTAGAGATTCTAGGCCGATTGCTGTATTTGTGCTATAATGAGAATGAGCAATCTTTTGATTCCGAGAAAATCTCTCAACTCGCTCAACTGGATTGGTCACAGAGTAGCAGTCTTTGGGCTAATAACGTAGTTACAATTGATCCTAATCCCAAAAATCCCGCTAAACCCTACAGCATATCTAATAACAAAGGCAATGTAAAAATCGCGGTGAATACAGCAAAAGCACAGTTAGGTTGGATGTAATTGATCTTGAGTCAGAGTTAGTTAATCAGGGAATAAATTCCCTGACTAAAATTCAAAGTCCTGTTAACAGGACTTCATTTATTAGACAGAGATTTCAATCTCTGTTTCTTTCTAGGATTAACGGGGGAAACCTCTGGAAAAAAGCGATCGCCTTGAATGAGAGCTTTACTGAGGGTAAATTGACTGTAAAGCATAATTTAACGTTCAACCCCAAACCCGAGGCAAATTCAACACAAAAGCCGTTAACACCGCTTCACCGGACAATTCAGCAGGATTTTCTAACACTTCCACTGCTAATTCTGGCCGATAAATTTCTACTCGTTTTTTTTGCGGATCAATTAACCAACTCAGTTTAGCCCCATTATCGAGGTATTCTTTCATCTTAGCTTGTAGGGATTTTAGACTATCTGAACTTGAACGTAATTCAACTACAAAGTCAGGACAAATATTTGCAAAGGTTCCTTTTTGTTCGGTTGTGAGTGCTTCCCAACGTTCTCGACTTACCCAAGACGCATCAGGAGATCGAGTCGCACCATTGGGTAAAATAAAACCTGTAGAGGAGTCAAAAACCTTACCCGGTTCCCCTGAATTACGCCACCAAAGATACAACTCTCCAGAAAGATTGCTATTACATTCTCCGGTTTCCCAACCTGTCGGGGGGTTCACAATTAATTCTCCTTGGGCGGTTCTTTCGAGTCTTAAGTCGGGGTTGGCTGCTGTTAAGGCTGTAAATTGTTCTTGGGTAACGTACAGAGTGAGCGTTCTGGGTAATTCTATTGATAGGGTTTCGGTTTCCAGACTGGCGGGTGTTTGTACCATTTTTACTTTTTGTAATGATGTTTACCCTACTGTTTTATTTTAAATGGAACTCAGGCGATCGCATTGGGGGTGGCTTCCTGTAGTGAGGAAGTCACTCAAGATTTACCCTCTCATTTATTTGAGGGTTTAGAAAATGGAAGATATGGTCGAGATTACATTAGAGAACTGGATAAAAAATTACTAAATCGAGTGTTTTAAAACGGATTTGTCAAAAAATTTTCGGGGTGTTAAGGGATTTTTATTAACTAGCAATTTGATTTTTTTTGAGTTTAATCAGTGCTTTTTTGACTTGAGATTCTCGCAAGCGCATAATGGGTTTACCTGCAAGTAGCCAACTCAAATCAAAGATTTGTTCTCCTCGATAGCTAATTTTACACCCGACTATAAAGAGTGAAAATCCCGATATTTTAACCTCCGAAGATCTAAAAGGACATTGTGTTTTCGGACAAGTTGTACATTTTTGCATAAAAGTTGTTCCTCTCCCCACCTTATCTATAGTCGAGATTTCCTATAGTTTCAGTGATAGGGGGGTTAAGAGGAATTGATTTTGATCTTTATCGCAAGTGAGATATATCAATAAAAGTTGTGATTTTAAATGAGTTAATTTGGTGATTTCGATCAGGTTAACGAGTGAGAAGTATCACAATTGACATTGAGTCCTAAATTGATTTTAGTCTCAGCTTGCACCTTCAGTCAAACTGGGTGATTTTCCGGAGCAATGTCTCAGAGGCTAGAAAATTAGGCGGTTGAACTAATTCCCATAGCTCAAACAGAAGTTGGGTAGGGTGGATCAGATTTTCAGGTTAATGATAGACTAGCCCATCCCTTGTCAGATCCAGCCTAGATTGACACCCCCATCAGGGCTTGGTGCGCTACAACTCAGCCGAAAAAAAATTTTTGAAAAAGGGGTTGACAATCTCCGAAAAGGTCTGTACTATTAGTAATTGTCGAGGGTAACAGAAGAACGCGAAACAAATAAAGCGATTTCTGATTGACCTCAAGACCTAAGAAAGTATTTTAAAGCTTTCCTGGTGTCTATGGCTCGATGGAACCACACCGATCCATCCCGAACTCGGATGTGAAACGTTGACACGGCGAAGATACTTGGTGGGTAGCTGCCTGGGAAAATAGCTCGATGCCAGGATAAATACAAAACTAGAGCTTCTCTTCCAGTGATAAACGGAGGGAGGCTCTGGTTTTTGATGGGTATGTGTTAATCAGAATCAAGCATGAACGCGATTTTACCTCCCTGGATTATTTTAGATCCGCTTTTGCAACAATGGCTGTGTGAAGATATTGGGCGAGGCGATCGCACGACAGCGAGTCTGTTACTGCAAAATCGTCCTTCAGGAAGCGCCTATTGGGTGGTGAAAGAGTCGGGAATGGTTGCGGGATTAACAATAGCGGCGCGAGTGTTTGAACTGTTAGATCACGAAGTAGAGTTTACAGCGATCGTTTCAGAAGGGCAATGGTGTGAAGTCGGACAAACGATCGCCCAACTCAAAGGGCCATTAGCAGCTTTGTTAACCGGGGAACGAGTCGCGTTGAACCTAGCGATGCGGTTAAGTGGAATAGCCACTCTAACGAACCGATACACAGTTGCTCTTTCTGACTTCCCGACACAACTGGTAGATACTCGTAAAACCACGCCAGGACTGCGACTGTTAGAAAAATACGCGACCCAAGTGGGAGGGGCAATCAATCATCGTTTCGGGCTGGATGACGCCGTGATGATTAAAGATAATCATATCGCGGCCGCAGGCGGAATACAAGAAGCGATCGCCCAAATTCGAGGAAAAATTCCCTATCCTCTAACGATAGAAGTCGAAACAGAAACCCTCGAACAAGTTCAGACAGCGTTAGAGAATCAAGCTGATATTATTATGCTGGATAATATGGCCCTGTCAATCATGTTGGAAGCGGTGGAGACAATTCGGAGTTATAATAACCGAATTAAAATCGAAGCCTCCGGTAATATTACCCTAGAAACGATTCGCGCTGTTGCGGAAACTGGCGTTGATTATATCTCTACCAGCGCCCCAATTACTCGTTCAACTTGGCTAGATTTAAGTATGAAATTAGGTGAGGGAAATTGGGGAATTGATTATCCTTTGATCAGAACCGTTTAAAGTGAGTCACCAACCTCCTGCTTTTACTTAGAAATAAAGTGAACCCAAAAACTGCCATCGGGGATACAAAGCCGCCGAATTAATCCATAAGAATAATGGAGATAAGCACCACTTAAATCGGTGCGATATCCGGTTGAGAACCATTCTCCATAGGGATCATGAACAATAAACCCGTATTCATCATATCCAACAACCACCAGGATATGACCAAAGGAGGTAAAGTAGCCATGAATCACAGAAGGATTTCCAGCCGAAACCCAGTCTTGAACATCTTCAATAATGGCATATTCTGTAAAATAATCTTGACACCCATAATCTCGAACAATTCGAGCTAAATCATAGGGATTATGTCGGCTATAGCCTTTGTTGAGTGCATACTCATACAGTTCATCTTCAAACTGTCCATAACTAACACGTCTCGGTGCTTTCAAATACTCCAAACACATCCCGATAGAAGTCACATTACAGGCACCCGTTGGATTTAAAAAATTATCCAATTGAGAACGATAAGGAACATTATTCAATCGATAACTTTTGGGTAAAGGCTGAGGATAAACTAACTTTTCATCCTCATAAATTTCGGCATGAGCGGCCCAAATGTATAACATAGAATATCCCCCGAAGCTTTGACTGCGAAGGGCAACTCTTAGATGTCCTCGGATGGGATCATAAGCCAAAACGGCAAACTCTTGACCTCCAGCAACTGGGAATTTTTCAGAGTCAGTCAACTGAGATGAAGCGATAGGTTTTAGTTTAAAAACGGTACTTTTGACCGTTTTCAAAATGGGGGTGAGAATGGGAATTTCTGATATTTTAGCTTCAATTAATTTCTGGGCTGTTACTGCTCCTAAATAACCCGGTTCACCACATTTCATCAGCTTTTGAAATTGATGCAGTGAGGCTGTTGACTTCGGGCCAAAAATACCATCGGCGGGCGGATCAAGAAGTCCTAAGTCAATCAGGCGAATCTGAATCTGACGACTCAGATCAGGGTCTGCATCAATTTTATTGACATCATACTTGATATCTGTACCCAAAAAGTCTTGTAATCTCATATTACTTGCTGAAATTGATCGCGGTTGTAGTGATCACAATTATTGCTAAAATTCTCAATCTAGATCGTCACCCAGAGTCAAGCCAAGAATTTCCAGAAATTCTTTCTGCTGTTCAGTCGGGACATCTTCCTATTTTTGTAAGAATCCAGGGCAATTGTACTGATAATCTTATCAGTTATCGATAGATAGAATTCATAAAAATAACCGGATTGTACTGAATCCTTTCTCCCCTGCGTTCCCCGTCTCAGGTAAAATTCACATTTTGCACCCGGACTCAACAAGACCTTAGAAACCCGGTGCGCGATAACGAAAAATATTAACAAGCTGATTGCAGTCGCAAGAAACCTGGTTTCTGACACGGGTGCAAGATCTCAGGTTGAATTAACATTCAAGGGGAGATTCAACACCTCAAAAAAAAGCAAAAGCCTACACGGCGGGTAGGCTCAAGTGGGATTAGCAAGTGCTTTGACATACTCCCCATTTCTAAAGAAAGGGGATTCTCCAA
>NZ_LATL02000162.1 GCF_000972705.2 Limnoraphis robusta CS-951 | reverse complement strand
TTATTTATATTGATCGTTCATCCTTCAGAGATATTATTAATAATTTTACCTAAATCTACCCTCTTTAGAGAGAATTGCCGCACAGAAATTTATTCCTTTTTATAGATTAGTCTCTAGACCCAACTGTTACCCGAGAGGGATGTGAAAGCGATGAAATTGAGGGATCTTAGGGATAAGAGTCGAAATCGATGAGGTTAACAATGAGAGCTACTACTGAAGGTACTGAGCTTTACAGACGTGCTGTAGGCGTTTTCAAAGATCGCCATGATATCGAGAGAGCAATTCGTAAATTTAAAGATGCCAATTATGATATGAATCGAGTTTCCTTAATTGCCCGAAACATTGATGACGTTGAAGGGGCCGACGAAATTAGAGATCATGGAGAAGGAAACGAAGCGTCTGAAGGTGCGGGAATTGGTGCAGTAACAGGTACCGTTTTAGGTGGTATCACAGGTTTACTCGTTGGTTTAGGGAGCTTGGCAATTCCGGGAGTAGGGCCAGCGCTCGTTGCCGGAGAATTATCTGCATTAGGAACAACCGCAGCCGGTGCAGGTATTGGTGCTTTGACGGGAGGACTGGTGGGATCATTAACGGGAATGGGAATTCCAGAAGATAATGCAAAAGTCTATGAAAATCGCGTCAAAGCAGGTGATTACTTGTTAATGGTTAGTGGAACAGACGCTCAATTAGTTCAAGCTGAAGCGATTATGCGTGATGCTGGAATCAACGAATTTGGGATCTATAATGCACCTGATCTCAATGGGGGAACCGACCGCCATCCCCGCTTAGATTAGTCATTAAAAACCACTGAAATTAGGGAACCTCGAGGAATACTTTTCTGAAAAGGGTTCACTCTTCGGGGTGTCCCTTTTTTCGGGTAATTCAACAAATAAAATTAGCTTCCGGCAAAAGAAGCCCCACCTCTCAAAGCGAAGCGTGTTCGCGAAGCGTGTCGTCAGACGTAGCGTGGGATGAATTTTGCACAGGGACTTGATTCATTCGTCAGGGGAGTTTTGGTTTTGAATATATTTTTTGAGAGTAGAAATCGTAACACCCCCACAACTAGCCACAAAGTAAGAACTGTTCCACAACACAGGTTTTTTCAAGTAGATTTCGGTTAATTGTTCGCCAAACTCTACTCTGATTTTTCGGCTTGAAACACTCTTTAACGAATTAACAAGCTTGCTCAAATGAATATCTGGATGATACTGAAAAAGCAGATGAACATGGTCTTTTTCTCCATCAAAACTTACCAACTTGCAGTCTTGTTGATTGAGCAAGTTTTCAAAAATCTCATGCAAACGGCTAATCATCTCGCCAGTAAACACTTTACGCCTGTACTTGGTCGTCAGCACCAAATGCGCTTTTAAGTCAGAGACAGACCGACCCCTTGATAAAAAATCATTATTCATAAGAATTACACCTTACCTGCTATAATCAGTGTAATCAAAAAGCCAACACCGATGAAGTACACATACCAGTATCGACTATATCCAGAGACTCAACAAACTGTCACACTGAACCGATGGCTCAGAGTTTGTCGATACTGGTACAACCGAATGTTGGGCGAACGGTTTGACTGGTGGGAGCAAAATCGATGCCCTGTGAACGCTTGCCTGTTAATCTGCCATTTACCCGTTCTCAAAGAACAACCAAACTTCTACAATCAGAAAAAACAGCTACCAGTTCTCAAACAAGACTTGGTTAAGGTTGATTGGTCTGGGGAGTTGATAGATTTCACTGAAGTTTATTCAAGCGTGCTTCAGGATGTTTGTAAAAGGGTTCAAAAATCTTTTGACAGATTTATTGCGGGTGACAAGAACGGAAAGCGAAGTGGAAAACCTCGGTTTAAAAATGCTGCCAGATACCGGACATTAAACTTCCCAGATGCCGATGATTCTTGGTTAAAGTTTTGCACCATTAACGGAAAATGGTTGTTCGTGAAAATTCCTAAAATCGGTTTCATTAAACTGAAAACACACAGAGCAATGCCGTCGCGTTCAATCTTGAAACAGCTATCAATAACCAAGAAAGCAGATGGATGGTATTGCAGTCTCAGTTTAGAGGACAAATCTGTACCCAAGTTCACCCCAGATAATATTGAGGCAACCTGGGAAAATTCAATAGGGATAGATGCAGTCTTGGACAGAGATTTTTATTTGGCAACCTCCGATGGTGAAAAACTCCCATCCCTTAAGCCATTGCGTCGAAATCAAGACAAATTAACCGCAGTATCGCAGCGCAAAAACAAGCGCAATCAAGGCAGCAAAGCCAGACGAAAGCTAGCAAAAAAAGAAGCCCGTGTTCATCAAAGCATAGCCAGAAGTCGTAAAGACTTTCAGTACAAAACTGCTTATAAACTGGTACATACGGGTAAAAAATTCTTTTTTTGTGAGAAGCTAGACCTTAAAGGATTGACCCGTCGAAATCCATCTAAAGTTGATCAGAATGGAACCTTTATTTCCAATGGTCAATCTTCCAAGTCTGGACTTAACAAGTCTTGGTTAGATGCCGCTTTTGGTCAGTTTTTTGACGTGCTAGGTCAGGTAGCCGCAAAAGCTAACGCTACTGTTGTCGAAGTCAAGCCTAACTATACATCTCAGCTTCTTTCTTATCGAGATGAATTTGTATTTACTGACCGAAATATTCGGGAGTATTTTGATTTGGAATTAAAGTTAATTGTTGATAGGGACGTTAACGCATCAATTAACATAAAAAGAGTCGGGCTGGATGTGTTCCCGACTATAAAACGCCGTAGAGGGAAGCCTGTAATTGTTGAATCTATTACTAAAAGTACCTCAAAGGAAGTTCTGAGCGCTCTTTTTGAGTATCAGAAGCCTACACTGAAAGCGCAAGCGCGACTTGTAGGTACATCACTTTTTAAGTTGACAACTTGCTAAACGAGAAAAAATAGCCGGACTGAGATTTGGTGTACATTTCATCAACGGCTCATCTTGATTGGCTCGAACACAGTTAACGTTAAATCCCCAAAGCGGCACATCCGTTTTTTGCTTGAAATCTTTCACCTGAACATCTTTTGTTACGGAACCCCCTGAAGCTAGGGCAGGTAAATGTCCGGGATTTGCCTGAAAATCAAAGGTTAATTCCTCGTAGGATTTCCAACTTTGAGCCGATCTCCAGTTGACTTCTTGGGCATAATATTCAAATAATTCTGATAGACTCAATGATTTTGAAATCTGACGATGTTGAAGATTCATCCAAATTTTCTGCTGAGTTCTAAAGCTAAATTTCCCTCGACTATATTGATCCCAGAGTTGATCAATCTTGAGTAAATCTTCACAGGGAAATTTAGCAATATCCCCTTCAGTCAAATAAACCGATTTCGAGAGCTGATCGGGATATTTCTGAAGCACCATCAACATCATCCGATAAGTTTGTCTGTCTGCTTTGAGAAAAGCACCAGCAGCTAACATTTTTGAGAGTCGTTCATAGTCAGGTTTTTTGTGCGGAAGTTCAGATACAGTTGCCGTTCTAGCCATCCCAATCACCAGAGAAGCAATCGCACTGACAACCCCCAAGACAACAATTATTCGTTCTCGGTTCACCATCAATCCTATCGTGATTAGCTATCATTCATCGTCGGTTTGCTAACATCTCCCCCGAGAGTTCAACCCCAATCGCGGAATCCCTTTTTAACAGAAAGTTAGCAACTCCGAGTTCGATTGGCCGAAAGCATCGGGGAAAACAGATAGCGACTTACCAACGCGGGTAGGTTAAGTGCTTTTGTTGGACAATCTCAGCATACAACTGTTCCATTTGCGTAATATTCCGACTGAGTGTATACCGTTCTAAGACACGCTGACGAGCTTTGTATCCTAAGAGCGTGGTTAACTCTCGATGATCTCGAAACAGGGGTAATAAAGTTCGCAACTGAGTCGCTACAGCGTGGGTTTCTAAGACGATTCCAGCCCCTCCTTCGAGGACTTCTCCATCAGCCCCTGCATCTGTGGCAATACAGGCGACACCACAAGCCATTGCTTCAAGTAATGATAGCGATAACCCCTCGACTAAAGAGGGTAAAATAAAGACATCAGCTCCCCGTAAAATTTCAATGCGTTGGTCTTCATCCCCAACAAAGCCTAACCAGATTATGCCATCTTCGAGGCCATAGTACATCTGTAACGACGTCGCTAGCGGCCCATCCCCAACAATCACCAATCGAGAATCTCGCCCCATTTCCAACTTTTTCCAAGCTTTGAGGAGAGACTCAACATTTTTTTCAGGGGCGAGGCGACCTTGATAGACAAACACTCGCTCTGTTTTGAGTTGAGATTTCAGACGTGATGGCCCTGGAGAATATTTCAGTTCATCAACCCCATTGGGAATGACCACAACTTTTTGTTGAGAGACACCCAACCGGACTAACAAATCTCGTTGAATTTGTGAAAAGACAATTACAGAATCGTAATTTGCCAGAAAAGGGGCATAAATTTGATACATCAGGTGTTGGGTTCCCGATGTCAAATTACGAAGTTTGCGATCAAAAGGTGGATGAAAAGTCGCCACCAAGGGCAGATTCAGTTCCTCACAAATTTCGGGAAGCACAAAATCGAGCGGTGATAGCGTTAACGACGCATGAACCAAATCGGGTTTCAATTGTCGCAACGACTGCATTAAGACCTTACTCGATTTGAACGTGGGAATGGTATAGATTTGGGATTTGTACAGACAAGGCAGAGGAACTTCTTGAGTCATCACAGGGGATGTCCGCCCCTCGCTACCCAACGGCCAATTCTGAGTCCCGATTTTCCATTTCCCATTTTCTACCGGCCATTCCTCTCGACGTTCAGCGTTAGAGAGTTCTGAGGCAAAATGGAGGAAACTGACTTGATATCCTCGGTCTAATAGGCTGTTGGTGACTTCTCTCGAATAGGTAACATTCCCACAAAACGGTGATTTTTTTCCAAGCCAAGCTATATGCACAGGTCAATAAGAGTTTTATTCGTTGGTTTTGGATGAATTTACCATGAATAAGCTTCTCCGCATCGAAATTCACTGATTATCCTTCTCTGGGGGTAGAACAGTGAACAGTTTACAGTTCTACTGACTTCTGACTGCCTGTTGCCTTTTGCCTAAGTTTCTTGTATCGAGATGTACCAGGTTAAAATCCCGCCAACCGTTGCCATCGCGCCTAAACCAACAAAGACTGCGGACAAGCCCAGATAGGTTTCTGCGACTCCTGCTAAAGCAAGCGGTAAACTCAGAGCAATATTAACTGCATTATTTTGCAAGCCAAAGACTTTTCCCCGCATTTCTTCGGGTGTTTCCGCTTGGATAGTCGTTTGCATGGGGATAGCAACCACCGACGCACACAGACCCAATATAATTATCAATACAAAAGTAGAAATGAGCTGTTGGCCAAATATAGCCAGACCCATCAAACAAGTCGCCAGTCCAATTGAACCAATTAATGCAAGCTGGATGTGAGAGAATCGATGCCCCAGGTGGCCCAGTAGAGCGGCACCAATCGCCATCCCCACACCTGCGGCGGCTAGTAAAAAGCCAAATTGAGAAGATTTGAGTTCAGGGATGATCTCTGCTAAACGCACCGCGAGAACCGCAAGAGCGGCAAAAATGCTAAATAAAATAATCAGTTGAATCAGGGCATTGCGAACTTTATGATGATTACTGAGATATTTCACCCCATCGCGTAAATCTTCTAAAATATGAGGACTTTCAAGTTGGTTAAAGTCTCTTTTTTCTCGCAGTTTCAGTCCCATTAATAGCAAGCCCGCGATCGCATAAGCTCCTCCTACGATTAATTCTTTGCCAATATTCATCCCCCAACCGATTTTTTCAAAGAATAGATCGGCGAGTGCTAAAAGGGGTTCTCCTACGGCAAAACCAATAATCACTGAAGCCATCATTGTTGTGGTATACAGTGAGTTAGCCGATAATAAATGATTTCGTTTAACAATTAAGGGAATAGCCGCTTGTTCGGCGGGAGCAAAAAACTGAGTTAAGGTAGACACTAAAAACGTAATCGTGAGTAATAGGCAAAACCCCAAGGGGAGTTGACCTAAATTCATATTATTGGAGAGCCAAAGTAGTAGAGGCAGCAGCAAAACAAATCCACCTCGTAGGAGATTCGTTAGTACCAAAACAGCTTTTTTCGGCCACCTATCAACATAGGCTCCGGCGGCTGCCCCAAATAATACGGCGGGAATGGTAAAGGCAATCATCACGGCTGAAACCCAACCGCTAATCGTTTGATCCGCTTGCTGAAAGCGAGTAGAAATCAAGGCAATCATCAAAACTAGATAAACTTTATCTGCGAGTTGAGAAAAGACCTGCCCACTCCAGAGAACTAAGAAGTTCTGATTTTTGAGTACAGGCCAAAAGCCCCGTTCCTCTTTTTCTAGTAGCATATCTGACGAAACAGATGGCTGGCTTTTGATGGGATTGCTCGTCGATTTTGACGGATGATTTCCATTTCCATTGCTTTCAGGTTTTGAAGGAATTTCAGCAGTTGAAAAACCGTCTACATAACCATTTTTTACCTCTTTGGTGAGGTGGGATTTTTGATCAAAAGACTTTTTCTCGGGATTTAGCGATCGCATTATTTTTTAAAAGATATAGCAAAATTAGCAAATTCGGGAAGTTCAGAAAACGCGACTCAATTGCGGTAATGTTAGAGGATAAAAACGATTAACTTAATATTTTTTAACAGGTTTGTGAGCCAATTTTTTTGAATGTGTTTCCCTCATAAAATGGCAATGATGCCGATCATTGAGCATAGCGAGTTCAGCCTAACTCTTGTTTGATGAACGGGATCACCCCAATGGTCAGTCCGAAAACCCAATTGTTGAGTATTCTGATTAAAATCTAGAAAACGAGTTTAACCTAGACTTCAAAATGAATAGCTCAGTTGAAATTGCTCAACATAGGTGTCAATCAAGGCAGCAGAACGAATAGCACGTCCTAATTGATACTCAGCATAGCGCCGCAGAAGGCGTTCAACCGATACCCAATCAGATAAGGCAATAGAGGGGGCGGTTGACAGAGTAGCCCTTTGTTGAGACTTTAGCTCCCATTCAAGCTGCTCACTCAATTGGGGATGAGCTAATCTTTGCAAGATAGCTAACTGAACTGCACTTAGTTTAACATGGAGCTGCCCCCCAAAGCCTTGAGAAATGGCTCTAGGATGGCGATCGCTCGTTTTCGGAATCGGTTTTTCCGCCTCTAGACTGATAGTTCCCCCTGCATCGAGGCTAAAACCGACTCGCCAATCAGGATCGCTGAAATTCGCCACGAGGGGACGTTGTGTGAGACAACAGTGTTGAACTTGGGGAGCAACACCTGTCCAAGCGAGGAGGTGAAACATCCCCTGCGTCAGAGTAGCAATAATAGCGGTGATATTTTCGATTTCCGGGGTATTGGACAAATTTTCAAGCCGCTCTAAATGTTCATTAAACAATAAAAAGAGTTCTTCTTGGGGTTGTTCACTCAGGGCGATCAATAACACTAATTCAGCTAAATACTGACTCGCCGCAAGTTTACCGAGATTTTGACTCAAACCTCCGTAGGATTTAATCATGTCTGCTTGGGTAATGCGATCGAGCGATCGCCCTTTAGACAGCAACAGTTCATTGACAACAAACAATTCACAACGCCCCCCCAGTTTAGAGCGGGGTTTTCGGGTTCCGGGGGCTACGGCTCGAATCAGGCCGTATTCAGGGGTTAAAATCGTTAGGATGCGATCGGACTCTCCTAAGGCAGTTCCCTTTAAATTAATTCCGGTAGCGGTGTAAGTTCTATTCATAGCAGGATTGGGTTAATGATTTTGATCGGTTTCATCTCGCTGAGAGAGTAAATGAACACCGCGAGAGGTTCCTAAACGATTGGCTCCGGCTAGAATCAGATCGGCGGCTTGAAAGTAGGTGGTAATTCCACCGGAAGCTTTAATCCCAATCCGTCCTCTGGTAAGATTTTTAAGTAGACGCACATCAGCAACGGTTGCTCCCCCATATAAGCCTGTACTGGTTTTGAGAAAATCCACTCCGGCATCCATTAAAACTTCGGCGGCAAGTTGTTTTTCGGCATCTGTCAGAACGGCCGTTTCTAGTATCGCTTTAACGCTTTGATCAGTTTGTTCGCAGATTTCAGCAATTTCTCGGTACAGTTCCTCGGTTTTTGCCGTTTTTACCCAACTTAAATTAATCATGACGTCCAACTCAGTCGCCCCATTTTCAACGGCTTCTAAGCTTTCATAGAGTTTGACAGCAGAAGTCGTTGCGCCACTGGGAAAGCCAATCACACTGCAAACTTTCGGGGATTGACCTTGTAGTATATCCGCAACTTGACGCACGTAGCTGGGATAGACACAAACTGCTGCGAATTTGTATCGTAACGCTTCATTACAGCATTGTTCGATTTGCTCAGGGGTAGCGGCGGGGTTGAGTAGGGTGTGATCGATAAAGGGCGCAATATCGAGATCTGTATCTAGATAAGATTGAGTTCCCATAAGGTTGGACTCCTTTTTACAGTTATCAGTGACCAGTGTTCTAGGGGCGGGTTCTACAAAGAGTTGTATTTGTGATTAACAATCTACATATTCTCGCCCCCGACTACAAAGATTCCTATTTCTGAGTGATCAGCCGGGGCGGGTTTATATAACTTATTTGTGGGAAGACATACATTTGTTCAGAGGTGCGCCCCTACATACAACACTCTTCCTGTTTGCGTTATCATAACAAAAGTTAATAATTTTTTCAGATTAAAGTCACAGGGTAGAGCAAATATGACGGTTAAAGTCGGAGACACGGCACCTAATTTTACCTTAACGTCTCAAACCGGAGAATCAGTGAGTTTAGGAGACTTCCGGGGAAAAACGGCAGTTGTGCTGTATTTTTACCCGAAGGACGATACGCCGGGATGTACTGCTGAAGCTTGTGCATTTCGCGATAGTTATCAAGTTTTTAAAGATGCGGGTGCTGAGGTCATTGGTGTGAGTTCGGACTCAATGAATGATCACAAACAATTTGCCAACAAATACAATTTACCCTTCGTCTTGCTGAGTGATTCTAGCAATAAAGTTCGTCAACTTTACGGAGTTCCGGCGACATTGTGGATACTTCCGGGGCGAGTCACTTATGTGATTGATAAACAAGGCGTTGTGCGGCACATTTTTGATTCGATGCTTGATTTTAAAGCCCATGTTGATCAAGCCATGCTGACTCTTAAAGCCATTCCCGCTTAATCGCCAGTCTTTTCAGTTTACCGAAGTTTAGTCCTCTTAAGAGGACTTTAGTTTTTAGACAGGGATTTTAACCCCTAATACCCCTCCATTTCCTCATCAAATAATGTTTGCAGTGAAAACATGACCAGGTTTGATCAGATACAACCGTTTTTAGTTCTATTTTCGGTTGGTATCGGTTTAATTTTAGCGCAGGTTGCAGGGCTGAGTGAACTGGCTCCAAATCTGATCGTTCCTCTGTTAGCCTTGATGCTGTATGCAACGTTTCTACCGCTATCTCTCCATCATTTTGGGGAAGCGTTCAGAAATTCTAAAGTTGCTTTAGCCAGTCTCGCGATTAACTTTCTCTGGACTCCCCTTTTTGCTTGGGGTTTGGGTGCTATTTTTTTACAAGATAGCCCGGATCTTTGGGTGGGGTTGATTATGCTGATGGTCACACCCTGTACCGACTGGTATTTAGTGTTTACTGGGATTGCGGGGGGAGATGTGGCTTTAGCAACAGCTTTACTGCCTTTAAACCTAATATTACAAGTTGTTTTGCTGCCTGTTTATCTCCTCTTTTTTGTAGGAACGTTGGTTGAGTTAAACCCTGTCAGGCTTTTTGAAAGTGTGCTGTGGGTACTCCTGATTCCGTTATTGCTTGCTACTGTTTCTCGAAGATTAATTTTAAGATGGAAAGGAGAGATTTGGTTTCAGCAAAGATTATCAAATGTTACTGTATTTCAAGTTCTTAGCCTTAATCTCGCTATTGTTGCTATCTTTGCATCTGAAGGACAAACGCTCACCCAACGTCCAGAGTTATTTTTTAAACTTCTATTCCCTGTTGTTCTATTTTTTGTTACTAATTTTATTTTAGCTGATCAAGTCGGACGCTACTTCAGGTTCTCCTATCCAGAATTTGCCTGTTTAAGCTGCACCACTTTAGCGCGTAACTCTCCATTATCCCTTGCTATTGCTGCTTCTGCGTTTCCCCATCGACCTTTAATTGCTTTAACATTAGTTATTGGCCCATTAATCGAATTACCGATTATGGTCTTGGTTTCTCAATTGCTGTTACAAATTCGACGGCGAGGAAAATGGCAGTGAGCTTTGTGGGGGTCTAGCAAAGAATTGGCTTTCAGCTGACGGTGTTACGCTGTACATCTGTGGACAAACACATCTGACGCGATGGCAATGCCTTCAACCGATAGGTTGAGAGCAAAGGAGCCGTCCCTCAAAGCACGAATCATAATGTTCCGTGCGCCGCCCCAGTCTCGGTCATGTTCGTGACCACAACCGGGGCATTTGAATATCTTCGAGGCACCTAGTTTTGAGTGCTGATGTCCGCACTTAGTACAGGTCTTTGAAGTGTAAGATTCATTGACGTCAATCACTGCAACTCCACGTTTCTTAGCTACTTGTTTCAAGTGCAACTTGAACCGATAATGAGACCAAGTTAGCATTTGCCTTGCTGTTTTGCTATTTAGCTTTCGCTTAGATTTGACAACCATCTGTGAAGTCTCAAAGGTTGGCAAGAAGATAACCTTGTATTGACTCGTGATATAGTTGGCTACTTGCTTGTGGCACTCCGAGACTAAGTTGTGAATCCTCACCCTGATTCGATTGGCTGCCTGATTCATTCGTCGCTTTTGTTTGCGACAAGCTTTAGACGCTCGACTCAAGAGATTGTCGAGGTGAGAACACAGCCGTTGGATGCGTCCAATGTCTGCCCCGCCAAACTCTTGAAATGATTCGCCGTCGTAGCCTGTCAGGAATGTTCTAACTCCAGGATCTAATGCGATTACTCTGTCCAACTCTTTGGGTTTGACTTCTTCTAATACAGGAATACAGGCAAACCATCGTTTTCTGTCTCTAACTAACTGGGTTGCAAAGTTGGTTTTTTGCAAGGGTTCAGAAACTCTAAAGTTAAGTCCCTTGACCAGAGTAGGATACCACGTTTTTCCGTTGAAGTTGACTCTGTGGAACTTAATGGATTGAACGGGTTGACGACAGCTTCTAAACGACGCTTCTCCCTTTACAGAAAGAGCATTGATAGTCTTTCAACTTGTCTATCAAGGTCGGATTTTTGAGGTTGGGTAGAGACGCGAGCATAGATAACAGTGGCGCGTCTTCCTCCGTTTTCTGATTCCTCTTTGATGAACTTTTCGATGTCGTATCGCCTTTGTCCTGACGGCGTTTTGATTGTGTTGATTTTACCGTCTGCTTCCCATCGTCTGAGTGTTCGGAGGCCAACTCCCAGAGTGTTAGCTGCTTCATTGGGTTTAACAAATTTAGCCATACCTAATTATCGCAGAGTATGGCATTG